>NZ_VPBE01000001.1:0-294774 GCF_013418895.1 Acinetobacter sp. YH12116 | reverse complement strand
TGAGGATGGAAGCTGGACTTCAGATAATGAAACTGTGGTACCAAGCATTCCAGCAGGTGAAAGCAGCTCAACTATTCCAGGTGATCAAGTTGAAGATGGCAGTACAGTGAGTGCAGTTGCAACTGATCCATCCGGAAATGAGAGTGATCCAGCAACCGCTATCGCAGGTGGCTCTGCTATTCCAGACGTATTGGAACTTGAAACTATTTTAAAGACAGAAGTAAGTGACTCTATTACAGTCGAATCAGAGCAATTCTTAAATGTGTTAGGTGTCAATCAATCTGTTAATAATGATCTTCAAACAGGTTCTGTATTTACGATTGGTGATGCACCAAATAAACTTCAGGAGAATTCTGAATCAATAGGAGAGGTAAAAGTAGAACTTGGTGATTTGTCATTGTTAACTGTAGCTAAATCTTATGGTGTAGTTTTAGAAAGAAAAAATGAAGTTACAGATGAATGGGAAGTATATATGTCTGCACCACTCACTGGCACTGGAGTGGTAGCATCTTTGGGGACCCAATATGCCTTAGGTGCAGTTGATGCGAGCAACAACTATAGTGTTACTTTCCATGGGCTACCTGAAAGTGATTATCGTATCAGTACCTATGTTTCTGAAAGTGATTTAACACAATTATTGAAAGATATTGAGTTAAGTCATTTAGGTGGAGAAGGTACATTACTTGGTCAGCAAAACCAACAAGCATTATTGGAGACAGTTGCTCAGATATTGAATCCTGACAGTCCATCAACAGAAGCCTTAGTAAATTTATTAGAGGACATCTTAGAGGGAGTGAATGTTTTAACTGCACCAGTGAGTATTTTGCTTGAGACTATTTTAAGCTTACCTGTAGTGAAGCAAACCGTTGGATTTGTTGACTTGTTAGTGGATAGCGTGGTTGCTCCTCTAGTTTCATCGACTTTGGATGTTTTGAGAAATGTACAAGCTCAAATTACACATTCCGAAACATATATAGAGGATGCGACAGCTGAAGGGAATGTACTATTTAATGACTTTAGTGGAGCTACTGATTTAACTGTTTTAAAAATAGCAAACAGCTTAGTGGATGAAACTCAAAATCAGGAATTGGATGTCATTGCTGATACACCGACAAAAATTATGGGTAAATATGGTGTGTTAACCATTACACAGGATGGCGGTTATAGCTATAAGCTAAATCCTGAGACTGTTACGGTTGGTAAAACAGATGTATTTACTTATACAGTTCAAAATGGTGCAGTTCAGCAGTCAACAACTCTAACTATCAATATAGATGGTGGAGAAGTTAGGTTCTTAACCGCTCAAAATGATGATGTGAATTTGACTCTAATGGTTGACCCTAGCATACAGGAGCAGGCTCTTGATAGTGTGACGGTAGTCAATGTCGCATATGTTGGTTTGGGTAGTGTACTTGAGTTAGGAGCAATTGATCCTGCAAACCGTTTTGACATAAGTGTTTCGGGTGATACTAAACGCGAGATGACTTTTAAAGCCAGTTCTGGCGGTGTACAAGTGCTTACAGATTTCGATCTATTCATTTATAAACTGAATGAGATATCTGGAGACTATGAGCTTGTTCACCAAGAAGAAAAGTGGTTTGGTGTGGCATTATTAGGTGGTGTATCTGATGAATTAACTTATACCTTCGATGAAGGTCAATATATTGCATTATTAGAACCTTCAAGTGGTGTCAATGCTTTATTTGGATACACATTAGAAACTACTCAAGATTTACTTTTAGATTATGGTAATCCTACGGCTGTTTATGGACAGGCTGTTGGTAATGTCATCACAGATATTAATTTAGGAGCTGAAACAAAAGATAATGGTCCAAATCTTGATGTAACTTATGTCATTTCTGTTGATGGAAAAATTGTTCAGGATGACCAGGTATCTGAGGGTACCGTGATATTAGGTGATTATGGTTCATTGACTATTTACGCAAATGGTGACTATGTATATACAGCAAACAACACCAAAATCTTCAATTATGGTGATGTAGATAGCTTTGAATATACAATTTATGATCCAGTCATAGGTCAGACCAGTACTGCACAGTTGAATATAACTTTAGACTATATTCCATCAAATCAAGATATTAATACAGTCGTTGCGATGCTAGAGGTAACTCCAACTACCACGACTTATGCAAATCTCTCAGCGTTGAACCCTATTACCGATGGGGATGATAATACAACAAGCTTTGGTGTGGTTGGTCTTGGATTGGGTGATGTGGTTGATGCGAATGTAATTGCTAGCAAGCCTGGTCTAGATATTAAGGTTCAACAAGGCCAAATTGTAGATATATTATTCAGTGCTACAGGAGGTGCTGTAGTTGGTGCTGGTAATATATCTGATTTGGTAATTTATAGAAAAAATGCAACTACAGGACAATACGAGCTCTATTACTCGAATGAGGGATTCTTGGTTGTTCCACTTTCTGTGCTTGGAATTCCATTAGGAGGTATTTATAACACACCGACGACAGTTACTTTTGCTGAGGGTGAGTATGTCGCTTACCTCACAACAGCTGGTATAACAGCTGTGGGTGGAAGTACCCTAACAGCCGAGAGTGCTACTGCATATGATTATAATCATCCATCCGATTATGAAGGCAGTGTCACAGGAACATTGGATATTCCAGCAGGTAATCAACTGTATCTGATTGAAGGTCAAGAGATTGATGTTGCTGGTCAGGTAATTGAGGGACAATATGGTAGTTTGGTTGTCCAAGCTGATGGTAGTTACACTTATACAGTCGATAATACGGTTGAATCGCCAAATTATGGCGTAATTGATACCTTTAGTTACATCACGAAAGATCCATCCACAGGTCAAACTGAGGTGGCTATTTTGAATGTCAAGCTTGGCACAGTAGATGCTAAAGCTGATACCTTAAATAGTTCGGGAGAGGAATTCTATACAACAGTTGCGTTGACGAATGAATTCGATACTGTTTATTTCTCAGAATCAGTAGATATTGATACAAATCAAAATAATGTCCCAGCGAAAGGTATTTGGGATCCTCATTATTGGACAAAAGATATTGACTTTACTGTAGCTGATGGAGTTTCAAAAGGTTTAGATTTCTACTTTACAGGATTGTTGAATATAACAGGAGTAGCTGGATATGAAGTTCAAATGTCTTATGTATTATCTACAGTTTCAACCGTTGATGGTAATGAGGTACTTACCACGGTGAAGTCAGCTAATAGTGTTGGTAATCCACAAGCTGAACTTTCGTTGACCTTGCAAGATATTGATCCTGCAGACTACCGTCTAACTTTACGTATTGAAGAACAAGTCGGATCATCAATTTCTTACGGTTATGATGTCAAAGTCTATAATCAGGCTGTGGATCAGTGGGGGCCTGTAGTGACTGAGGATTATAGTACTCATGCTATCACTGGTAATTTCTTAGACAATGATTTATATCCAGACGATTTACGTGCTCAAACCATTGTTAAGTTTAGTAATAAAGTATTAAGTCTTGATCCTGCCAAGATAGCTCAGGAAGTCATTGTTTATGGTCAATATGGTGATTTAACAGTTCGAACTGACGGCAGCTTTACCTACACTCCAAATGGCAAAGGAGGTGGTAAGGAGATCTTTGTGTATGAGATTGTTTCACCAACTGGTGATTCTGATGTATCGACTATAGAAATTAATGTTGGTAAAGATGTAATTGGTTCACGTACAGATGATGTTGTTGAAAGTAGCAATACATTCGATACTTTCACTATGGGTGAAGGTTCAGATACAGTTATTTTCAGTATATTTGATCTTCAAGATGATCTTGGCGGTAACGGGACAGATACTTGGACTGACTTTACTGTAGGCGATACTTTAACCAATCCTGAAGCTGACAAAATCGACATTAGTGATTTGTTAGTAGATTTTGATGGTGACTTAAATAATTACCTGACAACTCGCAATGAAGACATTGATGCCGATGGTAAATTCGATACAATTATTAGTATCGACCGTGATGGTGCAGATAATAGCCAGTATCAATCTGCTGATCTAGTTGTACTAAAAGGTGTTGAGACTGACTTGACAACTTTAGTGAACAATCAGCAGTTTATTGTTTAAATTCTAATAGGTTGTAATCAATAGGAGGGTCTATGGACCCTCCTATTTTTGTACAGATTTTATTATTTTAGGGCTAGGTTATGAGCAGTATTTGTTTAAACATGATTGTTAAAAATGAAAGTCATATTATAGAGAAAACTTTAGAAAACATATACCAATATATAAAGCTAGATTATTGGGTGATTTCAGATACAGGTTCTACAGATAATACGGTTAATTTAATTGAACAGTTTTTTAAAAAGAAAAATATTCCAGGCGAAATAATAAATGAACCATGGAAAAACTTTGGGCATAACAGAAATATTGCTTTACAAGCATGTCAGGGTAAAGCAGATTATGTACTTTTTTTTGATGCCGACGATAGGTTTGAGGGTGATTTTATTTTACCTGAAGTTCTAACATCAGATAGTTATAGCCTAAATATGAGTAGTGAAAACACTACAATAAAATATAGTAGAAAACTACTCATAAAAAATAATAGTGGCTTTTATTGGCGTGGGGTTTTGCATGAGTTTATTACAAAAGATGGAAAACATTCAAGTATACCTATTAAGGGTGAATATACTGTCATTTCAGGCAGAAAAGGCCATCGAAGTTTAGATAAAAATAAATATTTAAAGGATGCAAAGCTTTTAGAAGATGCAATTCTTCAAGGTACTGATCCTGATTTAACCGCACGCTATACATTTTATTGTGCGCAGTCATATCAAGATGCCGGGCTACACGAACAAGCAATAAAATGGTATGAGCAACGTACTAAGCTAGGAGATTGGCAAGAAGAAATTTATATTAGTTTTATGCGCTTAGGGTTACTCTATGAAAAACAGAATAAAATTATGGAAGCTTTATATGCGTGGCAATGTGGGGTAAATGTAGATGCACAACGGGCAGAGTGTTGGTATCATTTAGCAAGACTAAACAATTGGAATAAAAACTATAATTTAGCTTTGTGCTATGCAGAAAAAGCTCAAAAGTTAAATATTCCTGTTGGGAATAGGCTATTTATAAATAAAGATATATACAAGTTTTGGTGTCATTATGAGTTGTGTATTAATGCCTTCCAATTGAAGTACTTTGAGCAAAGTTATGCTGCATTTAAATTATTAATTAGAAATGCAAATAGAGGTTTAGTGGAAAAAGTAATTCATCAATTAAGTAATTATCAAAACTTAATTAAGAAAGACTCTTATCAAGAGGTAAGTCAATTAATTAAAGATTTGAAGCGTTTAAACTTTGAAAATTTATTACAAGGCTTTAACTTGTGAGTGGCTTTGTTGCATAAATATGTAAGCATCTGATTTAAATAAATTTAATTTTGGATCAAAAAATAATCAAAACTTCTAAAATCATATAGTTATGAAATCTTTGTGCAACAAAGCCCTTGTGAGTTGATAAATTTATGGATCAAGCTATTTCACATCATTTAAAACCTATAGATCTTAATGGTATAAGTTTTTGGGATTTTATAAGTGATAAAAATTTAGAAATAAATTTTTTATCTGAAAACTGTTTAACTGTAAAAAAGGGAAACCTTTATCTCACTGTTTTTCCAGATGGGAAAGCTAATTTTCATGCAACAGTATGTAGAGAATGGGAGAAAATTTATATACTAGACTCGGCAGTACTTAACTTTGTTAATCAAATAATAAAAGAAAAAATTCAAGATAGGAATGGTAATTTATTAAAAAAATATGAGTTATTGTTACATGAAGATAAAATACATATAAGATTAGGATCTCATATAATTACCCCATCGTACTTACCTGCAGGCGTTTTTGAGGAAGATGAGGGGAGTCTCAAATATAAAACTATTTTTAAAACAGTAAGTTTTAAGAAGGGTAATTTATTAATTTATTTTTGTGTTTATGGTGGGGATGAATATTTTGAATGTTTTAAGTATGCATTAAGATCACTGATAGTTTTTGGGAGGTATTCTGGTGATATTTTAATAAAAACAGATAATATTGATAAAGCTATTTTGTATACAAAGGATTTTAATAATAAGTTTGAATTTAGTTTAATTAATTTTAGATACGGTATATTTAATAGATATTATTTGTATGAGGATGTTTTTAGCAAATATAGCTCAATAATTTACTTTGATTCTGATATATTGACTATTAATCCAATAGAGGACTTGCTTTATTCTTTATTAGCAGGTGGTGATATAGTGGCATATAATGAGTTTTCCTTTGAAGAAAGGAATACAATTTTAAAAAATAGAAGTCCTTGGTTTGGGTTGGATTACATGCTTAAATTTAATATTGTAAATTATCAAAATATTGTAAACTCAGGTTTTTTTGTTATTAATAATTTAAATAAAGTAAAACCTATTTTTGAAAGAGTAATTAATTACAGGTTTCTTGAAAGGAGATATGGTGATCAACCATTTCTGAATATTGCTCTACATAACAGTAATTTAAATATTGAATTAATTGAAAATAATGAGGCTATGGTGTTTGCTAGGTCATTTTATGATTTTATGAATAATCTGGATAAAACTTTAGTGCACTATAATAGTGGAGTTGGTAATTTAACTAAACTTTCTCTAATGGAGAAAACTTATAGTTTTTTGAGAGATTATAAAGGTGATTGAGTTTTTCTTATTTTTTTTTTAATTTTTTCTTAATAGAGTGAATATGATTTTTATTGATAAGTTGGTTTAAAAGTGAGAATATATTTATCATATTTTATTAAATATCAATATTTAACTGATATTCACTTTATTTCTAAAGTAAACTGATTAGTCGTACCATCAATATATCGGCTTACTTTTTATAAAGTACTTAGATTCTAAGAGTATAACTAAAATAAAATTTTGGTTAGGACGAGGTAAAAACTTTAAACCATCTGATATTTCTTTAACCGGTAATCCAGCGTTGCCCGACTAATCCCCAGTAAACGTGCCGCTTCAGAAATATTCTGCTGGCTGCGCTGCATGGCGGTTAGAATAATTTCCTGTTCATGCCGTTCCAAAGAAAAATCCTCGGTCAACAGGGTCTCAATTGAATGGGGGGAGGTTGAATTTTCAGCCTGCTGCTTTAACTGCGGAAACAGGCAGCTTAGTTTAATTTCCTGCTGGTCATCGGTCAGTAAGGTGGCGCGTTCTAGCAGGTTTTCCAGTTCACGGATATTACCGGGCCACTCATAACTCATCACATAATTTTTGGCTTTGTCACTCAGGCCAGGCAGGGTTTTGCCATACAGGTTTTCAAAGCGTTTCAGAAAATGATTGACCAGTAGCGGAATATCTTCACGGCGCTCGCGCAGTGGCGGAATCTGTACCGGAAAAATATTCAGCCGATAGAATAAATCGGCACGGAAACGTCCGGCTTTGACTGCCTGTTCCAGATCTTCGTTGGTGGCGGCGACAATACGCACATCTACTTTGCGGGTCTGATAATCACCAACCCGTTCAAATTCGCCTTCCTGTAACATGCGTAACAGAGCGGCCTGCGCCCGCGGTGACAGCTCAATCACTTCATCCAGAAAAATGGTGCCGCCATCTGCGCGTTCAAACTTGCCTGCACGTGACTGGTTGGCGCCGGTATAGGCACCTTTTTCCACCCCGAACAGTTCGGCTTCAATCAGGTCGGGAGGAATACAGGCACAGTTGACTGCGACAAACGGTTGCTGGCGGCGCTGGCTGGCCTGATGAATCCCGCGGGCAAAGGCTTCTTTACCGACACCGGTTTCGCCCTGTAGCAGGACTGCGACTTTACTGCCTGCGGCCTTTTTCAGGAGGTCGCAGACCTTGCGATAGGCCGCCGATTCACCGATAGCATTAAACATGGTGTAGTCGGCTTCAGCATCGGTGTAGATGGTCTGTTTCAGCTGGTTCAGCTCTGCCTGCAAGGCAATAATCTTGTCCGACACCGGATCGGGTGACATAAAGCGGATCAGTTCATTGGCATTTTCCCAGTCGGCCAGCGGTTTGCCGATAATCCGGCAGCAGTCATCGCCTTTGGCCACGCAATGGGTTTCCTGATAAATAATGGTTTGACCCATCACATAGCTGCTATAGCCGCAGGCATAACCGAGCAGCATCCAGCAGGCCGGTTCATCGGCTGCGCCAAATTCAGATAAATGCACTTCGGCTTCAAAAGAGTTAAGCCAGTTAAAATCGGCATAAAACTGATGCTGGTCATGACTTAAACGCAGGTCATTGACTGTAACCTGGACCATGCCGCGAATACCGTGCATCTGCGGGCCGGCCATAAAGGCTTCCACTTCATTTAAGTTCGGGCGCAGTCGTGAGGTGACTTCGGCATCGCGCATCCCGGCCTGATAGCCGCAGCGGATAAAAAAGTGTTTGGTGCGTTCATAGCCCAGCATCTGATACAGGTCTTTGCGCAAATAGCCCATGATGCCGCTATGAATCAGCAGCATCCGGTTTTCTTCAAACCAGATCTGACCGTGTTCGGTATCAAACTGGATTTTGTCGAGCAGATCCTGAATGTCCTGATTGTGTTCCAGCAGCTGTTTGTAGTGTTTAAGGTCCTGGGTATGGGGCATAGCCAATCATCCATTTTGGCAAGTCACAAGCATGGGTTGATCTTAACCAATTCCGACCATCGAGGTGAGGATTTAAAGTGCATAATCTTATACCTTTTAAATATAGTGATTATAAATCAATAGGTTGAAATTTTAGCAATATACAAATGTCTAAAACTTCAGTATGCATTTAAGTTCATCAAATGCTGAAATTCAGCAAAATATCTTTCAGCAAAACATGAAATTTCTCGTCCATCTCATCTCTGTATTTTTAAGCCAATTTAAATAAAAATATAAATATCAATTATTTATAAAAGTTGGCACGCCTTTTGAAATGCTTTAAGTAAATAAAGCTGCAAGCTCCGTGCTTGCCACACTGAAATGATTTTGGTGGCAATGAAAAAGGAAGGTCATGATGACGCACACTGCACGCCCAACGGCATTGACCAAATACATCCGGATTACCGGTGATCCACAGGCCAAATTTGTCGAATTTGATTTTGCCATTCAGGACCCGACGCTATTTGTCGAGCTGGTTCTGCCCCAGCAGGCTTTCCAGGAATTTTGTGCCATGCATCAGGTGGTGGAAATGAGCGCCGCACAACAGGCCTGGAATGATGCCCAGGAAGATAAATGGCGTTATGGCGTAGAACCGAGCATGGTGCGCCCGACACAGTATCTGTCAGATCAAGAAGATCAGTCTTAAGTCGATAAGGAGATAATGATGACTTTAGAAATTAAAACGTCCAGCGTTGAACCCATCCGCCAGACCTATGCCTATATTGAACGCCGTTTTGGCAACAAGCCGGCCACACGTTATCAGGAAGTCAGCTTTGATGTGCAGGCGGCGGCCAATTTCCATTATCGTCCGCTATGGAAACCGGAAAAAACCTTAAATGATCCAACCCATACCGCACTGCTGATGCAGGACTGGTATGCCTTTAAAGATCCGCGCCAGTTTTATTATGGCGCCTATGTGCAGCATCGCGCGCGTTTGCAGGATATTGCCGAAAGCAATTATGCCTTTTTTGAAAAGCGCGAACTGGTGGCGAACCTGTCCGAGGCAGTCCAGCAAAAACTGATGCAGTGCCTGTTGCCATTTCGTTATGTCGAACAGACTGCCAATCTGCACATGATGTCGGGCAGTGCCTATGGCTATGGCACGGTTATCACCCAGGCCTGTATTTTTGCCGCAATGGACCGTTTGGGCATGGCGCAGTATCTGTCACGAATTGGTTTGCTGCTCGATGGCAATCGTGGTGAGGCTTTGCAGCACGCCAAAACTGCCTGGATGGAAGATGCCGCCTGGCAGCCGCTGCGCCGTTTATGTGAAGTCAGCCTGACCGAGCAGGACTGGTTCAAACTGTTTTTATTACAAAACCTGATGATCGACAGCATGTTGCAGCAGCTGGTGTATGGCGAGCTGGATCAATGGCTGGTCGAGCAGGGCGCACGCGATATTGCCATGCTGACCGAGTTTATGCAGGACTGCCTGAACGATTTACGTAAATGGTCTGACAGTGTGTTTAAAACTGCAGTCGCAGAATCGGAGCATAACCAGCAGCTGATTCAGGGCTGGATTGAAGAACTGCTGCCCCAAGTGGAACAGGCCTTTTCTAGCTGGGCCACGCTCGCACTGGGTAGTGCATCGGTGGAATCTGCCATGAACCTGATTCAGGAACGTTGCAAGAAAGCCGGTTTACAGATTCAACACGCCTCAGCCGCATAAGGAGATGCCTCATGAGCTCAAAAGTTTATTTAGCCCTGCAAGATAACGACACTTCACGCTATATCGTCGAAGCGATTGAACAGGATAACCCGGATGCCAGCATCCAGTATTTACCGGCCATGATCCGCATTGAAAGCGAAACCGGTCTGATTGTACGGGCTGAAACCGTGTCGGAAAAACTGGGTCAGGATTGGGACATCCAGGAATTACAGCTCAACATGATTACTCTGGGCGGCAATGTCGAGGAAGATGATGACAGCTTCCAGCTGAAATGGAATTAAACAGACAACATGCCAAGGCCTGAGTGCCTGCACTGGGAAAATTGAACAGGATGATCAAGATGAATACACAAGCCAAAACTGCACAGAAAAAACTGAATGCCAAAGACCGTTACCGGATGCTGACCCGTGATCTGGACTGGGATTTTTCCTATGCCGACCGTAAAGCCGCATTTCCGTATGAAGAATTTGAAGGCATTAAAATTACCGACTGGTCAAAATGGGAAGATCCGTTCCGTTTAACCATGGATGCCTACTGGAAATATCAGGCCGAAAAAGAGAAAAAACTCTATGCCATTTTTGATGCATTCGCGCAGAACAACGGTCAGATGAATGTCTCCAATGAACGTTATTTAAATGCCATTAAACTGTTTTTAACTGCGGTTACACCGCTAGAATATCAGGCCTATCAGGGTTATGCCCATGTCGGCCGTCAGTTCAGTGGCATTGGTGCGCGGATTGCTTCGCAAATGCAGTCGATTGATGAGCTGCGTCATGTACAGACCCAGATTCATGCCATGAGCCATTACAACAAGTTCTTTGATGGCTTTCAGGACTGGGCGCATATGCATGATCGGGTCTGGTATTTATCTGTGCCTAAATCATTCTTTGAAGATGCGCGTTCAGCCGGGCCATTTGAATTCCTGTTGGCGATCAGCTTTGCCTTTGAATATGTGCTAACCAACCTGCTGTTTGTGCCGTTTATGTCTGGCGCGGCCTATAACGGTGATATGGCCACCGTGACTTTTGGTTTTAGTGCCCAGTCCGATGAAGCACGTCACATGACCCTGGGCCTGGAAATTGTCAAATTCCTGCTGGAACAGCATGAAGATAACGTGCCAATTGTGCAGGAATGGATTGATAAATGGTTCTGGCGCGGCACACGCTTATTATCAATTGTTGGCATGATGATGGACTACATGCTGCCAAATAAAGTCATGTCCTGGAAAGAAGCTTGGGAAACCTACTTTGAAGAAGCGGGCGGGGCACTGTTTAAAGACCTGGGCCGTTATGGCATCCGTATGCCGAAATATTCGGAAGTGATCGAGAAAGAAAAAGAGCATGTGTCGCATCAGGCCTGGTGGATTTTTTATAACTTTGGTCATGCAGCCGGTTTCCACACCTGGATTCCAACCGATGAGGAAATGGACTGGCTGTCGGCCAAATATCCGGACACCTTTGACAAATATTATCGTCCACGCTGGGAACTGGCCCGCAAGATGGAAGCCGAAGGCAAACGCTTCTATAGCGCCGGTTTACCTCAATTGTGTCAGGTCTGCCAGATTCCAATGACCTTTACTGAAATGGGCGGCGACCCGACCATGTTCAGCTATCGCGACAGCATCTATCAGGGCGAGCGTTATCACACCTGTTCCGATGGCTGCCACGACATCTTTGAACGTGAACCGGAAAAATATATTCAGGCCTGGCTGCCAGTGAACCAGATTTTACAGGGCAACTGTGGCGGGCCAGATCTGGAGAGCATCCTGCGTGATTATTATCACTTCAATGTCGGTGCAGACAACCTGGACATTGAAGGCTCGCCAGATCAGCAGCGCTGGAAAAAATGGAAAGGCGACGCCGCATAAAAAATGGAATTGGGTCATTGCTGCCAATGACCCGCTCAAGGAATTAGGAGATTTCTCATGACTGTACGTGCAATTCAAGACCATTATCAATTCGAACCGCGCGATGCCCAGCATCACTATGGCGACAACATGCTGTTGTATATTGGCTGGGATCATCACACCTTATATTGTGCGGCTCATGCCTTTGTGGTGTCACCGCAGCAGACCTTGCAGGATCTGATCGATCAGCAGATTCAGGCCGGTTTTCATCAGCATCCCGACTTTGAGCAGCTGGACTGGTCAACGGTGCAGTTTGTGTTAAACCATGAACCTTTACAGACCGATTTTTCCAAAACACTGGCCGAGCTAGGCTTTGACCACAAATCCCTGCTGCGTTTTGTCAGCCCGGAACTAAAAGGCTATCAGGATGCCCACGTTTAAGGAGAATGCGCATGAGTTATCAAGTTACCATTGAACCGATTGGCACCACCATTGACGTGGAAGAAGACCAGACCATTCTCGATGCCGCTTTACGTCAAGGCGTGTGGTTACCCTTTGCCTGCGGGCATGGCACCTGCGGCACCTGCAAAGTCCAGGTCACGGACGGTTTTTATGATGTTGGAGAGGCATCGCCGTTTGCCTTAATGGATATCGAACGTGAAGAAAACAAGGTGCTGGCCTGCTGCTGCAAACCGGAATCTGACATGATTATTGAAGCCGATGTCGATGAAGATGAAGATTTCATGGGCTATCTGGTGGAAGATTATCAGGCCACGGTGCTGGAAATAAAAGACCTGTCACCGACTATTAAAGGTCTGCGTTTGCAGATTGACCGTCCAATGCAGTTTCAGGCCGGGCAATACATCAATATCCAGTTTCCGGGTGTTGAGGGCACGCGCGCTTTCTCGATTGCCAATGCGCCAAGTGAAGCCGGTATTATCGAACTGCATATCCGTAAGGTCGAAGGTGGCACCGCCACCAGTTATGTGCATGAGGAACTGAGTGTGGGTGAAGAACTGCAATTGTCCGGGCCGTATGGACAATTCTTTGTACGTAAATCCGATGATCAGGATGTAATCTTTATTGCTGGCGGTTCGGGTTTATCCAGCCCACAATCCATGATTCTGGACTTGCTGGAACAGGGCGATAGCCGGATTATTTACCTGTTCCAGGGCGCGCGAGATTTAAGCGAACTGTATAACCGCGAACTGTTTGAGCAGCTGGTCAAGGACTATCCGAACTTCCGTTATATTCCGGCGCTGAATGCCGCGCAGGCGGAAGATCAATGGACTGGCTTTAACGGCTATGTACATGAAGCAGTGGCGGATTATTTTGAACACAAATGCAGTGGTCACAAAGCCTATTTATGCGGTCCACCGGTGATGATTGATGCCGCGATTTCAACCTTAATGCAAAGCCGCCTGTTTGAACGTGACATCCACACCGAGCGCTTCCTGAGTGCGGCCGATGGGGCATCCGGTTCGGCCCGTTCGGCGCTGTTTAAGCATATTTAAGTTTAAGCGTGTTTTGTTTTTTTGTCCGGTTTAGAATGACCTATTGCATGTCCCGTTGTCCGTTATAGGTCATTCGTCTTTTGCCGCCTCCCTGATGCCCGCATCACGGAGGCGATTTTATTTGACGCTAGCAGTGTATTGGACAGTAGCGGTTTTGAGAGTGCCTGGAAATTATTGCACTTCTGGCGGGAAACCATCTTCATTCAGCGCCGCCACCAGCTGATCTACGCTGGCACTGCTGTCAACGGTCACGATTTTACTGTCCAGATCAATGTCAACTTTGGCATTCGGGTCCACATCCTGAATGGTGGCTGTCACACCGCGGGCGCAGCCGCCGCAAGTCATATTGGCAATATGCAGTTTCATTAAGATGCTCCATGAGTCATGTGAAGATGCTTTCAGTTTAAAGCTTGTCATGATGGGAAGGTCAAGCCAAATTTTTATGCGCAGAGACTTGACCTTCCCATGATGTCAATCTGTATGCTGTAGGGAAATCCGGGTATTGGCCGAGGTAGGGCATGAGCATCTCAAATTCATCTGCTGTTTTTCGTGAAACATTGTCTATTCAGGGCATGACCTGTGCTTCATGCGTAGGCCGGGTGGAAAAAGCCTTAAAAAAAGTGGATGGGGTCGAGCAGGCCAATGTCAATCTGGCCACCGAACAGGCCGTGGTGGAATCTTCCGCACCACTTGACCGGGCCGCTTTGGTCAAAGCCATTGAGCGTGCCGGTTATGATGTGGTCGTCGCGGCACCCATCGAATTGTCAATTGACGGTATGACCTGTGCCTCCTGCGTGGCGCGGGTAGAAAAAGCCCTGAAAAAAGTGCCGGGTGTGCAGCAAGCCAATGTCAATCTGGCCACTGAGCAGGCCTGGGTCGAAGCTGATACTACGGTCAGTGCCGATAAACTGATTCAGGCCATCCGTAAGGCTGGTTATGATGCCCAGCTGCAGACCACGACCACCACTGAACAGGCGGATCAGAAAGCCAGCGAGCAGCAGCAACTAAAACGTGATCTGTTAATTTCCCTGGTGCTGGCCATTCCGGTATTTGTGCTGGAAATGGGCTCGCATTTAATTCCGGCTTTTCATATGTGGGTCATGCATCAGATCGGGCAGATGCCGAGCTGGCTGTTGCAGTTCGTGTTGACCACGCTGGTATTGCTATTTCCGGGCCGGCGTTTTTATCAAAAAGGCATTCCGGCCTTGCTGCGTTTCGCGCCGGATATGAACTCGCTGGTGGCAGTCGGAACCCTGGCCGCATACAGCTTTTCGGTGGTGGCGACTTTTATGCCACAGCTGTTACCGGAAGGCACGGTCAATGTCTATTTTGAAGCTGCCGCGGTGATTGTCAGCCTGATTTTGCTGGGACGCTATTTTGAAGCCAAAGCCAAAGGCCGCACCTCGCAGGCAATTCAGCACCTGATCGGCATGCAGCCAAAAACCGCCCGCATTGTACGTAATGGCCAAAGTGTGGAAGTGCCGCTGGCTGAAGTCAGCTCGGGTATGCAGGTCGATATCCGCCCAGGAGAGCGGATTCCGGTGGATGGGGAAGTGCTGGACGGCCGCAGTTATGTCGATGAATCGATGATTAGCGGAGAGCCGCTGCCAGTAGAAAAAATGGCAGGCAGCGCCGTGGTGGGCGGCACCATCAACCAGAATGGCAGCCTGAGCATCCGCGCAACTGCGGTGGGGGCAGATTCGGTGCTGGCGCAAATTATCCGCATGGTCGAGCAGGCGCAAGGCTCCAAACTGCCCATTCAGGCGCTGGTCGATAAAGTCACCATGTGGTTTGTGCCAGCCGTAATGCTAATGGCTGTGCTGACCTTTCTGGTCTGGCTGATTTTTGGTCCTGAACCGGCGCTGACCTTTGGTCTGGTCAATGCTGTAGCGGTGCTGATTATTGCCTGTCCATGTGCTATGGGGCTGGCCACTCCAACCTCGATTATGGTCGGCACTGGACGTGGGGCAGAAATGGGCATTCTGTTCCGTAAAGGCGAAGCCTTGCAGCTGTTACAGGAAGCGCAGGTGGTGGCGGTAGATAAAACCGGCACCTTAACCGAAGGCAAGCCGCAACTGACCGATTTTCATGTACAGGCCGGTTTTGAGCAGACGCAATTATTAAGCTGGGTGGCGGCGGTAGAAGCCAAGTCGGAGCATCCGATTGCCTTTGCTATTGTCGAAGCCGCCCAGCAACAAGGCTTATCTTTACCAGCTGTGAGCGATTTTGATTCGATTGTCGGGTCCGGCGTGAAAGGGCAGGTCAATGGTCAATGGCTGCATATCGGGGCCGACCGTTATATGCATCAGCTGGGTTTAAGTACCACAGCCTTTGATCAGGTTGCGGTACGTTTGGGGCAGGAGGGAAAAACACCGCTGTATGTGGCGGTAGAGGATCAACTGGCGGCCATCATTGCCGTGGCCGATCCAATCAAAGACAGCACCTTTGCCGCGATTGAAGCCTTGCATCAGTTGGGCGTAAAAGTGGCAATGATCACCGGCGATAACCGGCATACCGCCGAAGCGATTGCCCGGCAGCTAAAAATTGATACTGTGGTTGCCGAAGTTCTGCCGGAAGGCAAAGTCGATAGCGTACGTGAATTGCAGCAGCAATATGGCCGTCTGGCCTTTGTCGGCGATGGGATTAATGATGCCCCGGCGCTGGCACAGGCCGATGTCGGGCTGGCCATTGGCACCGGTACCGATGTAGCCATTGAAGCCGCCGATGTGGTGCTGATGTCCGGCAGTTTAAAAGGCATTCCCAATGCGATTGCTTTAAGTCAGGCCACTATCCGCAATATCCGCCAGAACCTGTTTTGGGCCTTTGTTTATAACGTGGCCTTAATTCCGATTGCCGCCGGCGTGCTGTATCCGCTGTGGGGCATTTTACTGTCGCCGATGTTTGCTGCAGGCGCAATGGCACTGTCATCCGTGTTTGTGCTGGGCAATGCTTTACGCCTGAAGCGCTTTGCCGCGCCGCTGCAATAGCCGTTGGCGTCAGGACATTTTCGGTTTAAGATCGGAGGCAGGTCTTAAACCGCCGTATTGAGCGAGAAGCATGTGAATATTGGTCAAGCCGCAAAGCAGTCGGGCATCTCTGCCAAAATGATCCGTTATTATGAAAGTATCGGCCTGCTCACGGCTGCCCAGCGCAGTGCTGCCGGTTATCGGGTCTATTCCGAGCAGGATTTAAAAACCCTGAATTTTATTCGTCATGCCCGCGAGCTGGGCTTTTCTACCGAGCAAATGAAAGAACTAATTTCGCTGTGGAAAAATAGCGGCCGCCAGAGTGCAGAAGTGAAAGCGCTGACCTTAAAACATATTGATGAGCTGAACCAGAAAATCCAGCGTTTACAGGACATGGTCAATTTGTTGCAGCAATCTGCGCAGCATTGTCAGGGCAATCACAGCGCGGAATGTGCCATTCTGGACCAGATTGAAAAAGGCGGATAAGCCAGTAAGCAGCAGGAATCGAATTGCAGGAGGATGAATCAATGCAGATTCATCCTCCTTTTTTATGCTTTATTTACGGATTTGAATGGCAAACTGAATCACATGCGACTTCCCCTGATGCAGCTGTCCTTCATGACGTTCCACTTCACCGACAAAGAAATGCAGCAGATGATCTTGCTGGAAGATCTCTAGAAAATCACGTGGATCATACAGCATGTCAGGATTGCCCGGGCCACCGGTGGCATAGGCCAGTTGTGCTTTGGAATAGACCTCGCCAATGAACCAGCCACCGGATTTCAGGCTATGACGCACGCCGTGCAGTAATTTCTGCTGGGTCGGCTGATTGACATGACCAAACACGCAAATCGCATGCTGAAACTGGTTTTCCGGCCATTCTACCTGACTTAAATCCACCGCGGCGGTGTCCAAGGTCAGCTGTTTGGCCTGGGCATGTTTTTGGGCTTTTTCAAGCGCAACAGTCGAATAATCCCAGAGTAGTCCGGCAAACGGCAGTTGCTGTTCACGGGCGCGCTCGGCCAGATAAATCAGGTTACGGCCTTCACCTTCAGCAATGCCCAGCGTAGCGCCAGAAATCGCTAACTGCTGGGCCATCTGCTGAATAAAAACGTTGGCCGCTTCGCCATATAAATGATCGGTGCTGTGGTAGCGTTCATCCCATGGATTGCTAAAGCGAGGTGTCATATGCAGGCCCTTCATTGGTTAAAAATAAACGGGGGAGAAGATTAAGACTGGCCTTGACTATAACATATTATAAAAACATATATTGTTTTATTCGGCTTCGGCAAGTTGTATTTGGGTGAAGCCTGATGGGCCGGCTTTGCTGCGGTTAATATTCAGTGTATTTACTGCAATAGCGCTTCATCCGCAGGGCCTTCAGGCGTTATCATGGACAGATCAAAGCATTGGATTGCCTTATGAAAATTATTGCCGATGAAAATCTGGCCTTTACCGATTATTTTTTTGCCGAGTTTGGTGAAATCTCCCATCGTCCGGGCCGGACCTTAACTGCGCAGGACCTGCACGATACCGAAGCCTTACTGGTGCGCTCGGTAACCAAGGTCAATGCCGAACTGATCCAGCACAGCAAGCTGCGTTTTGTGGGCAGTGCCACCATTGGTACCGATCATCTGGATATTGCCGCGCTGGAACAGCAGCAGATTCGCTGGTCCAATGCCGCCGGCTGTAATGCACAGGCGGTTGCCGAATATGTGATTACCGCCTTACTGCATGTGCGTCCAGCCTTACTGGAAGCAGGCCAGCAGTTCTGTCTGGGCATTATCGGACTGGGCAATGTCGGTTCGCGTCTGGCGGTAATGGCGGAACTGCTGGGCTGGAAAGTGGTGGCTTATGATCCTTTGGTGCAACGTGAAAGTGTGCAGCAACTGGCATTGGCAGACGTATTGGCTCAGGCCGATGCCATTTCGATTCATGTGCCGCTGACCAAAACCGGTCCGTATCCGACCTATCATCTGTTCAATGCCGAAACCCTGGCCCAGATGAAGCCGGAGGCAATTTTAATTAATTCAGCGCGTGGTCCGGTGGTGGCAGAGCAGGCATTAATGGCCGATATCCAGCAGACCGGGCGTGCGGTGGTGCTGGATGTATTTGAGCATGAACCGGAAATTTCTGCCGAATTATTAAATCTGGTCACGTTGGTAACGCCGCATATTGCCGGTTACAGTCTGGAAGGCAAAGCCCGCGGCACACAAATGATTTATGCCGCTTTTTGTGAAGTCTTTGGACAAGTGGCGCACAAACGTTTTGAAAGCCAGTTGCCGCCGTGCAACGATTATTTTAGTGGTCAGCCGTTAAAAGCCGCAATGCAACAGCATCTGCCACAGATGTATGATATTGCCGCCGATGATGCCAAATTACGTGCCTGCTTAAAAGACGGCAAGGTCGATCAGCAGGCCTTTGACCATTTACGCAAGACTTATCCGCTGCGCCGTGAATGGGCTGCGCATGGAGGGCCGGCCGCATGAGCCTGAACTATCAGCCGACCTGTAGCCTTGAGGCCATGCGCGCCCGCGCCAAGATGTACGCCCAGATTCGCCAGTTTTTTGCTGAGCGCGAAGTGCTGGAAGTGGAAACGCCTATTTTGTCGCAGGCCGGTGTCACCGATGTACATTTAAGCTCGGTACAGGCCAAGCGTCATGTATTGGGCCAGCAGCAGACGCATTATCTGCAAACTTCGCCTGAATTTGCCATGAAACGCCTGCTGGCCAGTGGCAGTGGCCCGATTTACCAGATCTGCAAGGTGTTTCGTGATGATGAGCATGGCCGCAAACACAATAGCGAATTTACCATGCTGGAATGGTATCGCCCGGGTTTTAGCCTGAAAGAGCTGATGTTTGAAGTCACCGATTTACTCAATCTGACCTTGGCACAGCGTTTTGGTGAAGTACGTCCAACGGTACTGAGTTATAAACATGCTTTTATGGATCGGCTGGATCTGAATCCGCTGCAAGCGACATTGCAGGAACTGAAAGCCTGCTGTCAGCGTGTCGGGCTAAGCCTCGATTTAGGTGATGATCGTCTGGGCTATATCGACCTGTTGTTCTCGCATATGGTTGAGCCTAGTCTGGGCTTTGATACGCCGGTATTCCTGACCGATTTCCCGCCGGAACTGGCCTCACTGGCCAAAACTCGTGTCGATGAAGATGGCGAACTGGTTGCCGCCCGTTTTGAGCTGTACATTGAAGGGCTGGAACTGGCCAATGCCTATGATGAACTGGCTGATGCCGAGGTGCTCCGTGGCCGTTTTGAAGCCGACAATCAGGAGCGGGAAAAACTGGGCTTGCATGTGATGCCACTTGATGAATATCTGCTCAGTGCCTTGCCTCAGATGCCGCCATGTTCAGGTATTGCGCTGGGTATTGACCGTTTATTGATGGTTGCCACCCAGCAGATGCGTTTGGAACAGGTAATTACTTTTCCGGCCGAGCAGTCTTAAGGCAGGTTGATCCAGATCAGCGCAGGGGATGGTTCATCCCTAGGAAATAAAAATACCCGTGTATAGCACGGGTATTTTTAATTTTATGACTCAATTTTAGCTTGCAGCGGTATATTCTGCTTTCAGCACTTCAATCGCTTTAATGCGGCGCTGAATCAGCATTTCACCAATATCGGGGCCTTTAATCTCAGGCGGTAAATCCTGCGCTTTAATGCCGCGCACCACCTGCATGGCTTTGAGCACATAATCGGCCTGCGGATAGTCCCGATCTTCCATGCCTAAACGGCCACGCGAATCACATTCACAGGCCTGAACAAAGGCTTCTACCCGTTCCGGGCGACGCAATACATCCAGACGCTGTAGCAGACGCCATAAGGTGCCCGGTTTCAAGGTCAGGGCCTGATGGCATTTTAAATGTTCCTTGCACACCGCCAGTGCCAGCTGTTTGGTATAGGTCGGCACTTTCAGGCGGTCACACAGGTCAGTAACCGGCTGAATACCACGTTCTTCATGCATGATATGACGCGGTAATTCATCGGCTGGGGTCAGGGCCTTGCCCAAGTCGTGCACCAGCACGGCAAAACGCACATCCAGACTGTAATTCTGGCGGCAGGCCTGTTGCAGGGACATTAAGGTATGCACGCCGCAGTCAATTTCCGGATGATATTCCGGGCGCTGTGGAATCCCAAACAGGGCATCAATTTCCGGGAACAAGGCTTTTAAGGCACCGCAGCGACGCAGCACTTCAAAGTATTCATCGGCATGATCTTCCTGCAAGGCACGTGCAGTTTCTTTCCAGACCCGTTCCGGGGTTAAGGTGTCCAGCTCGCCAGACGCTGCCAGCGTGCGCATCAGGGCCAGGGTTTCATCGGCCACACGAAAGCCCAGCGCTTTATAACGCGCGGCAAAACGGGCAATTCTGAGCACACGTAATGGATCTTCAACAAAGGCGTCGGAAACATGACGCAGCACTTTTTGCGCCAGATCCTGCTGTCCACCATAAGGATCATAGACCTGGCCGTTTTCATCCATGGCCATGGCATTAATGGTCAGGTCACGACGGATTAAATCTTCTTCCAGCGTGACATTGGGTGCAGTATAAAACTCGAAACCATGATAGCCCTGACCGGCTTTACGTTCGGTACGGGCCAGTGCATATTCTTCTTTTGATTCAGGATGTAAAAACACAGGGAAGTCTTTGCCCACGGGCTGATAGCCTTGGGCCAGAAGCTGTTCGGGTGTTGCCCCGACAACCACATAATCTTTTTCGTGATAGGGGTGCCCCAGCAAATGATCTCGCACCGCACCGCCTACTAAATAAACTTGCATGAAAAAACCTCTATTCTTGAGGTCATCATGCAACAGAATAGAGGTTTTCTCAAGTCAGAATGCCGAGCTTTTCACTCGGCATTCAGTTTTTATAGCGCGTCTTGTTCCGCTTGCTGAATTTCTGCCACGGTTAACGCAGTCATATTCACCACACGACGGGTGGTCGCTGTTGGCGTTAAAATATGTACCGGTTTCGCTGCGCCCAGCAAAATTGGACCAATGGTCACGTTGCTGCCTGAAGTCGATTTCAACAGGTTAAACGAAATATTGGCTGCATCCAGGTTCGGCATAATCAGCAGGTTAGCTGAACCTTTGAAGCGTGAGTTCGGGAATGCGAAATGGCGAATATTTTCGTCCAGTGCCGCATCACCATGCATTTCACCTTCCACTTCAAGTTCTGGTGCAATCTCAGACAGAATATCAAACACTTTACGCATTTTTTGCGCGCTGGCATCGTTCTGGTCTGAACCAAAGCTTGAATGCGACAGCAGGGCAATACGTGGTGTTACACCAAAACGGCGTACTTCTTCAGCGGCCAGAATGGTCATTTCAGCCAGCTGTTCAGCTGTCGGATTACGGTTGATGTAAGTGTCGGCAATAAACAGGTTACGATCTTCCAGCATCAGCGCATTCAGAGTGAAGAAAGTATTGTGACCTTCTTTCAGACCAATAATATTGCTGACGAAGTCTAAGTGAATGTCGTAGCTTGAATAAGTACCACATAACATACCGTCAGCCAGACCATGTTTCACCAGCATTGCGGCAATTAGAGTCGAACGGCGACGTGCTTCACGCTGCGCATATTCAGGCGTTACACCTTTACGCTGCATGATGCTGTAGTAATCATCAGCGAATTTTTCGTAATCCGGGTTTTTCTCCTGATCAACAATAGTGATATTCACACCATGTTCCAGACGTAAGCCCAGTTTCTTGATATTCGCTTCAATAACCGCGGTACGACCCACCAGAATCGGTTGTGCCAGACCTTCGTCCACTGCAATTTGTACTGCACGTAAAACGCGTAAGTCTTCGCCTTCTGCATAGGCAATGCGTTTCGGATCGGTTTTCGCCTGCGCAAAAATTGGTTTCATCATAAACGCAGAGTTATATACAAACTCTGACAGACGTTGATGATAAGCCGAGAAGTCCTGAATTGGACGTGTTGCCACGCCTGAATCCATCGCTGCTTTGGCAACCGCTGGAGCAATTTCAAGAATCAGACGCTGATCAAGCGGACGTGGAATTAAATAGTCACGACCAAATGAAGCAGATTTCTCACCATAGGATGCCGCATCTGCTTCTATGTGCGCCATACGTGCAATCGCGTGTACGCAGGCAATTTTCATTTCTTCGTTAATGGTGGTTGCACCGACATCTAGCGCACCACGGAAGATGTACGGGAAGCACAGCGCGTTATTCACCTGGTTCGGATAGTCAGAACGTCCAGTTGCCATAATCACATCATCACGTACTTCGTGGGCATGTTCAGGCAGAATTTCCGGATCCGGGTTAGCCAGAGCGAAGATGATTGGATTAGCCGCCATCTGCTTGACCATTTCTTTGGTCAGAATACCGGCAGCAGAGAGACCGAGGAACATATCGGCACCGGCAATTACATCGGCCAGTTGGGTTGCTTCAATATCCTGTACGTAGCGTTTTTTCGACTCGTCCAGACCTTCACGTTTGGTGGTCAATAGACCGCGTGAGTCCGCCACAATAATATTTTCTTTTTTCGCACCCAGGGCACAAAGCAGGTCCAGGCACGACAGGGCAGCAGCACCGGCACCTGAAGCCACAATCTTGATTTCGGCAATGTTTTTGCCGTTCAGTTGTAGCGCATTCAGCAGCGCAGAACCGACGATAATTGACGTACCATGCTGGTCATCATGGAACACCGGAATGTTCATGCGTTCACGCAGTTTTTGCTCAATGTAGAAGCATTCTGGTGCCTTGATGTCTTCAAGGTTAATCCCGCCAAAGGTTGGTTCGAGTGCAGCAACGATATCAACGATTTTGTCTGGATCATTTTCAGCGATTTCAATGTCAAATACATCGACGCCGGCGAATTTCTTGAATAGAACGCCTTTACCTTCCATAACCGGTTTAGACGCTAAAGGACCGATGTTCCCTAAACCTAGTACAGCGGTACCGTTACTCACCACGGCAACCAGGTTGCCACGTGCTGTATACAGTGCTGCAGTAGAAGGATCTCGTTCAATCTCTAAACATGGTGCCGCGACACCAGGTGAGTATGCAAGCGCTAAGTCACGTTGGTTGACCAGCTGCTTACTTGGGGTAACGCTGATTTTACCTGGAGTAGGAAATTCGTGATAATACAAAGCCTGCTGTTTTAATGATTGATCGTCCATCTGAATCTCGTATGTTACTGTGTCCAGCGATGCTGGCGGTTTGTGCTAAATCTGCTCGAATATACCATTACTTACGCACTAAGCACAGTCAAAGCTGCGCATTTTTAGAACAAACTTAGAAGTTTAAGCTATAGATTAAGATTCACTAACAATAAGTGGTGTCTGCATTTTTTCACTCAGGAAGCGGGTCGCATCCTGTTGTGGCAGCGGTTTGGAGAATAAAAAGCCCTGGGCGATGTCGCAATCGAGCTTTCTGAGGTACTGAAGTTGATGTTCAGTTTCAATACCTTCAGCGACAATGGTCATGCCCATGGCTTTGCCCATGGCAATCATGGCACTGACAATGGCTTCCTGCTTGCTGTGGCCAATCTTGGACACAAAGCTGCGGTCGATCTTTAAAACATCTATAGGAAAATCGGTTAAGTAAGAGAGGGAAGAATAACCGGTACCAAAATCATCCAGCGAAATATGAATATGGCGCTTCTTGATTTCTTCCAGAATATATTTGACCTCGTCGGTATTTTCCAGCAACGACGATTCAGTAATTTCCAGTTCCAGGCTTTCACCGGAAATATGATAGGTATTGAGCGCCTCATCAATATCTTCCAGCAAATGTCCGCGTTGTAGCTGCTGCGCCACAATATTGACCGAAACCCGGATGTTATCAAAGCCCAGTGCCTGCCAGTCCCGAATCTGCTTGGCGGTTTGCTGAATTACGATATGGCCAATCTCTGAAATCAGGCTGGTTTGCTCGGCAATTGGAATAAATAAGCCGGGTGGAATCAGGCCTTTTTCCGGATGGTTCCAGCGTACCAAGGCTTCAAAACCGGAGACCTGCTGATCATGGAAATTGATTTTTGGCTGGTAATAGACGATCAGCTCATCATTTTTAATGGCCTGACGTAAATCGCGCTCAATGTGCACGTCCTGCTCTAACAGCTTGGTGGTTTCCAGCGAATAGTATTTGGTGGTATTACCGCCCAGACGCTTGGCTTCCGACAGCGCCTGTTCGGCACAGTTGTTTAAATAATCCAGCTGCCGGCCATGTTCAGGATATAAAGACACGCCCATCGACAGGGTAATAATATGGTCCTGACCCTGGATATTAAACGGCGCCGAGAAGGCTTTGGTAATACGTTCGCAATGCTGCTGCACCGATGGGCGAATATGTGACAGCTCATAAATAATGGCAAAGTCATCGCCATTTAAATGCGCCACCAACAGCGCTTCGGCATTAATGAGGCGTAAACGCTGTGCCACCTGTCTTAGCAGTTCATCGCCGCCATTATGGCTTAAATATTCATTCAGCACCCGGAACCGGTCGATGTTCAGACGAATCACCGCCAGTTGTTTAATCGAATCCTGATGGGACACCAGATACTGATGCAGCTGATAGTTATAATAAAACCGGTTAGGCAGATCGGTCAGCGTGTCATAATTTTCCAGATAGGACAGGCGCTGTTCCTGCCGGCGGCGCTCGGTTAAATCCGAGACAATCCCGACATAATGGGTAGAGCGGTTCTGCTCATTGCTGACGGTATTCATGTGCAGGCGGATGGTCAGCTCTTTGCCCGACAGGTATTTTTCATCCATTTCGCCATCATATTCGCCTTCTTTGAGCAGTTGCTTGACAATGGCATTGTGCATACTGCGCTGCCGTGATTTGTAATTGCTGGCAATATCAAACAGATGTTTGCCAATAATCTGCTCGCGACTAAAGCCGGTCAGCTGTTCAAAGCACGGATTGACCTCAATATAACGCAGGTCCTCATTCAGAATAAAAATCCCTTCTGCTGCCTGCTGTAGTACGCTGGCGGTCAGTTTCAGGCGTTCCTGATCAGTTTTTTCCTGATGGATGTCACGGCGGATACCGACCATGCGTAATGGACGCCGGGTTTCGGGGTCACGCTCAATCACACGGCCAACATCATGTACCCAGACCCATTTGCCATTGCTTTGCTGTACCCGGTAGGTCACTTCATAGCGGTCGGTCTGGCCACGCAGATGCTGCTTCATGGTGTTACGAAAATGCGCCAGATCATCCGGGTGAATCAGTTGCTGCAGTTTGTGATGATGGGCTTTGGAGCCGGACATTTTCAGCTGCTGGTGTTCATTGGTCAGGGTAATCAGGCGATGCTTGATGTCCCAATCCCATGGTTTTAACCCGGCCACTTCATGCGCCAGCACCAGATTGGCCTGTTGATCTTGCAGGGCTTTATGGATTTGCTCCAGATCAAAGGTCCGCTCTTTCACTTTCTGTTCCAGCATCTGGTTATTAAACTGCAACTGCTGCTCAATGTCTTTGGAGCGGTTCATTTCCGTTTGCAGTTGCTGGCATAGCTGGTCGGTCCAGGCCACTTGCTGTTCGGCCTGTTTTTTCAGCTGATTATTCTTGAAATAGACGCTAGATAGCCGGCGATGCATGTGCATGGAGGTATTGGCACAAATCAGCAGACAGATTAAGGCAAAGTTGGTGGCCAGATAAAACAGCGGTTCGGTGTTGCTGTTAAAGAACAGCGGGGAAATTAAATACGGCACAATGGCCGGAATAAATACCAGCGAAAAATAGCTCAGGCGCTGGGTTAAAAAGGTGAGGGCAAAGGTCTGGCTAATAATCACCAGCAAAGCCGCCAGAATAATGGCCTGATAGGTGCTCATCTCCAGACTGTACTTCGGCAGGAAATAGTACAGCAGGGCAATGCCAATACCAAGGCTAATACCAACCAGCAGGCATACCAGCTTGATCCAGCGATGTGCCATTTGAATACTGTATTGACCGGGCTTAAAGCGCATTTCATTAAAGAACAGGCAGCCGGCCAGCCCCAGTTCACTCAGCAGGAACCAGGCATTAAATGCGAAAGTTGAAAAATTAAAAGAGTAGTGAAAAATAAAATAAATATAAAAACAGAGAATGAGGATGCTCAGCAAAAAGAAGCGCATCAGCCGGATTGTATTGGTGATTTGGGCAGCATACAAATACTGCTCCATGAGCTCATCCTGATGGTCTGACATATATCCCCAAAACCCTATAAATTACAGAGTATGTAAAAATCCATTTTATTTTATGAATAACCTGATATTAGGTGAAATTGTAAAATAATATTTTGAGATTAGTCAGTAAACTTTAAAAAAGCAATCATCTGACTCAGCATTCAGCTAAAAATAAGACGAATTACACGCTGAAGTTAAAATTTAAAATAGAAAGTGCGACCACAGGCGCAGTTTCAGTTCTTAACACGCGCTCGCCTATACACCAGTTCACAAAACCTTTCGTATTTGCGCTACTGATTTCAGCCTCGCTCAGGCCGCCTTCAGGCCCAATTAACAGGGCAAGTTCTGGCGTGGCATTGTGTAAGACATTCACTTCATCTTTGTTGGGTGCTAATACCAGTTTGGTGGCTGGCAGATTGGTGTCGAGCCATTTTTCCAGCGACATCGGCGGGAGAATTTTAGGCACAATATTCAGACCACATTGCTCACAAGCAGCAATGGCGATACCTTGCCAGTGATCCAGTTTTTTCTGGTCACGGTCGTATTTCAGACGCATTTCGCAGCGTTCAGAGGTGAGGAGCTGAATCTCGGAAACGCCGAGTTCCACCGCTTTTTGAATGGCATAATCCATCCGGTCGCCCTTACTCATGACCTGACCGAGCAGGGCCTTGAATTTAGGTGTACGGTTGCCCGGATTAAAGCTGTTGACCATCACCGTTGCTGTTTTTTTCTGGACGTCGGTAAGGGTCACTTCATATTCGCCACCTTGTCCATTGAACAGGGTGGCTGTGTCGCCCACTTGTGCGCGCAGTACTTTACACCAATGGTGAAACACGGTTTCGGTCAGCGCGAGCTGCGTCTCAACCGTTAATTCAGCTTCAATATAAAAACGTGGCATAAAGTACAACTCGCAAAAAGAAAATTAGGCTAAACCAAGATCAGTCACAAGCTGACGGGTAGGCTCGGTATTGTTCATGGTGTAGAAGTGCAGACTTGGCGCACCACCTGCAATCAGGCGTTCACAGAATTTCAGCACCACTTCATGACCGAAGGCTTTAATCGATGCCGTGTCATCACCATATGTCGCCAGTTGCTTGCGAATCCAGCGTGGAATTTCAGCACCAGTACTATCGGCAAAGCGAATCAGGTTGCTGGCATTGGTAATTGGCATAATACCCGGCGCCACCGGAATATTGACACCGGCTTGCTGAATACGCTCAACAAAGTAGAAGTAGGCATCCGGATTGAAAAAGAATTGCGTTAAGGCTGCATTGGCGCCGGCATTTACTTTTTCAACAAAATGCTGAATATCTTTATCAAAGCTTTCCGCTTGTGGGTGCATTTCCGGATAGGCAGCCACTTCAATATGGAAATGATCACCGGAATGTTCACGAATAAAGCGGACTAGATCCTGTGCATATGGCAATTCACCCAAGCCAACCTGACCGGATGGCAAGTCACCACGCAGTGCCACAATACGGTCAATACCTTGTGATTTGTACAGGTCCAGCAATTCGGCAATACGGGCTTTATCATCACCAATACAAGACAGGTGAGGCGCAACCGGTGTGCCTTTGCCATTGAAGTCGTTAATGGTCGATAAGGTACGTTCACGAGTTGAACCACCAGCGCCATAGGTCACCGAGAAAAATTCTGGATTTAAAAGCTGAAGCTCTTGGTGTACGGTCTTGAGTTTTTCTGCACCGGCATCAGTTTTGGTTGGGAAGAACTCGAATGAAATCGGAATCTGTTTTGACATGTTGAAATCCTTTTTATAAATACTTTTTATTCACCCTCTCCCTGACCTCTCCCAAAGGGAGAGGAGTATTCATTACTGAATAACGCAGAGTCTTGGCTCAAATTACTTAAATTTCACAAGTAAAACTCGTAATGTAAATGATTTGAGAGTTCACCCTCTCCCTATGGGAGAGGGATGGGGTGAGGGCTAATTAATATTTATAAGCATCCGATTTAAACGGACCTTCAACCGCTACACCTAAGTAGTCCGCTTGTTCTTGCGTCAATTGCGTCAGAACGCCGCCAAAACCTGCAACCATTGCAGCTGCAACTTCTTCGTCCAATTTCTTCGGAAGCAGTTCAACGCGAATCGCGGCTTGTTTTTGATCTTCAGGAAGATCAGCAAATTTCTCAGCGAACAAGTGCATTTGACCTAAAACCTGGTTGGCAAATGAACCGTCCATCACGCGTGATGGGTGACCTGTTGCGTTACCCAGGTTCACTAAACGACCTTCAGACAGCAGGATCAGGTAATCGTTTTCATTTTCTGAACGATACACCTGGTGAACTTGAGGTTTCACTTCAACCCACTTGTAACCACGTAGGTAGTTGGTGTCGATTTCAGTGTCAAAGTGACCGATGTTACATACAACAGCACCTGCTTTTAATGTATCCAGCATGGCAGCGTCACAAACGTGGTAGTTACCCGTTGTTGTTACGATCAGGTCAGTGTTTAAAAGAAGGTCAGCGTTAACGTCTTCTTTCTTGCCGGTTTGAACACCATTTTTGTATGGAGAAACCACTTCATAACCGTCCATGCAGGCTTGCATTGCACAGATAGGATCGATTTCAGAAACACGTACGATCATGCCTTCTTGACGAAGTGATTGCGCAGAACCTTTACCTACGTCACCGTAACCAATGACCAGCGCACGACGACCAGATAAAAGCATATCGGTTGCACGTTTGATGGCATCGTTGAGTGAGTGACGGCAACCGTATTTGTTGTCGTTTTTAGACTTGGTTACTGAATCGTTTACATTGATTGCAGGTACTTTCAGAGAACCGTCTTTCCACATTTCAAGCAGACGTTGTACACCTGTGGTGGTTTCTTCAGTAATACCGTGGATTTTCGCCAAAACTTCTGGGTATTTTTCGTGAACAAGTGCAGTTAAGTCACCGCCATCGTCCAGAATCATGTTGGCATCCCAAGGCGTGCCATTTACGTTAATTTGTTGCTCTAAGCACCACACGTATTCTTCTTCAGTTTCACCTTTCCAAGCGAACACAGGAACACCAGACGCAGCAATGGCAGCAGCAGCGTGGTCTTGAGTCGAGAAGATGTTACAAGAGGTCCAGCGTACTTCAGCGCCAAGTTCAACCAAAGTTTCGATCAGAACTGCTGTTTGGATTGTCATGTGGATACAACCCAGGATTTTAGCGCCAGCAAGTGGTTTAGCCGCAGAGTAGCGTTTACGCAGACCCATCAGGGCTGGCATTTCAGCTTCTGCAAGTTTGATTTCTTTACGACCGAAGTCTGCTAAAGTGATGTCTGCTACTTTGTAATCAGTAAATGAAGCATTAACCGCGTTCATCACGATCTCCTTAATAAAAACAATTGATCATTCAGTTCGCGGATGCCGTTGTTGATCAAAGCGGATGTTTGACCGATGGTCGAGCCTAGCGCTTTTACATTTCGTACCTGTAAAACGTCGCAGCATCCCTCGACTAGCGCAGTATTGTACTTGGAAATTGCCCAGAGTTCCAATCTGAAATTGTTGAATATCTGGCTAAACTGTTCCGGTTTCTCACTGTAGTGTTCTTTGATCTCCAAAACAATTAAAAATTCCGGCTAATCCAGCGCCTATCTCCATGCATCAATATAAAAAAGCCCATCATCTGATGAGGTTTTGATCGGGTTGAATGGGTTAATCGGCAGCTTTGGCTTTTTCGGCCCAGTAATCTGCCTGTGCTTCATTAATCTCGACCCCCAGGCCATGTTCATAAATACAAGCCAAATCGCGCATGGCCTGTGCATCACCGAGTTCAGCCGCTTGCTGAACCAAATTTACCGAGGTCGGAATATCTTTTTCTACCACATTCCCACGACGATAATAGCCAGCCAGCTCCAGAATTGCGCCTGCATGTTTCTGTTCGCTTGCTTGTTTCAACCAGTAATAGGCTAACTCAAAGTGAGTTTTGGAATCTTCAGGATCATCTTCCTGCACGTCTTTGGCATAAACGGTGTAGCCTTCGCCCAACCAGTACATGGCTTCCAAATGACCATTTTCAGCGGCTTTTAAGGCCCATTCTTCAGCCAGCAGATTGTCATCTTCATACTCGCTTTGCATATACAATTCAGCCAGCTCAAACTGGGCATCGGCTTGGCCTGCAAGCGCACGGTTAATCAGGGCGGGAGGAACTGTGATGGCGTCCGACATGGTCATATCCAGAAAATATTTGCTATAAGCCTAAAAGGTCTGCCGGAAAAAAGCCAATCTGAAATGAAATGTTTTGAGTCATAGCGCAAAATTGCTCGCTAAATTGTGGTAATTTTCAACTTTTAAAATATCAAGTATAGTGCAAATGACTATATAAAATTACAACAATAGCCTTGTATTTTAACCCTAAATTCTCCGAAGATAAGATTTTAAACGGTTATAAAAATGGAGTTTCCATGCAGCTCACTAAAACCTGTCTTAGCTTGGGGTTAGCCATGAGTATCTCTCAGTTTGCTTTTGCAGATTGGGTGGATGATGCCGCTACAAAAGTCGAGCAGCATACCATTCAATTGCGTCATCATATTCACGCCAATCCTGAACTTGGCAATATGGAATTTAAAACGTCGGAACTGGTGCAAAAAGAATTACGTTCTTACGGCATTGAAGTGAAAAAAGGCTTTGCCAAAACCGGTGTGATTGGCGTATTAAAAGGTGCAAAACCGGGTCCAATTATGGCCTTACGTGCCGATATGGATGCCTTGCCGATGGAAGAAAAAGCCCAAGTGCCTTTTGCCAGTAAAGCCAAAGGTATTTATCAGGGTGCAGAAACACCGGTCGCACATGCCTGCGGACATGATACCCACACTGCCATGCTATTAGGTGCGGCTAAAGCATTGGCAGAGAATAAAGATAAAATTGCCGGTACCGTGGTCTTTGTATTTCAGCCTGCGGAAGAAGGTGGTGCCGATATTGATAACTTCCTGAATGGTGATCAGGTCGGTGCACGTAAAATGATTGCCGATGGCGCGCTGAATAATCCAAAACCTGAAGTGATTTTTGGGATGCACGTGATGGCAGGTATGCCAAGTGGCAATATTTTCTATAAAGATGGTGTGGCTTTAAACAGTGCCGACAATATTCGAGTGACTTTAACCGGTCAGCAGGTACATGGTTCAATGCCGTGGAAAGGACGTGATTCTATTGTCGCCGCGGCTGATATTATCCAGAATTTACAGACCATGGTGTCGCGCCGTGCCGACTTGAGTAAAGGCATGGGCGTGGTCAGTATCGGGCAGATTCAGGGTGGTACCAGTGGTAATATCTTGCCTGAACAGGTTTCGATGATCGGAACCATTCGTTCCAATCATGAAGATATCCGTCAAAGCATCTACAAAAACCTGCCAACCATGATTGATCACACCGCGCAAGCCAATGATGTAAAAGCCAAAGTGGAAATTTCACCGTATGCGCCGGTCACCACCAATGATAAAACCTTAACTGAATTGATGGCGCCATCTTTAATTCAGGCCGCGGGTGAAGGTAAGGCGCATGTTTTAGAACATAACCAGAGCGCCAGTGAAGACTTTTCTTATTATGGCCAGCTGATGCCATCTTTATTTGTATTCCTGGGTGCGACACCAGCTGATCAGGATATGAGTAAAGCCGCACCGAACCATAACCCGTACTTTATTGTCGATGATAAAACCTTAAAAACCGGGGTAGAGTCGCATATGCGTTTTATTCTGGATTATCCAAAAGTTGCCAGCCAGGTACAAAGTGCATGGAAGGCTAAAAAATAATGGTCTTGAACCTATAAAACTCAAGAGAAAAACGGAGCAAATCGGCTCCGTTTTTTATGGCTCATAGATAGAACAATCAAATATCCGCTTTGAAATATAAAATTGAGCAGGAGAGAGTTAGGTAATAACGATGGAAGTTTAACGGAACCCATATATCAAAATAGCCTAAGTTATTTAATCTCTTTTACCTCTCAGAACCTGATCATGCGTTAATTATAAAATGAAGATTAAATATTCCTTGTTTGCGTCTGTTATGACTTAGAGAGAAAACCAGGATAAGGGAGTTTTTGATTTATCAGAGGATGGATAACAGCAGTCGATGTAAACCAATTCATCTTTAATTTAAATTACTTACAAAAATAGAGTTGAGCGGAGCCGTAGCATTTTTTAAGTTAGACCCATACAACGGAACAAAAAAAGAGAAGAAAAAAATGGTGAACTTTCTAACCGCAGAAGATGCAAAAGTGCTTTCGGCGCATGCCAATCTGGACATCAACCTGTATAAAGCGCGTTTAGCCAGTTTAATTGAAGAGAATGCCAAGCAGGGCAACACTGCAGTATTTACGGTATTGCCCAAACATTTGCCTTTGGAAGAAATTCGCAATCTCTCTGCCGAACTGACCCAGCTTGGTTATCAGGTACGTTTTGAAGTCAGTGAATTCTTTTACAGCTTTAATGTGTACTGGATTTAAACTCGTCCGAAATTTACGAGTTGGCCTGATAGTCCTGAATGACTTCTAACGCCGCACGGAAGGCCTCTTGCGTAGCCGGTGCGCCGCAATAGGGCAGGCTATGTAGCAGCACTTCCTGAATTTCTTCCACTGTCGCGCCATTATTTAAAGCCCCGCGTACATGACCTTTTAATTCAGTCGGGCTTTTGAGCGCAGTTAAAAAGGCAATTGTCACCAGTGAACGATATTTGCGCGGCAATACATCTTCACGTTGCCAGGTAGAACCCCAGGCATGTTCATTAATCCAGTCCTGCAAAGGCTGGGTAAACGGCACGGTATTGTCCTGCGCACGTTTCACAAAACTTTCACCCATGACTTCTGTACGTACTTTTAAACCATTGTCATAATCTTGTTGTGACATCTTGTTTCCCTCAATATTGTTTTCGATGTAGCTTAACGGCTTATGCAGTCTATACCATTGGAAGATGGTCGTAGAATGTCTGTTAGAAGCCTCGTCTCCAGTCCATAAAAAAAGTGGCCCGAAAGCCACTTTATTCAATATTCAGCATATAACTAAAAACGGATAAACGGTTCCGGATCCTCTTTATGATGATCTGTGGCCAGTTGTGCGGTGCCACCGGTTTTCGGTTCTGCCGATGCTGCCGGAGGATGAGCTTCCGTATCGACACCTAAAGGTTCAATTAAATGCGGATTGTCTAGTGGCAGGGTCTGTTCCAGCTGCATATCGAAAATATCGGTCAGAATACTGTCAAAGCGCTGCGCGTTATAACTGAGTAGCTGGCTAGCTTCTTCGGGTTGAATCGCGCCGGTATTTAGGGCATCGGCAATGTGTTCTTCAAAACTGAGGCCATCAAAACTGCCTTTGGCTTCAGCTTTTTTAAAGCGATCCCACAGCGGTTCAATCTCGGTTAAGCTCTGGAAGGTACTTTCCATCCGGCCAAAGACATCATCCGGGTCCGTGTTATAGAAAACATGCTGTTTCAGCTGCTGGCGAAAAGCATTGTCCTGCATCATGCTCATGGCCACATCACGTTTCAGCTGATCGCTTGGTGGCTGCAAGGCACGGCCCCACGGGAAGCAGATCAATTTCACGACGCCAGCCGCCAGCTGCATAGGGAAATTATTGAACAGTCCAAAGAAGGCTTCTTGTGCATTAAACAGTGCTTTGTCTAAAGCCAGTTGCGCATGCAGTTGCTCATCTGCGGTTTTTTGCCCATGTGCATAGTATTTTAAGATGGCGGTGGCAATAAACAGCTGCGCATGAATATCGGCCAGGCGTCCGGACAGCATTTCCTTGCGTTTAATATCACCGGCCAATAAACCCAGACACATATCGGCAGTCAGGGCAAAGGCCGCACTAAAACGGTTGATGGTTTTGTAATAAGGCCGGCTAAATTCATCGGCTTGTTGCGGAGCATCGGATGAACCGCCAAACCAGCCAAAGGCAAATGCGCGCGCAGTCCGGTTAAAGGTATAACCGAGATGATGGTAGAACAGTTCATTAAATTGTGTCAGCGCGGCATCTTTATCAGGGGCTTGTAGCAGTTGTAATTCTTCATACAAATACGGATGGCAACGCATCGAACCCTGGCCAAAAATCATCAGCGAGCGGCTTAAAATATTGGCCCCTTCAACGGTAATGGAAACTGGAATGGCCTGATAGGTCAGCGCCAGAAAGTTCCGTGGACCCAACTGGATGGCGCGGCCACCGACCACATCCATACCATGATTAACCACACGGCGCATAGACTCTGTGGCATAGTACTTGGCCATCGCGGTCATCACGGCAGGTTTGCCGCCCTGATTCAGTCCACAGGTCACCAGATAGCGAAAGGCTTCCAGCATATAGGTTTCACTGGCAATATCACTGGTGACTTCCTGTACGCCTTCAAATTTCCCCACCGACAACTTGAATTGCTGGCGGATTCGCGCAAAAGCACCGACATTTAAATAGGTCATTTCCCCGGCAGCGGTTGACAGTGCCGGTAAGGAAATCCCGCGACCGACGGCCAGACATTCCATTAACATGCGCCAGCCTTTACCGGCATTTTCCACACCACCAATAATCCAGTCGAGCGGAATAAACACATTCTGACCTTCGACCGTGCCATTCATAAATGGTGAACCGGGATGATGGCGCGGCCCGACTTTCACTCCGGCGTGATTGGCCGGCAGCAGCGCACAGGTAATGCCGTAGTCGGTTTTAGTCTTATCGCCGAGTAAGCCTTCCGGATCATACAGTTTAAAAGCCAGACCAATCACGGTGGCAATGGGTGCCAATGTAATCCATCGTTTGGAGAAATTCATTTTCAGACCCAGTACGTGCCGGCCTTCAAACTGGCCATAGCAGACCACGCCAGTATCGGGGATGGCACCGGCATCGGAGCCGGCTTCCGGGCTGGTCAGCCCAAAGCAGGGAATTTCTTCGCCTTTGGCCAGACCGGGCAAGTAACGTTTTTTCTGCTCATCGGTACCGTAGTGCAGCAGCAACTCACCTGGGCCTAAGGAATTGGGCACCATACAGCTGACCGCGGCGGTTAGGGAGCGTGAGGCAATTTTGCTCATAATCCGGCTTTGCGCAAAAGAACTGAAAGCCTTGCCGCCGTATTCCTTGGGAATAATCAGGCCCAAAAACCCATGGGTTTTAATAAACTGCCAGGTTTCAGGAGATAAATCTTTGTGCTTATGATGGATTTCCCATTCATCCAGCATGTTGCACAGCTGTTCCACTTCATTGTCTAAAAAGGATTGTTCCTCCGCACTGAGCGTAGGATAGGGATATTGCTCAAAGGTATCCCAGTTGGGCGCACCCATAAACAGCTCTTTTTCCCACCAGCTGGTGCCGGCATCCAGTGCTTCACGTTCGGTGCTGCTCATGCTTGGCATGGCTTGTGACAAAGCCTTATACGCGGGTTGGGTGATGATTTTCATGCGCAAGGCATCCACCATCACAATTATGCTCAGCACAATTAACGGAATGCCTAAAATTAAGGACCAGGGATTAATAAAGGCAGAGACAATACTGACCGCGATCAGGGTCATGGCACCGCTGTTGCGAGACAGCTGAAAATAGAAAATCGCCCACAGTGTAAAAACAAGAATGACGATACTGAGTATAAAAAGCATTATTGTATTTCTCCCGGCTGCTACAGCATCACCGTGCCTGCAAGGAAAAATGAAAGAAATGCTGCTTCATTTTGTCTGAAGTCATCCGGTGAAGGCTGTTCTTGGAACTTCGGTATCGTTTTTTTAAATATCAAGACCATCAAAACGATTGCTAAAAACAAACTCTATGGATGAAGATTGGTTGAAAAATGATCGATATTCAAGTAAAAACGCGCAACGAAATGTGAAGATAAGTAAGGGTTTAGCAGCTAGGTAAAAGAATGATAGAAATTTACTTCTGGTTTAAATGGGGTGTTTTTTAAAGATGAGCCGTCTTTGGATCTAAGAGGAAACAGATGATCTCTCTGGGCTAAAAATTCTGATCCGAGGACGATGTAAAAATTTAAGTAAAAGATGACCTTGTAAAAAAGCCCCGAATCCGGGGCCTTGTTTTCTAAGCTTAGTTTTCTCAGCTTATGCTTCGATGGTTTGTACACTAATTTTCTTGGCAGGATCAGTCTTGCGACGTACTGCTGGAACTGGCTCGCCGTAGTATTGACGGTCTGCAAAATAACTTGAACGCACCATTGGTGCAGACCAGATATTTTTAAAGCCCAGTTTGCGGCCATGTTCTGCATAACGCTCAAATTCTTCTGGTGTTACAAAGCGGTCAATTGGTGCGTGCTGTTTTGATGGCTGTAAATATTGGCCAATGGTCACATAATCTACATCATGTGCTCTCAGATCATCCAATAATGAAATCACTTCTTCTTCAGTTTCACCAATACCCACCATCAGGCCACACTTGGTTGGAATTTCTGGGCAGTATTCTTTAAACATTTTCAGCAGGTTTAAAGAGTGCTGATAGTCTGAACCTGGACGCATGGCTTTATATAAACGTGGCACGGTTTCAATATTGTGGTTAAACACATCTGGCGGACATTCAGTCATAATGCGCAGCGCAATATCCATACGGCCACGGAAATCCGGAACCAGAATTTCCAGCAGGGTATTCGGACTTAAGGCACGGGCTTCTTTAATACAGTCAACAAAATGCTGTGCACCGCCATCAAGCAGGTCATCACGGTCTACCGAGGTAATGACCGCATATTTCAGACCCAAGTTGGCAATGGTTTCAGCCATATGACGCGGTTCATCCGGATCAAGTGCATTCGGACGACCATGGGCAACGTCACAGAACGGACAGCGACGGGTACAAATATCACCCATAATCATAAAGGTTGCAGTACCACCACCAAAACATTCTGGCAGGTTCGGACAGGCTGCTTCTTCACAGACGGTATGTAGTTTTTGCTGACGCAGTGTCGATTTGATCCGTTGAACTTCTTCTGGCGCCGCCATCTTGACCCGAATCCAGTCCGGTTTGCGCGGCGTTTCAACCGTAGGCACAACTTTTACAGGAATACGAGCGACCTTTTCTGCGCCACGAAGTTTAACACCCTGTTCTGGTTTACGGTTTTCAGACATATTCAACTTTTCCACTGTTTTGACGGGGGAGATATTCGAAAAATAGCGCCTCCATTATAACGGACTTGGGTGCAAATAGGAAAAAAACGATATTCATTTAAAAAATGTGGCTATCACGCAATATATGCTAGGTAAATACAGAAAATCATGATGTTTTCAGTCATAATATGCATATGAGATATAAACAGAATAGATTAGTTTAAGGAGCGTTGAATGCCACGTAAAAAAGAGGTGGTTGCCGGAACTTTCGTTAAATATGATGCGGTGGTCCTAGGTTCTGGTCCTGCAGGTGAAGGCGCAGCAATGAAACTTGCCAAATCAGGCATGCGTGTTGCTGTGGTGGATATGCGTGAGCAACTCGGCGGTAACTGTACTCACGTGGGCACAATCCCAAGTAAGGCGCTGCGTCAGACGGTATCCAGTATTATCCGTTACCAGCGTGATCCGATGTTCCAGAAAGTGGGCGACTGGAAACAGTTCACCATGAAACAGGTGCTGCGTAATGCACATAAAGTGATTCAGCAGCAGGTCGATACCCACTCGCGCTTCTATGACCGCAATAAAATTGATATCTATCATGGTCGTGCCTATGTGCAGGACAAAAATACCGTGCTGGTATTCAGTCCGGAAGGCATTAAGGAAACCCTGATTTTTAAACAGCTGGTGATTGCAACCGGTTCACGTCCGTATCGTCCAGAAATTTTAGACTTTAACCATCCACGTGTATTCGATTCAGACAAGATTCTGGATCTGGATTTCTCGATTCAGAAAATCATCATTTATGGTGCCGGTGTCATTGGCTGTGAATATGCCTCGATCTTCATTGGTCTGGACCATAAAGTCGACCTGATTAACACCCAGCATAAATTGCTCAGCTATCTGGATGATGAAATCTCCGATGCCTTGTCCTATCACTTGCGTGAACAGGGTGTGTTGATTCGTCACAATGAGCAGATTGATCATTTAGAAACCTTTGATGATCACGTGGTACTGCATTTGCAAAGTGGCAAGAAAATCAAAGCCGATGCCATCTTGTGGTGTAACGGCCGTTCAGGCAATACCGATGGTTTAGGCCTGGAAAATGTTGGCTTAAAACCAAACAGCCGCGGTCAGCTGACGGTAAATGAGCAATATCAGACTGAAGTAGAAAATATTTTCGCTGCTGGTGACGTGATTGGCTGGCCATCTCTGGCGTCTGCTGCCTATGACCAGGGTCGCTGTGCAGGGGCCAACATGAGTGGCGAAGAAAATGTGGCACCGGTGACTGATATTCCAACCGGTATTTATACCATTCCGGAAATTTCTTCAATTGGTAAGACCGAGCAGGAACTGACTGAAGAAAAAATTCCGTACGAAGTGGGTCAGGCTTCTTTCCGTCATCTGGCACGTGCGCAAATTACCGGTGATACGGTTGGTGAACTGAAAATTCTGTTCCACCGTGAAACTTTAGAAGTATTAGGTGTACATTGCTTCGGGAATAACGCGGCAGAAATTATTCACATTGGTCAGGCGGTAATGAACAGCCCGAACAATACCATCAAATATTTTGTGGAAACCACATTTAACTATCCAACGATGGCAGAAGCCTATCGTGTGGCGACCTTAAATGGTATGAACCGTCTGTTCTAAGCGGTTGCTCATACTGAAAAACCCGTAAACACAGTTTGCGGGTTTTTTTATGGTTGGATGAAAAGGATAAATATCCTGCAGTCAAAGTCCTGAACACGGGTGCATATTCAGTATCTCTAGTTCAGTTCCTGCTTAAAAAGGTCGGCTTCCGGCAAGGCTGATACGTTTTAACAGACGGCGCTGCTCGGCTGGAAATGGACGGCGGGAATGCAGGGTGGCCTGATTATCCCAGAACACAATATCACCGACTTCCCACTGATGCTCATAGGCAAATTCTGGTTGAAGCAGATGGGCACGTAACTGGGCAATCAGTTCGCTACCAGCCTGATCGTCATAGTTTTCCAGTTCCACTTCGGTATGGGTATTGAGCCACAAGGCTTTACGCCCGGATTCTGGATGGGTGCGCACCAAAGGATGTGGATAGGCATGGCTTAAAACCGGTTGATCTTTAAAGCGATACAGCGGACTGTTGCCATAAACGCCGTCTTGCGACGAGGCTTGGGTTTTCTGCCGGCGAACAAAAGGGTTGTAAGTAATTAATTGTAGCTGGTTGATATGTGCCTGAGTGTCGGCATCTAGGGCATTATAAGCTTTGATGGTATTAATCCAGCTGGTCTGGCCACCATTTTGTGGCAGTTCAATAGCATAGAGCAAAGAGCCAAAGGAGGGCAGCGGTGTCCATTGATGATCGGCATGCGGGCTTAATTCACCATGACCAGTATAATCGCCTTGTCCTACTGCATTGGAAACAGGCACGATATCGGGTGGTACACCGCTATCATCCTGCGCGGCCAGTACAGGCGTGTCGGCAGCGGGACGGAAAATTGAACCGAAATAGGTGGCAAAGGCCAGATACTGTAAATCATCCAGCTGTTGCTGTTTGAAAATTAAAACTAAATGTTCTGCCAAGGCCTGTTTCAGCCGGAAAATGGTTTCACCCGATTGAGCCTTGCGCGCATCTAATCCATACACCACCGCACCAAGAGCCTGGTCAGTGTGTGGAACAATACGGATTTCGCTGCCGTCCTGAAATTGATCGGCCTGATGCCAGCGCGGTGCATCATGAATGGCTTGGGAAAGTGGGGTCAGACTGGTCATGTTTAAATTTTTCTCTCAGTGTTATTGCCTCAAGAAAATTTAGAAAAAACCGCAGGCCAAATAAAATCAGAAGAAATGCTAAACTTATGAAAAGGCTATAAAAATAATTAAATATATGATTTATATTCTTTTAATTAAAACAGCAAACTAAATAACTGAATTTGCTGTTTCGGGATTTGCTGTTGATGCTGCGAGTTTTTAAACATCAATGTGCACAAAACGCCTGATTAAAGTATTCAAACAGCTGCGGGGTTTTCATCCATAACAGCAGCGATAAAATAAAAAAGCTGATGATGCACAGGCCAATCAGAATTTTTAACAGCGACATTGAATTAGTCATGCACCACCGCCTGTTCATTCACAAAGAAATGTACCCAGACGCCAAAAGCACTTAGCGCAATCGAGAACATCCAGATGGCATTATAGTTACCGGTTAAGTCATGGTTCAGGCCACCCAGCCAGCCACCGAGGAACGAACCAACCTGATGGGTGAAGAATACAATCCCACTGAGCATGGTCAGATATTTCACCCCGAACATATTGGCTACAATGCCATTGGTCAGTGGCACGGTCGATAACCATAACAGTCCCATAATGACACCAAAGCCATAAATTGTCCAAGTACTGAGCGGTAACAGTAAAAAGGCGATAATGGCAAGACCACGCAAGCCATACAGCCACATCAGTAAATGCGGTTTGGAATATTTGCCACCCAGCCAGCCAGCCGTATAGGTGCCGACAATATTGAATAAACCGACTAAAGCCAGGAAGATGGTGCCGGTGGTGGCGTTAAACCCATGATCAATTAAATAACCCGGCAAATGAATACCAATAAACACCACCTGAAAGCCGCAGACAAAAAAGCCCAACGATAAAAACCAGAACGGCTTGTGGTTTTTGGCAATCACCAGAATCTGCTTAAATGTTAACGCCGGCTGCGGTTTGGTGGTCGCTGCATTCGGGTCGGTATACATCGGTGCTTTTAAAGTCCATGCCAAAGGAATCAGCAAGGTCATTAGAATGGCGCTAACCACCAGTGCACCTTTCCAGCCTAAATTCTGCAATAACAGCAGTGTGGTCGGCAGCATAATAAACTGACCGAAAGAACCCGCTGCACTGGCAATTCCCATCGCCAGACTACGTTTTGAAGGATGTGCAGCCCGGCCAACTGCAGACAGTAAAATCGGAAAAGAGGTGGCAGAGAGCGCCAGACCTAAAATTAAACCGGCACTTAAATTCAGCAGCCAGCCAGTCGAGCTGACCGCCATCAGCAATAAACCCAGTGCATATAAGGCACCACCAACGGCGACCACAATTTTACTGCCATATTTGTCGGCAAAGGCACCGGTAACTGGTTGTACCGCACCCCAGATCAGGTTTTGCATGGCAATGGCCAGACTAAAGACATTGTGCCCCCAGCCAAATTCATGGCTCATTGGCACCAGATACAGGCCAAAGGCATGTCGTACCCCCAATGACAGCGCCAGAATAATGGCACTTCCCATCAGCATATAAATCAGGGCTTTGGAAAAACGGGTATCTGACATAAAAAGTCCGGCAGCCAGGAAAGACCTGCTTATGTTAGTAGATTGCCGCGCGGGAGGCGATAGAATAAAAATTAAATAAAAGATAAAATTTTTTTATGGCTGCATCAAAAAAGACAGCCCGAAAGGCTGCCTGATGATGGACTAAAAAATTGAAGCCTAGAAACGGATACCAATACCGGCATAGGCCAGAATCGGATTCACTTCAATATCGGCCTTAGAACGAATAAGTTCGCCATGTGTGGCATCGGTCACGGTAATGGTGGTGTCATTTTGCAGATGTGCATAGGACAGCGAACCAACCACAAACCATTTTTCATTAAAGTCATAGGTGAAACCGACTGTGGCTACCGGTGCGAATGCGTCGGATGCTTCAAGTTCAACTTTCGGATTGGCATTACTTGGTGTACCTTCCAGGGATGCACCGGCTTGACCCTGTTTGATATTGGCAATCATATGACCGGCGGCAATCAGATCCTGTTCGGTACGCGGGTTAATTTCCAGTTCGTTAAAGTAGGCATACATTAAACCTAGGCCGACATAAGGACGGAATTTATTTACACCGGTTTTACCGAAGTGATACTGAAACTCAAATGCTGGTGTCCAGGCACGTGCCGAGGCAGCAGGACCATGCGCTTCTAGATCGGTAATTAATAGATCATTTTTCATTGAGATTGCCGGTAAGTCGATACCGCCCGGTATTTGTTCAATTAAATCGATACTCGGGGTGGCAACGGCAGAGAAGGGTGCATAAATCTTGCCTTTACCCTGTAAATCGACTTTCGGTGGAATTCCGGCTTTAACTTCAAAAGAGACATTATCGGTAAAGAAGTAGTTGGTCATAATCCCGAGGGTAGTCACATCATCGGCTTCCAGGCCGGTACCCGGGTTATTCCAGCTTTCCAGACCATGAATCTCCGCTGTACCACTCATGGCTGCAGGCAATGTCTCGATGTTAAGCTGATCTAAGAGATTAACAAAGGTTGATGAGAGATTTGGGTCCATATTGGGGTCGATATTACTTTTAACTGCATCAATTGAAATATCACCCACTCTTGCAGTTTCACCTTCTTTTACCGCGGTATTAACCTGAAAGGGTTGTGCCTTGCCTTGTGGCATGACATGCAATGCCCCGACTGAAACAGAAAAACGTTTAAAACCATCACCATCTTGCAGGCTAAAATACGGTGAGGCATAAGAAACAGCAGGTAAGGCCAACAGCGTGCTGGCAAATAATAAGGTCTTCTTCATATAAGGGACTCCATGTCCAATTTGTTGCTCGTTTTTATAAGGGCCATTATTTAATAGTTAGATAAAGCAAGACTGTTGTTTTTGAAGAAGATTGTTTTATTACATTTGTAACATTCTTGAAATAACTTTGCTGCTCTGTGACTTATTTATGACTTGTGTAGCTAGAAATGGTAATACGGTTTTTAGGGATGAAACCTGAATATTGATATAAGTATTTGATTTATTTATTTTAAGTTGAAGTTTTAGGCGATAAAAAAGGCCACATCAATGTGACCTTTCTGACAATTTTTTTAGTTTTTACGCCAATGACAGCTTAAGACTGGAAACGTGACAGGTCTTCTTCAGGACGTGCAGTCAGGACTTCCAGACCGCCTTTAGTCACTAAAATAGTGTGTTCATATTGCGCTGAAAGTTTGTGATCTTTGGTCACCACGGTCCATTTATCGCCAAGTAATTTGGTTTGCCAAACACCCGCGTTTACCATTGGTTCAATGGTAAAGGTCATGCCTTCTTCTAAAATCATGCCGGTATCTGGCTGGCCATAATGCAGCACTTGCGGTTCATCATGGAAGGTTGTTCCAATGCCGTGACCGCAATATTCGCGCACCACACTAAAGCGCTCAGATTCGACATATTTCTGAATGGCATGGCCAATATCACCAATGGTCGCGCCCGGTTTTACAACTTCCATACCGCGGTACATAGCTTCCTGTGCTACTTTGCATAGACGGTTGGCAAGAATAGAAGTTTCACCACCAACGATGTACATCATGTTGGTATCGCCGTGGTAACCATCTTTAATGACCGTGACATCAATATTCAGGATATCGCCTTTTTTTAATGTCTTGTTTTCAGATGGAATACCGTGACACACCACGTGGTTTACCGAAGTACAGATGGTATGCTGGAAGGCTGGACGACCTGGGGCTGCACCATAGCCCAGGCAGGCTGGAATGGCATTTTGTACATTGACAATATAATCGTGACAAATCGTATCAAGCTCAAGTGTGGTTACACCCGGTTTGATATGTGGCTTGATCATATCCAAAACTTCCGCTGCCAGTCGTCCCGCTACCCGCATTTTCTCAATTTCATCTGCGGTTTTAATTAATCGACGAGGCGCTTGATAAGTACTGTTCATGATCTCTAAAAACTTTTGGAAATTTATATGTGACTATGGTATAAATAGCCGCCCATTTTATCAAATGCTTTTTCGTGAATAAATTTCGCGGGCATTGTACGATGGGGCAACAAAATCCGCACATATATCGTCACATTACTCTGGGTGCCCTTTGGGGTGGAGAATGCGGATATATGGAGGCCTAACCCAAACTTTAAGGTAAAGAAAATGGCAGATTACAACGTAAGCATGCGCGACCTTCTACAAGCTGGCGCGCACTTTGGTCACCAAACTCGTTTCTGGAACCCAAAAATGCGTCAATACATCTTTGGCGCGCGCAACAAAATTCACATCATCAACCTTGAGCACACTGTTCCTGCGTTAAATGATGCTTTGAACTTCGCTAACCAATTAGCAAGCAAAAAGAACAAAGTTTTGTTCGTTGGTACTAAACGTGCTGCTTCTAACATCATCCGTGAACAAGCTCAACGCGCTGGTCAACCATACGTAGATCACCGTTGGTTAGGTGGTATGTTGACGAACTGGAAAACACTTCGCCAATCTATCAACCGTTTAAAAGATCTTCAAACTCAATCTACTGACGGTACTTTCGCTAAGCTGACTAAACGTGAAGCTTTAGAGCGTAGCCGTGAGATGGAAAAACTTGAACGTGCTTTAGGCGGCGTTAAAAACATGGGTGGTTTACCTGACGCATTATTCGTAATTGACGTTGACCACGAAGCAATCGCGATCAAAGAAGCGAAAAACCTAGGTATTCCTGTAATCGGTATCGTTGATACAAACTCTAACCCAGACAACGTAGACTACGTTATTCCGGGTAACGACGATGCGATCCGTGCAGTAACACTTTACGCTTCTGCTATGGCTGATGCGATCATTGCTGGTAAAGAGTACGCTCAAACCCAAGCAAATGCTCAAGCGAAAGGCGAAGAAGCTCCAGCTTCTGAGGCTTAATGCGTTTTTGACGCAAGCTTGTCATTTTTGCGACATGTGATGGTGGCAAAGTAAGCGTCATGTATGCAGGCGGCCCATGAGTATCCTCTGGGCCGTTTCTGTTCTAAAAAGAATTCATTTTCTACCGAATTAGGAGATTCACATGACTGCTATTACTGCAAGCATGGTTAAAGAATTGCGTGACCGTACTGGTTTAGCAATGATGGAATGTAAAAAAGCTTTGACAGAAGCGGGTGGTGACATCGAATTAGCGATTGACAACCTTCGTAAATCTGGTCAAGCAAAAGCTGCTAAAAAAGCAGGTAACATTGCTGCTGACGGTGCGATCACAATCGCTCAAGAAGGTAACAAAGCAATCCTTCTAGAAGTAAACTGCCAAACTGACTTCGTTGCTAAAGACGAAAACTTTGCTGGCTTCTCTGCGAAAGTTGCTGCTGCTGCACTTGCTGCTGGCGAAACTGACGCTGCAAAAATTGCTGAACTGAAACTTGAAGATGGCCAAACTGTTGAAGAAGCGCGTATTGCTCTTGTTCAAAAAATTGGGGAAAACATCCAGGTTCGTCGTGCGCAAATTATTGAAGGTGAAAACCTTGCAGTTTACAAACACGGTCTGAAAATCGGTGTTGTTGTTGCTTACACAGGTGAAGCTGAAACTGGTAAAGGTATTGCAATGCACGTTGCTGCGTTCAACCCGGTTGCAGTAACTGCTGAACAGGTTCCTGCTGAGCTGATCGCGAAAGAGAAAGAAATTGCTGAAGCAAAAGCAATCGAATCTGGTAAGCCAGCGAACATCGTTGAAAAAATGGTAACTGGTTCAGTTGAAAAATACCTGAACGAAGTTGTTCTTGAGCGTCAAATGTACGTAATCGACAACGAGAAGAAAGTTGCTGATGCATTGAAAGCTGCTAACACAACTGTTGCTCAATTCGTTCGCTTCGAAGTAGGTGAAGGTATTGAGAAGAAAGCAGAAATGAGCTTCGCAGAAGAAGTTGCTGCTGCTCAAGCTGCTGCAAAATAATTTATTTTGCGAAAAAGCCCCGTTTCGGGGCTTTTTTTATGACCAAGACAACAACAGGAAGAACAATGTCGAAGAAAACCAATATGGGCATTGGCGCAGTAATTGCGCTGCTGGTTGCGGCTTATTTAGGTATCGACCTACAACCGCAAAACTCCGGTTCAAATACCTTCACTCAACAGCAGTCTGAAACCACACTTCAAGCTCCCGTTCAGGATGATACCGCCAAAATTGCCCAAGCCTTTCAGCAACGAAAAAATGATGTACAGGTACAAGCTACTGGTACAGTAGTGGCTCTGTTAAGTGATGACAATGAAGGTTCGCGCCATCAGCGTTTTATTCTGGAACTTGGCAATGGGCAAACCTTGCTGGTTGCCCACAATATTGATTTGGCTCCACACATCGACCGTCTGCAAAAAGGCGATACTGTCGAGTTCTTTGGTGAATATGAATATACCGACAAAGGTGGCGTGATTCACTGGACCCATCATGATCCGCAAAAACGCCATGTTGATGGCTGGTTAAAGCATCAGGGAAGCATCTATCAATAAGCCCTCCAGCACTGGAGCAAAATGCTTCCTGATGTGTAAGCATCTTTAGGTTTGGACATCCAGATGCGTGGTGTGCTGGCGAGATTTCCAGGATGGTAAAATCTTGCCTAAATAGGCATCCATACACCAGAGCGGTCCAATCAGCAGGAATTGCAGATCTTTAAAGAACGATGGTTTTTTGCCTTCGACCTTGTGGCCATAGAACTGTCCAATCCAGGCAAAAACAAACAGCGCAATATAAAAACCAACACCAACCGGTAAAATCCAGATTAACCAGGCCATCACCAGAGTCAGTGCTGCCATGGCCACGGCCAGTACCAGATCCAGGCGTGCATAAAAAATAAAGGCCAGCACCAGTAACAGGGCAGTAAGCAGGGCGCTGAAATGCGCAATGATGCCAATAATGGAAAAATAGATGGTCGGTACACAGACCCAGTGAATCAGTTTATTGGTCTTGTTTTGATGACTTTCGCTATATTCATCCAGCCATTCTGAAATTGTTTTCATGCAGCACTCCTTTTGCATTATTTTTCTGAGTTTTCAAGAATGTTCTCACTATAAACGAGAAACAGAAAACGGTCAAAATTGGCCGGCAAAAATACCTGAAAATCTCAAAATGAGGGAAATAGGGAAATTCCTGTATAAAGGAATAGGGCTAAATGCGCATAGGATGCGTTTTAAGCGCAGAAAAAAATAAAAAGCTACCTAAGATTCAAAAAGGATGAAAAGCACGCTAAGCGTGGAAATGAATGCAAATCTGTATTTTTAGAACAGATCATTCACTTTGATGACCAGATCAGCGTATTTAAAATCCAAAAAATAGATAGGGAAGTAAGCGTCTTTCCCTGAATTTGGGCATTAAAAAAGCCACCTGAGGTGGCTTTTGGGTCATATGGTGCAGGAGCTTAAACGGGTATTAGGAGTTTGGACCATCTACACGTTCAATGCTGACTTTGGCTACGCCGGCATTGGTAATGCCTAAACGTTTCGCAGCACCGTAAGATAAGTCAACTACACGGTTACCATGGAATGGACCACGGTCATTAACCTTAACGATTACGCTTTTGCCATTGTTCTTGTTGGTCACACGGATATAGCAGTTCAGTGGCAGGCTGCGGTGTGCTGCAGTCATGGCATTCATGTCGAATGTTTCGCCGCTGGCAGTTTTACGACCGTGGAACTGACGACCATACCAGGAAGCCATACCAGTCTGGCTGAACTTACGAACAGTATTCGATGCTACGGTGTTTAACTTTTCAATGACAGAAGGCTCTTCTTCTGGGATTTCAATTTTTGCAGCGATGGTTTCGCGGCGGATTTTATCGCCAGAACGTTCTGTAATTGAAAGGCTATTTAAATTAGAGAAGTGAGTATTAAAGCTTTGTGCTTCTTTGTTCAGCACACGGGCAGCCAGGCTAGAACTTTCATTGTCGTTATTGAACGATGATGACTGTACCATTTCGGCTTGCGACTGACTTAAGGTAAATACCGTCGACAGCGCCAGTAAATATTTAATTGAAGAATGCATATGTTTAAAACTCCTGCAGCTTGATGCCGTGAATCAACCCTAAGTGGTTGATATAGCAGACATCATGCCTGTTATTTCACTTTTGCAACCATATTTGACGAAATGGATAATATTCATCGTTTACTAAAGGTGTCTAGTCTTTACACGGAAATAATGACAAAAAATACCAAACTTTTACCTCTTTTGATTAAGAAATAACCAATATTGTAACAAGGTGTGTGAAAAGTCGTTTTTGTGCGCAAAATCTCGTAAAAAAATCTTGACTTTGTAACTTTTGAGTAAAAATAAGTTCTTATCGACTGACAATTTCAGTACCCAATAACCAGAGTGCAGTGGCATACATACGGCTGCGGTTATAGGTGGTAATCACCTGAAAGTTTGGATAGGTGATGTAATAAATTGGACCATAATTTTCTTGTAATTGAATGACATTGACCAGATCGAGGTCATCAATTTTCACAATCGGGTTCAGCGGACTGATGCCCTGATTTTTCAGCACACCATACGGGGTAGGCAAGGTTAGATCTTTGGCAATCACTGCATCTGGAGTTGAGCCGCTATAACGAGCTGGAAAAGCAATCGGCTGATTACGCTGCCAGCCATGCTGGGCCAAATAGTTGGCAATCGAGCCAATCGCATCTACTGCTGAATTTCTTAAATCAATATGTCCGTTGCCATCATAATCGACGCCAAATTTAGGAATATTGCTTGGCATAAACTGCGGATAGCCAATTGCACCGGCATAGGAACCGACCACAGAATGGGTGGCAACGCCATCTTTATAGCTCCAGGCAATTAGTGCAGACAGTTCGCTCTGGAAATATTCGGCCCGGCGTGGATAGCCAAAACCTAAAGTGGCCAGCGCATCCCGGGTAATAAAAGAGCCTTTATTGGAACCAAAACCGGTTTCAACGCCTAAAATCCCCAGAATAATCGCTTGCGGCACGCCAAACTGCTGTTCGGCACGATTCAGGGTATCGGCATATTGCTGTTTGAAACGCACACCACGTTGAATGGTGCTTTCAGCCAGAAAATTGGTTTTATAGGCATACCACGGTTTGCTTTCACCGGGACGATTCATGATGTTGATAATATTCGGCAGATTTTTGGCACCGCTCATGGCGCGATCAATTTGCTCGGAACTGAGCCCATACTGCTGCATGGTTTTTTGCTTAAAGTTTGGATAGTCCGGATGGCTGAGGAAGTCATTGGCCTGAACAACACTGGATAAGGAAAGAGCACCAACAAGTAAAGAAAGACGCTGTAATTTTTTATAGAAATAACGATTCAACATATTGGTTCAATTTCCCAATGTATTATCAATTTAGTGACAAAAAGCAGATGGTGTTTAAAAATTAAAACAGGTTGAGCAAAAGTGTCGATTTAAAAAGACAGTTCACACAGGCAATTAAGATAACATTCATTCTGGCGCTACAGGCAAGCGCATATACAAAAAGTGACAAAGCCTGTCTAAAAAATGTGCGCTGTTTGTAACAAAGTTCAACCGAGGCTTCATCATCCCTTCTTTATAGAGAAATGTTGCGGGAAAAGTGGCATAAAAAAACCTGACCGGAGTCAGGTTTATTGAAGGTGTTTCTACTTATGCATGAAACAGGGTGTCGTGATATTCCGCCAGCGCGACCAGTTCATCTTTGGTCAGATTTGGAATAATTTTATCCACCGCAATATGTACAGCTTTAATAACCGCAGCTGAGCCAATATCAGCTGCTTTACGTTTGATCATGCCCAAATCGAGGGTTTTATTAAAGTCATTCATAAAATGACGCACAGTAGCTTCAGCAAACTGTTTATACAACTCGGCCAAAGCAGACTTGTTAATGTCATTGCCGGCTTTAATTTCGGCATAGGTGTTTTTTAGATTGGTCACCAGGCTGGCATCTAAACTTTCACCGACACGCGTATTGCCGTCTACATCTTTAAATAGGCTGCGTTCAGAAAATTCAATTGATTGCTTGACCACATCGTTCGGGGCTTTACTCAACAATTGCTTGAGTAACACCGCTACGGTGGATTTGACATAACCGGCCAGTTTTTCCGCAGTATCGCGTTTGTCACTTGGCGGGAAACGGCGGACAAGCTCGGTTAAAATGGCATCAATGATTTCATCATTAATCATTAATGCTGTTTTATCACGTAATGGATACAGCGGTTCGCTTGAATTTTTTTTCTGCTGCGCAGTTTGAATGGTATTTAAAAGTTCCTCGGAAGGAATAAAACCAAAAAATGGCATCTGTTAACCTCAATGTTTTTTTATTGTCGCGCTAAACGAATAGGGCGAGGCATCCATGTTAAATCCGATACACGACATGGATTAATGTCTAATCCGCCACGACGTGTATAGGTGGCATACACCATCAGTTTTTCAGGATTCAGGTTTTGCCAGATGTCGGCAAACATCTGTTCAACACATTGCTCATGAAAACCGTTATGCTGACGGTAAGAAATAATATAAGCCAAAATACTGCGATAACAAGGTTTTTTACCCTGATAGCGGATAAAAACTGTGCCCCAGTCAGGTTGACCGGTGACCGGACAGTTACTTCTCAGTAAATGTGAATACAGTTGCACTTCGACCTGTTCGTCTTGCTCGGCATCGTGCTGTAATAAGGACGCATCCGGATGATTTTCCAGTCGGGTCGGGCTTAAGTCATCAATACATATGCCTTCAGGATGGCTAATTGCCAGATCATCGACAGATAACAGTTCCAGATTGACCTGTGCCTGTGCCGCGGCTGATAAATCCTGCTCGACGGTATTGATCAGCGCGTCTGTTGAAGCAAAGGTGCTAAAGTTCAAACTGTTGAAATACAGCTTTAAAGATTTCGACTCGATTAAATTTGGTGAGGTGGCAGGCAAGTGAATCCGGCCAATAGCAACTTGCGGAACGCCGGCTGCATTTAACCAAGACATCTCAAAGACATGCCACCAGTCTTTACCTTGTTGAACACCAGCCACATGCGCATATTTTTCCCGCGCTTCAGCACGCGCAATCGGAAACAGCACATCAGGTTGATAGGTTGTTGGGTACTGAGTGTCTTTACCCAATAAAGAATTTTCTACGCTCATTATTCACGCATTCCTGAACCACGGGAGAGTAAATGATAGGCAATGCCATATAACACAGCACAGCATAATGTAATCACGCCTAAGGAAACGGTCACGTTGACATCGCTATGTCCTAAAATGCCATAACGGAAGGCGTTGACCATATACACTACAGGGTTAATTAAAGAAAGGTTTTGCCAGAACGGCGATAATGCACTAATTGCATAGAACACACCACCTAAATAGGTGAGCGGTGTCAGCACAAAGGTTGGAATAATGGAAATGTCATCAAATGATTTGGCATAGACCGCATTAATAAAACCGCCTAAAGACAGTAATAATGAAGTGATCAGGACGGTATAAATGGTCACAAACCAGTTGGTAATGTACAGGTCGGTGAAAAACAGACTCATTAAGGTCACAATAATGCCGACCAGTACGCCACGACACACTCCACCCAGCACATAGCCCCACAAAATGGCATGTAATGGCACCGGACTCATGATCAGTTCTTCAATGCTTTTCTGGAATTTGGCACTAAAGAAACTAGAGGAGACGTTGGCATAACTATTGGTAATGACCGCCATCATGATCAGGCCGGGCACAATAAACTGCATATAGCTAAAGCCGCCCATTTCCCCAATACGTGAACCGACCAGATTACCGAAAATCACGAAATATAGACTCATGGTGATGGCCGGTGGTAACAGGGTTTGTGGCCAGATCCGCATAAAACGGCGGATTTCCTTATGAACCAGCGTATACAGCGCAACTCTTAATTGATTAAAGTTCATTGCGCGACTCCTGCAAGATTTTTCTCTACCATCTTCACAAATAATTCTTCAAGACGATTGGCCTTGTTGCGCATACTGCGCACCTGTACCCCTTGTGATTCCAGTAACTGGAACAGCTCATTCACGGTATGGGCCTTGTCCATAGTCACTTCCAGGGTCAGCGGATCGACCAGATTAAAACGTACCCCGATAATATCCAGATGAATGGGCTGAATCGGCTGAACCAGATCGAAAATAAAGGTTTCTTCATTCAGCTGGTTCAGGAAGCCTTTCATGGTGGTGTCTTCTTTAATCACACCGCGGTCAATAATGGCAATCCGGCGGCACAGCATTTCCGCTTCTTCCAGGTAGTGGGTGGTCAGAATAATGGAAGTGCCACTATTGTTCATTTCAATCAGGAAATCCCACATCGAGCGGCGCAGTTCGATATCGACCCCGGCGGTCGGTTCATCCAGAATCAGCAATTTCGGTTCGTGCATCATGGCGCGGGCAATCATCAAGCGGCGTTTCATCCCGCCAGACAGCATTCGCGCTTGCGTGGCACGTTTATCCCACAGCCCCAGTTTTTCTAAATACAGTTCGGCACGCTGCTGCGCCACTTTTTTGGGAATACCGTAATAGCCGGCTTGGGTCACCAGAATATCAAAGGTTTTTTCAAAGTGACCAAAGTTAAATTCTTGTGGCACCACGCCCAGACACTGTTTGGCCTGTGAAGGATGGGTATCCAGATTGTGGCCAAAAATTTCCACGGTGCCCGAGGTTTTCTTGGTTAAGGAGCTAATGATACTGATCGTTGTAGATTTGCCTGCACCGTTGGGACCCAGCAGCGCATAAAATTCACCTTCAGGTACGGTCAAATTGATACCTTTTAAGGCCTGAAACCCGTTGCGATAGGTTTTAGACAAGTCTCTTAACGTCAATGCATCAGTCATGAAAATCTCGCATGGTGTAGGGAGAGGCTATTGTGAGCGATATTGCCCAATAAACCAAGTAATCTACCGGGAATTCTGCATCGTATATTTGGAACGATTGCTTAAAGCATAAGCATAAAAATAAAGAACTTATATATAGTTGCTTTACCTTGTGCATTTTTTTGTTATGATGTGCGACGCGCGCTCGTAGCTCAGTTGGATAGAGTACAAGTTTCCGAAGCTTGGGGTCGTGGGTTCGATTCCCGCCGGGCGCACCAAATTCTGATCAATAAAAAACTATAAAAATTACCAAGATTCAATCATTTAAAACTCTTTACTTCAGTTTTGAACCAAAATCCTTTCCATAATCTGGCTTGAATAACGAATGCTGAACCATCATCGTAGGACAGTGCTTATTGGTTTGCCTTTCTATCTGTGGTTAAAAAGTAGTCATAGGACTGCATTTTCTTTGTATTTTTATCTTTGTTCTGATTAAAAAATATCACTTTTAGGTTTTTACAGCCTCATCACCGGCAAAACAGACACATCCGCTTTAAGCTTTACATGAGGACAGAAAGGCTGAATAAAAAATCTGTTTAATCAGAAAAATCTCGTCACTACATCAGATCAGTTTAGTGAAATATAGAAGCACCTAAATTTAAATAATCTATATGATTTTAAAATATTTTTTCTTTATATGACTGGCATTGAGATGGCATATCAAAAATAAGCATAACTGTCGGATGAATTCGCCATAGCCGGAAGCGATTTTTCAGCCTATAAATGTCGCAGGGTAAATTACTAAAACACCATAAGAGTCAGAACAATGGGTTATATCGTTAAATTAATTCCTGAAGAAGTCTATTTTGTGCCGAATGATCATGAAATTGGCATGACAGAATCGCGTGAAAAAGCAATTGTAGAGGGTCTGTTTTTCGAATATGCCAATGCGCGGGCAAAAGTCAGGCTGTTTAATAAAGACCTGGTTGAAAATATTGATTACATCATTGAATCGACCAGCGAAGATCCGGTGCAACTCAAGTAAAGCTAGACATAATCCAAGAAAAATAATCACAGAAAAAGGACGCTGAATTGAGCGTCCTTTTGATAAATAGGGGATCAATGAGTCGTATCTAGCTTATTCATTATGGATGATTCGGTTCCTGATACACAATCAGGGCCGTTAAAATAGGAACTGCGAAGGCTGGAATTAACAGCATAATCCAGTACTCGACGCTTGGCATGTTGCTCAAGAATTGATACACGATAAAACCTAGACCTAAAACTGCAAACAGGCAGAATGCAAACAGAATAATAAATTTTTGCATCTTCAATTCCTCTTTTTAATTTAATGTCTCAAGTCCACTATAACGGATAACGCAGAATTTAGAAAAAGACTTATGTTTCATTCTGTTGCCGGCGATTGTTTGCTATCAATCTAGCGATAGAGCAGGGTGAAAATGAGAGCAGATGCGCTGAAAAAATAAGGCTGAACTTCACGACAGCAATATAATAAGCATGATTAAGTTTTGTTCAATAGTCTTTTTGCTATACAAATGCTGAGAAATGTTAGAAGGCTTGCCAATCCAAGCCGAAGGGGACTATAGTGAACCTACAGTAGGTCGCAAAACAAAGACGCTACGATGTAGTTGGACGGATCAATGACAGCTTGTTGAGTTTGTAACTCCGGTTCAAACAATAGATCTAGCACTAGCCTTCCAACATAAAAAAGCTCGCAGCAATGCGAGCTTTTTCTTGCTTAAAATCACGATGAATTGAGCGTCACATTGAGCAAATTGTTAAGAATAAGAAAAATCGGATAAAATGTTAAACCATAAAAATCAATCACTTATTTTTAATTATACTGACCTAATAAAGCATGGAATTAACATTGTCAAACAAATTAACAACTCTGTTTAGTCAAACTTGAATCAGCTATGCTATAACAAATTGTCTTCAAGAAAACCAATGATAAGAGGAAATAACCATGAGCCAATTAATTGATATTAAAGTAGAAGATCAGTATCAGCACCGTTATGATGCCAAAGCACAGCTGCGTCAGATTGCTGAAAATGCCAAAACAGCTGAATTGCCGTTATTTAAGAAAATTGACCATATTATTGTCGAGGATGAAATTATCCTGCCAAGTATTGAATTATTTTTTGAAAGCCAGAAGAGCAATAATATTTATAAAATTATTGAATAGAAAGAAACTTAGCATTTGCTAAGTTTCTTGTTTTAAGCTGGCCTAAGCGGTTTCAAACTGATTCAGCACATGCGCCAACAGTTGATAAAGCGCCAGACGATTTTTATTGGCCTGCTCAACTTCTGTTTTATTTAAGCGGATTTCTTTTTTCAAACGACCTTGTGTACGTTGTTGTACACAGACATGCTGCGAAGATACCGGATCATTTTTAAGCGTTAATTGTGGGCCTTGATGATAATGAAACAAGGCATGCAAACATTGATCCAAGCTCGGATAAAAATGAGAAATGGTTAAGGCGGTGAGGTTCGCAGACTTAGGGATATGCCGACTCATACGTCTTTACTCTTTATTTATAAGTGACCTGATTCTAAAAGACTTGTGCCCATTTTGCATGCATAAAGTTGTAAAAAGCGATGCTTGATCTTCAAGGACTTCAAAACAGGTGATGATTTCACTTTAACCGCTTTAAATCAGGCTGACATCCACATCGTATTTATGAAATTCCTGCAAAATGCTGCGCAGCATCTGTTGGGCGGTTTCATCTGCGGCGTTCAGGATGATTTCCTGATTGCGGGTGCTGTCGAAGCATTCAATCGCCTGAATCAGCCAGCGCTGTTCATGTTCGGTGCTGTGAATGATGATACGGCGGGGCTGTAACTGTGCAGAAACCTGACGTGGAATGACATGGGTAATGGCCAGCTGAATCTGCTTGAGTTCGTCTTTAGGACTTAAAAAGGTGATGACCCAGTTTCCGACTTTGCTGAGTTGCATCGGATTATCAAAGGGTTCAAATTGCAGGTAGTGCAGGGCAGACATGCTTCATTCCCAACAGAATACAGAGCTGTTGTTATGCCGTGCTGTGGCCAATCTCACTATTGGTCTTAAGTCTTAGTGTTTTAAGAAAGGATTGCTTATTTTTAATTATTTTTCTAAAAGCTGAACAATAACCGCTATTTATAAAGGTTTTTAGCGTATATAAAGAAAATTCTTAGATGAAAAAAGACTTAAAGCGAAGCAAAATTATATGAATCTTCAGGTGCTTTGCAGGCTTTGCAGCGAAAAGTTAATTTGCTGTAAAGCATGGTTCAGTTCTTTTGGTGGCAAACGCGATTCCTGTAATTCGGTGATCCACTGCATTTGACACAGTTTCAGGCTACGAATATCTGGTGCGGCCTGAATGCGGAGAATAAGCTGCTTGGCCATTAGTCCACAATAGCGCTGCAACAAGCTGGCCATTAATTGCTTGGTGTCTTCAAAGCTCAAGGCAACCAGCGGTTCTGGCTCTGGCTCCACTTCTGGTGGTACTTCAATTTCCAGGACCGGAATTTCTGGAGCAATCGCGGCGGGTTCGGCTTCAGCCACTTTGGCCGCTGAAGACGGGGCAATAATATGTTCGACCCATTTTTCCACCAGTTTTGGTACCGGCGTATTTAAGGTGGTTTTAATTTCTGAACGTAGGGTAGAGGCTGCTTCACTTTGCGGTTCGGCTTGAGCTGGCACCAAAATTTCTGCTTCGGCTGGCTCGGTCGCAGCAGAGCTGATTAAACCCATCTCCAGCAATTGTTCAATTAATTCTGGCGTAGCAATACGCTGTTTAAACTGGTCGCCCAATTGCTCGAAATCTTCGGTTCCAATTAGCACCAGAAGACGGCGTTGACGTGCATTCAATTGCAGCTGGCGTTGTTGCAGGGCGTCAATGCCCAACTGTGTTTTATGATAATGAATCATGCCTTAATTTATTCCCCAAATAAATTAAGGCTGACTATAAAGAATGAAAATTACACTAATATGAAGGGTTTATGACATTGTTGGGCTTAGAGTGTGACGATGTTGGCGTTCTCAAGGGCTTTTCTTAAATAAGGGTCAAGTTCATCCTGACGCAGCAACCATTGGAGATAATCATTTGGTAAATCGGCAATGGCCGTACCACGATGCTTACCAAAACTCATGACGCGTGGAATACGGGCGTCTTCAGATGCAGCATATAAGGCTTCAATACTGTCAATTTGCAGATGATGCACAATATGCATCAGGATATTGGCGGTCAAAATAATATCCATATCGGCCCGGTGCGCTTTTTTAATCATATCGCGGGCTTTTTCGCTGCCTTTGCTAATCATGTAAATTAAGGCAGAAATGTTGTGTGCTTCAACATCGGGCCAGACCAGACGCGCCAGAGCAAGGGTACAAATCGCCTTAATATGAGAAGTATCAACACCGCATTTTTGAATAGCGCGAATGTCATAATCAATATTGTGACCAATGATATACAGCGTTTCTTCAGGTAGGCAGAAGCTGGTGTAATGCGGCTGATCAATCAGGTCGGATTCCAGAATATGATGCACGGCCATCGCGGCATAGGAAATCGGTTCATCGACCTGATAAAACTGGTCAAAAATTTGCGATTTATCCAGGCTGATTTTGCCCTGTTGTAATTGAATGGGCGCATAGGCAACTTCGATCGGATAACCATTCAGGGTATGGGTTTCAGTGTCGAGAATAATCGCGTGCATGTGCTCATTCGCTTGTTAAGGGATTTAAAAAGCAATCTAACACTATCATGTTGAAAGTTACAGGGCTGTCGGGCGAATAATCGGCATTTGTGGGCCGTTCAGCTTATCTATTTTAAAGATAAGTGACTCTATTTTAATACAATACACTTATATATTAATTGCACTGATATTGCCTGAGCGCAGCAAACAGCGTAAAAGTGAAAATTGCGAAGGACGCAACTTTAGAATAATACCTGTATAAGGATAATCAGATGAGAAAAATATGGCTTAGCGTGGCGTTGGCCAGCAGCAGTTTATTTTTAACGGCATGTAATGATGACAATGACCACAGCGCAGTCATCATTGATGATGGTATTCCGAAGCATAATATTAGCCAGCCAGTAGTAAAAGCTGAACTTTATTTAGACCAGGATTCAAATGCAAATATGGTCTTACAGTCGGTTAGTGCTTCACAAACCTTGATGACATATAAAATGCTGGGGGTGAATGGGCAGGAAACACAAGCTACGGCCTTGCTGTTTGAACCCAATCAGCCTAAACCGGCTGGTGGATGGCCCATTGTGGTCTGGGCACATGGCACCACGGGCGTCGCCGATATTTGTGCACCAAGCCGTCAGGGCCTGAAAGGCAATGAATATTTTATTGCGCGCCTGCTGGCTGAAGGTTATGCCGTGGTCGCTCCAGATTATGAAGGGCTGGGCGAACCGAGTGGACAAGAGCTGCATCCGTTCTTGAATTTAAAAAGTCAGGCTTACTCCATTACCGATGCGGTTGTGGCGGCACATCAACATTTTAACAATAGCGCTGAAACACGCTGGACCGTGGTCGGTCATTCCCAAGGTGGACAGGCGGCTTTAGGTGCAGCGCAATATGCATCCCGGGCGCAATTAAATTATAAAGGTGCGGTAGCCATAGCGCCGGCATCTTCCCTGAGCATGATTCTTAGCGGTGGAGAACAGCAGGCAGCAGCAGAACCGGATCTGAGCAAAAAAATACAGATTCTGGCTCCATTAGATACTTTCACTGCATTAATTACGGCAGGTCTCAGAAATAGCCATCCAACCCTGCAATACTCTGAAGTGTTCAAGAACCCGACAGACCTGCTCGCGGCAGAAGCCGAGTCGCTGTGTAATGCTGATCTTGGCGCAGCATTCGGTGGAGAAATGATGAAGTATGCGCAGACCTATGGCAACTTGGCCGCTTATCCACGTACCCAGACCGACTTTATGACTACGGTTCCTGAAATTAAAGATTTCCTGACTCAGGCATCACAGCCATTAACCGTTAAGATTTCAACGCCTGTGTTTATTTATCAAGGCTCTGCCGACCCGACCATTCCAAAACAGGTCACTGATTTTCTGGTGCAGTCTGCACGCCAGCAGGGAACCAGAATTCATTATGTCACCGATCAGGACTTACCTATAGATCAGAAATGGGATCATGGCTCTGTATATGTCGATAATTGGGATGAGATTGTGGCGGATGTGAAATCGATCATGCCTACCCAATAATTTTTTCAATTCCGGTAAAGATAGAATTAATGATATAGCTCATGTTTTTATAAAAACATGAGCTATTTTTATGCAAAACTGATTAAAGTTGATGGGTAAAAAATATAAAGTTCATGTTACAATATGCGCCAATCTTAGCACGGCTTAAAAGCCCTACATGAATAGGACCTCGCTAATGTTTGCCAATATCTCTATTGCTGACTTTGATCCAGATTTAGCTCAAGCAATCTCTAATGAAGATGCGCGTCAAGAAGCACATATTGAGCTAATCGCTTCAGAAAACTATTGCTCACCTGCAGTAATGGAAGCTCAAGGTTCAAAACTGACCAATAAATATGCAGAAGGCTACCCAGGCAAACGCTATTACGGCGGTTGTGAATATGTAGACGTTATTGAACAATTGGCTATTGACCGTGCTAAAGAACTCTTTGGTGCTGACTATGCTAACGTTCAGCCACACGCAGGTTCTCAAGCAAACTCTGCAGTTTACTTAGCATTACTGAACCCGGGCGACACGGTTTTGGGTATGAGCCTGGCTCACGGTGGTCACTTGACTCACGGTGCAAAAGTTAGCTTCTCTGGTAAAACATATAACGCGGTTCAGTACGGTTTAAACCCTGAAACTGGCGAAATCGACTATGAAGAAGTTGAACGTCTGGCTTTAGAACATAAACCACGCATGATCGTTGCTGGTTTCTCTGCATACAGCCAAATCGTAGATTGGCAGCGTTTCCGTGACATCGCGGACAAAGTAGGCGCTTACCTGTTTGTGGATATGGCACACGTGGCTGGTCTGGTTGCTGCAGGCGTTTACCCGAACCCGGTACAAATTGCTGACGTTACTACAACCACTACCCACAAAACACTACGTGGTCCACGTTCTGGTTTAATCCTGGCTAAAGCCAACGAAGAAATCGAGAAGAAATTACAATCTGCTGTGTTCCCAGGCAACCAGGGTGGTCCACTGGTTCACGCGATTGCTGCAAAAGCAATCTGCTTTAAAGAAGCAATGGCGCCTGAATACAAAGCCTATCAACAACAAGTGGTGAAAAACGCACAAGCGATGGCTGAAGTGTTAATCGAACGCGGTTACGATGTGGTATCTGGCGGTACGAAAAACCACTTGTTCCTGTTATCTTTAATTAAACAGGACATCACCGGTAAAGATGCGGATGCTTGGTTAGGTGCTGCTCACATCACTGTGAACAAAAACTCTGTACCAAACGATCCACGTTCTCCATTCGTCACTTCTGGTATCCGTATTGGTACACCAGCAGTAACCACACGTGGTTTCGGCGAAGCTGAAGTACGTGAACTGGCTGGCTGGATCGCTGACATCCTGGACAGCAAAGGGAATGAAGCTGTAATTGCTGATGTCAAAGCAAAAGTTGAAGCTGTTTGCGCGAAATTCCCGGTTTACGCGAAATAAGCCCGCACTTGAGAAAAAGCTCCCTCAAGGGAGCTTTTTTTATAGGTGCTAAAAAACAAATTGCAATTATTCAGCCGGATTAAATTCTGCTATAACAGTTGCATAGCACTTGTGAAATAGATCAATTATTTTTATTTTTGGCTGATAGTGATAAAGGAACAAAGAATGGATAAACCGACAATTATTTTGTCTGAACAAGACTTGCACCGTTTAGAAACCATGCTTGAACATCAGTCTAAACTTACCCCGACCATGGAACATCTGGAAGATGAGCTGGCGCGTGCCGAAGTGGTTGCACCGCAAGATGTGCCAAGCAATGTGGTGACCATGAATGCGCGTGTGCTGGTGACCATCGCACCTTTCCCGGAACCGACCGAAATTACTTTGGTGTATCCGCATGACTTCCGTGGTGATAAAGGCCAGGTCAATGTTTTGGCGCCGGTGGGAGCTGCCATTTTGGGTCTGGCTGAAGGGCAGGAAATTGAATGGCCACAACCAGATGGCCATATTATGAAAGTCCGTATTGATAAAGTGTTGTATCAGCCGGAACGTGAAGGTGATTATTTATAATCTCCGCTGCGTGAAAAATTAAAGCCCTCAGTTGAGGGCTTTTGCATCTTTGCGGTTTGGCTTAAAAAATTGATGCGCATGCGCGAAAAGGAGAGGATTCACTCTCTGTCATTGATCGGTAAAATATTGTTAATTTTAAATATTCCGCTTTTACTGCATTTGCAAAAAGCTACAGCTTGCTTTATATAAAAGTCTTAGTATAAAAAATGAACTGATCAAGCTGATGATGTTATGCCGCAAATAGATGTGTTAGAACCATTAACAGAGCTGGAGCTGAACCGGGATACCATTCTCTCGATCAAGCGTCATGAGCTGGTGCCGGTATTAAATGACCAGTACAAATTAAATCATTATGCCGATGCCCTCATTCAGTCGCAGGCAGTGCTGTTAAACGGGATTGATCCGCACATGACCCAGCAGCTCAGTCAAACCATTGAAGAATTGATCCGCATGCTGGCGGATTCCAAAAAATATCTGAAAAAACGCAAATTTAATGCGCTGCAAAAATGGCTGGGGATTGATCTGGAATATGGTTCCAGTCAGGTGGAATATTATAAAAAGCTGGACCGCTTACTCGATCAGGCCAATCATTTAAGCCAGAAATTACAGATCGAAATTCAGAAATCTCAAGCGCGTTTTCAGCAGTTACGTGGCTTAAGAGAGCAGATGGCGCAGCATATTGTCGCCGCTGAAGAATTTTTGACTGAATATCCAAGTTTTGTGAAACATCAACATCCTTTAGATAACTTCTCGGAACGATTATCTAAAAAAATAAATACACTGCGCACACTGCAGGCGAGTAATGATATTGCCATTACCCAGATGCAGCTGAGCCAGCAGCTGTCATTTACCTTGTTGGACCGGTTTAAGGAAGCGCAGCAGGTGCTGATTCCGGCCTGGCAATATCATGTCAAACAAAGTCAGCAAAGCAGCTCGACAAGTGAGCTGGAAAAGCTTGATAATAGTCGGGAAAATCTGATTAAAACGCTAAAAAAATCACTCGAAAACAGCTCTAAATAGAATCAAATATAAGGTGACGTATGACCCATCCTGAACAGGTAAATGCCGTGGTGGAAGCCACAACCGAAGAAAATCAGCAGAAATTCCAGGCGCTCAATTTACAGGAAATTGGCTTGCAGCCATCCGATTTCAATGAGGTCATGGCCGCGCGTAAAGAACTGGCCGACTTAAGCCATAATTCGGTGGCGGAATATGGGAAAAATATTGCCACCAAAACTTCGACTTATACTGATGAACTGCTTCATCTGGTGCAGAATAAAGATCTGGATGCGACCGGGCAAAAGCTGAATCAGGTGGTACAGGTGGCGCAGCAGTTAAATACCAGCAGTATTCTCAACAAATCGAAAAGCTCCGGTTTTTTTGGCAGCCTGATCAGCAAGTTTAAAGGTGCCAAGCAGAATTTTGACCAGCACTTTAACAGCACCAAAGAACAGATTGATGTACTGGTCAAGGAAATTGAAACCTCGCAAAACGGCTTAAAAACCCGGGTCGATACCCTGGATAAAATGTTTGAAGGCGTGCAGGAAGAATATAAACAGCTAGGGATTTATATTGCCGCTGGTCAGCTCAAACAGCAGGAAATTCAGCAGCAGATTGGCCAGTTAACCACGCAGGAGCAGGACCAGAGTACCACCCAGAAAGTTTATGATCTAAATCATCTGGCCAATAATCTGGAAAAACGCGTCAGTGATTTACAGGTGTTGCAGCAATCGGCCATGCAGACCTTGCCGATGATCCGGATTATCCAGTCCAATAACCTGATGCTGGTCGACAAGTTTTATGCGATTAAAAACATTACCTTACCGGCCTGGAAAAACCAGATTAGTCTGGCAATTTCCTTAAATGAGCAAAAGAACAGTGTGCAGCTGGCCAACAGTATTGATGATGCCACCAATGAGCTGCTACGCCGTAATGCCGACCTGCTGCATCAGAACTCGGTCGATACCGCCAAAGCCAACCAGCGTTCAGTGATTGATATTGAAACGCTTGAACATGTGCAAAACACCCTCATTAAAACAGTCAATGATGTGATTCAGGTGCAAAAAGAGGGAATGCAAAAGCGTGCCGAAGCAACCACGCGTTTACGTGTGCTGCAAGATAACCTGAATCATCTGGTGCTTGAATCAAGTTCGAGCGGTTCCAATCCTTCCTGAGTAAACTCTGGCTCGGGAGTATTGCAAACGTAAGGAGAATACATTGCCCTTAGATGATTATGCGGTACCGACCGAGCACATCAATAGCGGTGTGCTGGCGCTGAAAAAGCGCCAGCGCAATCTGATGTTGCTGGGTATAACCTCCAGCACGGTGTTCATTGCCTCCATTATTGCTTTTTTTGTACAGCAAGATTTTGTCTATGGCTTTTTTGGCCTGACCACGCAGGTTGAACAGCTGCACATTCCTTTAAGTGTTGATGCAAACCTAGCGATTTTAGAACAGCAACCGGATTATTTTCTGGGCCTGTTGTCCTGGTTTGGCTGGCTGTTTCTAAAGTTATTGCTGTCGTTTATTGGCGCCTTTTTTGTGGTGCATTTTCTCAAGAAAATCCGCTTTTTCTATGTACGCTTTCAGTCTTTTATCCTGAAGTTTGTCGGCTGGTTAATTGTCTTTATCATGCTGTGGTCAGGTCTGACCTATCTGCAATATGACCTGAAAAATGATGATTATGATGCGCAGCAAAAAATTGTCTATTACGACAAGCAGCTGGCAAAAAGTGAGCTGGCGCGTTATCTGGAAGATGCACCGCTGGATACACCAGTCAAATCCTATTTACTGGCACAAACCGCTTTGTTGCATCAACCACCGGATAAAGCCGCAGCCATTCCGCATGTGTTGAATCTGGTGAAGGCCGAGCAGCAGAATCCGGATTTTATTCAGTATGGCTTTAAACCGGAACAGCTCTGGTCAATGCAGCAACAGGTTTATGGCAAAACCCTGACCCCAATGGCAGAAAGCGTGAATAAACAGGTGGTTCAAGCCGAGCGTTTAAGCCAGTTTGTACAGATTCTGGTCATTGCAGTGGCGATTGTGTCGGCCATTTTTAGCCTGATTTTCTTTGTGCTGGCACAGAGTTTTAAAAAGCGGGCATTAAGAATTGAGCAGCGGATTTTTTAATGCTGATGATGAGGCTCCTGTGGGAGCCTTTTTCTGGTAGATGATTTCTATCGCGTTGTTACAATTTAAATTGATCTATTCATAAAAGATAATGATTTATAAAAACGATCATTAATATAAAAACAAACTGTTTTATCTATTTTTAAATTTGGCCTATGATAGCGGTATTGAAAAATTTGACTCCTTAGGAGACGTTAGCAATGTTAGATCAAAATACTACAGCCCAATTAAAAGCCTTGTTAGAACGCCTTGAAGGTCCAATCGAATTAGTGGCCACTTTAGATAGCTCTGACAAATCAGAAAAAATCAAAGAACTGGTGACTGAAATTGCCGCTTTGTCTGATCAGGTGACTGCACGCTTCGATGGTAACAACAAACGTGCACCAAGCTTTGGTGTCGCCAAAGCCGGTGAGCAACCGCGTGTATTCTTCGCAGGTTTGCCAATGGGCCATGAGTTCACCTCTTTGATTCTGGCATTGTTACAAACCTCAGGCTATGCACCAAAAGTATCTGATGAAGTATTAGCTTCTATTAAAGACTTGGGCATCCAATCTGATTTCGATGTATTCGTATCGTTAAGCTGTCACAACTGTCCAGATGTGGTGCAGGCATTGAACCTGATTGCGATTTACAACCCGGGTACTACTGCCACTATGATTGATGGTGCATTCTTCCAGGATGAAGTGGAAGAACGCAAAATCATGGCAGTACCTATGGTATTCCAGGACGGTAACCACATCGGTCAGGGTCGTATGACACTGGAAGAAATCATTGCCAAATTAGACACCAACTCTGCAGCCAAAGAAGCTGAAAAGTTAAATGCCAAAGCGGCCTTTGATGTACTGGTGATTGGTGGTGGTCCTGCTGGGAATACCGCAGCGATTTATGCAGCACGTAAAGGCATTAACACCGGTATCGTGGCGGAACGTTTTGGCGGTCAGGTGATGGACACCATGGACATTGAAAACTTCACTTCAATCAAGAAAACCCAAGGTCCAAAATTTGCCGCTGAAATGGAAGCACACGTACGTGAATACGGTGTCGACATCATGAACCTACAACGTGTATCTGACATTAAAGGTGCAGATGAAACAGCCAACGGTTTAGTTGAAGTGACCTTGGAAAACGGTGCCAAGCTGGAATCGAAAACTGTGGTGCTTTCAACCGGTGCACGCTGGAGAGAGATGAACGTTCCGGGTGAAGCAGAATACCGTACCCGTGGTGTGGCGTATTGCCCACACTGTGATGGTCCTTTATTCAAAGGCAAACGTGTTGCAGTCATTGGTGGGGGTAACTCGGGTGTAGAAGCGGCGATTGACTTGGCGGGTATTGTTGAGCATGTGACCTTAGTAGAGTTTGATACCAAGTTACGTGCGGATCAGGTATTGCAAGACAAGCTAAACAGCTTGCCAAATACCACAGTGATTAAAAATGCGCTTTCGACAGAAGTGGTTGGTGATGGTTCACAAGTGACAGCACTGAAATACAAAGACCGTGCAACGGATGAAGAGCACACGGTTGAACTGGCAGGGATCTTTGTACAGATCGGTTTGTTACCAAATACCGATTTCTTGAAAGACACCCAAGTTGAGCTGAGCAATCGTGGTGAGATTGTGATTAACGACCGCAACGAAACCAACGTCAAAGGTGTATTTGCGGCGGGTGACTGTACTACAGTCCCATATAAGCAGATTATTATTGCTACAGGTGAAGGCGCGAAAGCATCGTTGTCTGCCTTTGATTACATCATCCGTTCAGGACAGTAAGCAGAATTAGAATAGGGCCTGAGTTCCCCAATACCCAGGCCCTATATGCGGTAAAATATCAAAAAATAGTTATTGTTTTTTTTACAGGAACTGAGATCGCTAACAGCTCAGTTCCTTTTTTTGTTGTACCCCAGTTTTAGGGATGAAGCAAGTTTAAGCGCTTGAACTTCTCAGTCAGTTCTTCCGGGCTTTCCCGGTGTTCAGGATGCGGCACAATACATTCAATCGGGCACACTGCAACACAGGTTTGATGATCATAAAAACCAACGCACTCGGTGCAGCGGCTGACATCAATCTCGTAGATTTTGTCGCCTTCATAAATGGCATCATTCGGACATTCTGGCAGGCACATATCACAATTGATGCATTTATCGGTAATCAGCAGCGCCATGAGTTAACCTGCCTGATAGGCCAAGGAGGATGCTGAAATATCAGCAGTCGAATTCGGTAAATTACGGATCAGCAGGGCATAGCGCATATCGACATCAGCCGGGACCGGAATTTCCACAATATGACCAGAGCCTTTGGCTTCCTCAATTGAATTGCCTTTTTTGTCTTTGATTTCGGTGAGAATAAAGCTGATATTGCCTTTGGTGGTCATCAGTTCTAAAGAATCACCCACGACAAACCGGTTTTTGACATCAATTTTAATGTAGTCGCCATTGCGCTCCAGCACTTCGCCGCAGAATTGCTGATGATCAAAACTGGATGAACCATTTTCATAGTTTTGATATTCGCTATGCACATGGCGGCGCAGGAAACCTTCGGTATAACCGCGATTGGCCAGACCTTCGAGCTGGGTCATCAAGGATGGATCGAACGGTTTTCCGGCTAAAGCATCATCAATCGCTTTACGGTAAATTTGCGCGGTACGGGCGCAGTAAAAATAGGATTTGGTACGGCCTTCAATTTTCAGTGAATGTACGCCAATTTTGGTCAGACGTTCTACGTGTTGTACCGCACGCAAATCTTTGGAGTTCATGAAGTAGGTGCCGTGCTCATCTTCTTCGGCGGCAAACATATCTTCTTCATTACGTTGCAGCAGTACCGGTTCATTAAACTGGTGCTGTGCCTGCATGTGGAGCGCATCGGCATCTTGCGAGCAACAGCCTGCGTCCAGATTTTTTACCGGAATTACATCGCCGGTTTCATCCTCGGCGGCATCCAGCACTTTATATTCCCAGCGGCAGGCATTGGTGCAGGCACCCTGGTTGGCATCGCGTTTGTTCATATAGCCTGACAGCATGCACCGGCCCGAATAGGCCATGCACAGGGCACCATGTACAAAGACCTCAATTTCCATATCGGGAACTTGGGTTTTGATTTCTTCAATTTCCTCAATGGACAGTTCGCGCGACAGAATCACCCGGGTCAAGCCCATATTTTTCCAGAACTTGACCGTGGCCCAGTTGACCGCATTGGCCTGTACCGACAGGTGGATGTCCATGTGCGGGAAGTGTTCACGCACCATCATGATCAGGCCCGGATCGGACATGATTAGTGCATCAGGCTGCATGGCCACGACTGGCTCAAGATCACGGATAAAGTTTTTCAGTTTGGAGTTATGCGGCTGGATGTTGACCACCACATAGAATTTTTTGCCTAATTCATGTGCTTCTTTAATGCCGATGGCCAGATTGTCATGATCAAACTCGTTATTCCGGACACGCAAACTATAACGCGGCTGCCCGGCATACACGGCATCTGCTCCATAGGCAAAGGCATAGCGCATATTTTTTAAAGAACCGGCAGGAGAGAGAAGTTCGGTAACGGAATGAAGATGCATGATCAATCAAAAAGGCATAAAAAAATTGTGGCTTTATTGTAGGGATAAAATTTTTCGATTCAACCTAGTAAAAAACTCGGGATTATCAGGCACTCAGCCTGCTAGCGCTGAGAGATGAGCGGCAGCAGGTGAGAGGAAAAACGGTTAATTGACACGCTGACCGTGTTCATCAATTACCAGTTCACCATCTTCTTTACGGAAGGCGTTGAGCTGCGGCTGGGTCAGTAAATCCAATACCAGTTCAGAAGGTCGGCACAGTTTAACGCCGCGTTCAGTCACCACAAAAGGACGGTTAATCAGCAGTGGATGTTGTACCATCAGGGCAATCAGTTCTGCATCGCTCAGATCACGCTCAGCCAGTTGCAGGGTTTTATACGGCGTTACATTTTGACGGATCGCCTCGTGTACACTTAAACCGGCCTGCTGAATCATGTCAGCCAGCACTTCGGCTGTTGGTGGATTTTTTAAATATTCAATAATTTCAGGTTCTTGTCCAGTATTACGGATTAAGGCCAAAGTGTTGCGTGAAGTGCCGCAGTCAGGATTGTGAAAGATTTTAATTGGAGCCGCCATAGTGCTAAAACTCAGGTAAAAGAGGGATATTGCTTTTATATATGGATATACGTATATTCGCAAGTATAAATATGGGGAAGCTGTATGAATCAAACTGATTTTTTTAAATGCCTGTCCGATCCGACCCGTCTGGATATTTTGAAACTGGTGCTGGCCAAACAGAATATTTGTGTCTGCGAGCTGACCGAGGCATTAAATTTAAGCCAACCTAAAATTTCCCGTCATTTGGCTTTGCTAAGAAATTTATCGGTTTTACTGGACCAGCGTCAGGGGCAGTGGGTGTATTACCGCCTGAATCCAGATTTACCCGAGTGGGCAGTGAGTGTGCTGAATATTATCGCGGAGCAAGATGTCAGTCCGATGAATTCGCTGACAGCAACGCTTTCAAGTTATTGTGAGTAAAACCATGAAATTCCTCTTTTTATGTACCGGAAATAGCTGCCGCAGCATTTTATCTGAAGTGTTATTTAACAGTCGTGCTCCAGAAGGCTGGACAGCCTATAGCGCCGGCAGCAAACCGACCGGTCGTGTCCATCCACTGACGTTAAAGACGCTGGAAAATCTGGGCCTGTCGACTGAAGGGCTCTCCAGTAAAAGTATTGATGACTGTGAGCAGTATCAGCCCGATGTGGTGATTACCGTATGTGATGCGGCTGCCCAAGAAGCCTGTCCTTTGTATTTGGGTGGTGCAATTAAAGCGCATTGGGGACTGGCTGATCCATCGCATCTGGATTTGCCGGAAGCGGCCAAGTTGCAGGCCTTTTTAGATACAGTCGCGCATATCAACAAGCGTCTGGATGCACTGTTTGCGTTACAGCCTGAGCAGATGACCCGTCCCGAACTGATTGCTGCCATCAACAATATTTCCCATATCGAGTAAGTCATGGCCAGCACCCGCAAACTTTCCTTTTTAGACCGCAATCTGACGCTGTGGATTTTTATTGCCATGGCGCTCGGAATTGGCATTGGGGTGTATTTCCCGCAGGTGTCGAGCAGTCTGGACCAGATGAGCATGGGCAATGTTAATTTACCGATTGCCATTGGCCTGATTCTGATGATGTATCCACCGCTGGCCAAAGTGGACTATGCCGCTTTACCGCAAATTTTTCAGGATAAACGCACGCTGCTGTTGTCGCTGGTACAAAACTGGCTGATTGCACCGTGTTTGATGTTCGCACTGGCACTGATTTTCCTGCAGCATTATCCGGAATATATGACTGGCCTGATCTTGATTGGACTGGCGCGCTGTATTGCCATGGTACTGGTCTGGAATGATCTGGCCTGTGGCGATAACCAGTATGTCGCTGCCTTGGTGGCCTTTAACAGTATTTTCCAGATTCTGTTTTTCAGTACCTATGCCTGGTTGTTCTTAAGTGTGTTACCGCCTTATTTTGGTGTGGCCGGTCAGGTGATTGATGTCAGTTTCTGGACCATTACCCATGCGGTGCTGGTCTATCTGGGCATTCCGTTTTTGCTGGGCTTTCTGACCCGGCTGATTCTGGTGAAAAACAAAGGACTGGACTGGTATCAGCAGCGTTTTATTCCCAAAATCAGTCCACTTAGCCTGCTGGCGCTGCTGTTTACCATTGTCGCCATGTTTAGCCTGAAAGGGGCCGATGTGGTTGGGTTACCTATGGATGTACTGCGCATTGCCATTCCATTGACCATCTATTTTGTATTGATGTTCTTTGTCAGCTTCTTGATGAGCAAGTGGATGGGCAATGACTATCCACGTACCACGGCCATTTCTTTTACCGCGGCCGGCAATAATTTTGAACTGGCTTTGGCGGTGGCGATTGCAACCTTTGGTCTGACCTCACCGGTGGCATTTACCACCATTATTGGCCCGCTGGTGGAAGTGCCAGTGTTAATTGCCCTGGTGAGTGTCTCGCTGTGGCTGAAACGTAAATTTTATAATGGAACAGGTGGATGATGTCACTTCCCAATCTTGATGTAGACTTAATTGAACAGCCGAGTTTTGAGCAGGTTCAGGCCAGAGCATTGCCGCATCCGCCGCGAATTTTATTGCTGTATGGTTCAAACCGCGAACGTTCCTATAGCCGTTTGGCGGTGATGGAAGCCGGCCGGATTCTGGAGCACTTTGGCGCAGAAGTTAAAATTTTCCATCCCAAAGGTTTACCGTTACCGGAAGATGGCGATGCTTCACATCCTAAAGTTCAGGAATTGCATGAATTGCTGGCCTGGGCAGAAGGCATGGTCTGGTGCAGTCCGGAACGTCATGGTGCCATGAGTTCCATTCTAAAGGCACAGATTGACTGGATTCCTCTGGCTGCCGGTGCTATTCGTGCGACCCAAGGTAAAACTCTGGCGCTGATGCAGGTTAGTGGTGGTTCGCAGTCCTTTAATGCGGTGAATCAGATGCGTATTTTAGGGCGCTGGATGCGGATGATCACCATCCCGAACCAATCGTCAATTCCGAAAGCCTTTTTGGAGTTTGATGAAGCCGGACGCATGCAACCCTCTTCCTTATATGACCGGATTGTCGATGTTATGGAAGAGCTGTACAAGTTCACTTTATTGACCCGCGGTCAGGCCAGCTATCTGACCAACCGTTATTCCGAGCGCAAGGAATCGGCTGCGGAACTGTCGAAACGGGTTAATCAGAAGTCGATTTAGGCGTTTCATCGGCCTCTAGCTGTTTTAAAATTTGGCAATGGTCGATGGTGGTTCGGGCATTGCAAGACTGCCGTAATTGCTGCAGTTGCAGCTGAAAATGCTGTAACTCAGCAATTTTGCTTTCGATTTGTACTAAATGATGATCAAGCAGTTCATTTACCGCCTGACAGTCCTGATCGGGCTGCTGTTCCAGCGCAATCAGGGTTTCAATTTCCTTTAAGGATAAATCCAGTGCGCGGCAACGTTTAATAAAAATTAGCCGTTTTAAGGTGTCATCATCATAATAACGATAATTATTTTCGGCCCTTAAGGTGGGTTGGATGAGCGCTTTCTTTTCATAAAAACGCACCGTGTCTGCACTCAGACCGGTTTTTTTGACCAAATCCCGAATCAGATAATGTGCCATGACTTGACCTTGGAGTTAGACCATAGTTTCTAATGAGCATAATACAGTCATAGAAAAATGCAACAGGAGGCTTTATGGCCTGTCAATGTCAGCCTGCACCGGTCAAACCCGATGGCCGTTTTCGTACCGCACTCTGGATTGCCCTGATTATTAATTTGCTGATGTTCGTGGTGGAACTGTTTGGCGGGATGTATGCCCATTCGGCAGCACTCTGGGCCGATGCGCTGGATTTCTTTGGTGATGCGGCCAACTATGCCATTTCACTGGCTGTGCTAGGGATGAGCCTGTATTGGCGCGCCACCGTGGCTTTATTAAAAGGCATTACCATGGCCACGTTTGGCTGTCTGGTGCTGACCAAAACGGTCTATAACTATATGCAGGGCATTCCCCCGGAAGCCATTACCATGGGGGTAATTGGTGGACTGGCTTTAGTGGCCAACGTGGTGGCAGCCGTGATTCTGTATCGCTTTCGTGATGGAGATTCCAACATGAAATCGGTCTGGCTGTGTAGCCGTAATGATGCAATTGGCAATGTTGCGGTGATTCTGGCGGCAGTAGGGGTGTTTGGAACGGGTAGTTTATTGCCGGATATTATTGTCGCGGTGATTATGGCAGGGCTGGGTTTAACTGCGGGTTATCAGGTGATTAAAAAAGCCTGGGCGGAGAGACGGGAAAGCCGAGCTGTAGATCAGTGTGCATAAGGACGTTGCTATAACATCAAATCAATGGGTGATATAGAACTCGACTCATTGAGACAAATAAAAAACCGGTCAATCTGACCGGTTTTTTTAGTTCTGGAAAAGCTTATTTTTCCACGAATGCACGTTCAATCACGTAATCGCCTAAAACGCCCATACGTGGTGATTCTTTTAAGCCGTGTTGATCAAGCAGCGCAGCAACATCATCCAGGAAGGCTGGGCTACCACACAGCATCGCGCGGTCAGTTTCCGGGTTAAAACGTGGTAAACCGATTTTCTCGAACAATTGACCAGATTCAATTGCAGTGGTGACACGACCTTGAGTATGGAAATCTTCACGTGTTACCGTTGGATAATAAACCAGTTTTTCTTTCGCGCCCAGTTCCGAGAAGAATTCGTGGTTTGGAATTTCGTTCAGAATCAGGTCCTGATACGCCAGTTCAGAAATATAACGTGTACCATGAACAACAATGATTTTTTCAAAACGTTCATAGGTTTCCGGATCACGAATCACCGACAGGAACGGTGCAAGACCGGTACCTGAAGACAGCAGGTATAAGTTTTTACCCGGATTTAAGTCATCGAGTACCAGAGTTCCGGTTGGTTTGCGAGAAACCAGCAGTTCATCGCCCACTTTAACTTTTTGCAAAATCGAGGTTAATGGACCATCTGGCACTTTAATCGAGAAGAATTCCAGCTCTTCTTCATAGTTGGCACTTGCAATCGAATATGCACGCATCAAAGGCTTACCATTCACTTCAAGACCGATCATTACAAATTGACCGTTTTTAAAACGCAGTGCAGTGTCACGAGTCGTTTTAAAAGAGAATAAAGTGTCATTCCAGTGGTGGACGTGAGTAATCTTTTCGACGTTAAAAGCAGCCATTAAAGGTCTCAATAAATTATCAAATTAGAACAGGTTGCTATTCTAATCTAAATTCATACTCGATAAACTGAATATATTTAATTGAGCTTATCAAAAAAAGTGATTATGACTGATCTGACCTTGCCCATTATCGGGATTATGAAATCTCCTTATAAAGAAAAGTTTGGCATCCCGCGGCAGCCGAATCTGGTTCAGGTTGAATCCTATATTGACATGCTGGAACCTTATAACGATTTGCTGGCCTTTGAGGGCATTGAAGCATTTAGTCATTTGTGGTTGCTGTGGCAATTTCATGACAATAAAAACCAGCAGCAGACAAAATTCCGTGCTCAGGTGCGGCCGCCGCGTTTGGGTGGTAACCAGAAAATTGGAGTATTTGCGACACGCAGTATGTACCGGCCATCACCGGTGGGCTTGTCAGTGGTGCAATTAAAACAGGTGAAAAAAGTCGGCAAGGCAGTACGGGTTTATGTGACCGGGAGTGATTTACTCGATGGTACACCGATTTTAGATATCAAGCCTTATATCCAGTATTCTGATGCGGTCATGGAGGCGCAAAGTGGCTATGCGCAGGATGAGCCTGAACGTAAACAGGTGGTGTGGACAGAGCAGGCCGCTGTACAAAAACAGCAATTATTGCAGCAGCATAAAATTAGCGCGCAGATGCTGAGTGAGCTGGAACAGGTGTTGTCTTTAGACCCGCGTCCGGCTTATCAGGAGGATGAAACCCGGCTCTATAAAATGCACTTTGCCAATATTGATGTCGGATTTCTAGTACAGCCAGATCAGGTGCTGATTCAGATGTTAGCGCTTAAGCCGGCTTAAACATAAAATAAGCCATCGCAATCAGCACCGCCATATGCAGAATTTGGGCCGGTGCAAAATACAGGGCAAAGCGTGGTCCGCCAATTAAAAAGGCATTCACGCATTTGGCCAGTGCATGTGCACCCAGACCCAAAATCAGCGCATAAAACAGGGTTAAATTGCTGGGCGAGCCTTGGGTAATTACCGCGGCAGCGGCAGCGTGAATTTCAAATAAGGATGCCAGGAAGGTTCCGGCAATTAAACCGGTGCTGCCCAGTGCCTGATCCAGTCCGTAGACCATGGCTTGAATCAGGGTGAGCGTGACCACAATAATCGCGGCCTCTTTGAGGCTAAACATGCGGCTATCGGCTTCTTTGGCTTTTGGCTGTGAGCCGGTATTTTTTCTGAGCAGCCAGTAACCCACCGCCACCAGAATCATAATCGCCACTGCACTCGGTACCACAAATACCTTAAACCAGGACAGATTAATCCCCACAATAATAATCAGAATCTGCAACAGCGTCGCCACGCAGGACATGAGCGCCGCGCCCGCATTAATCTGGGCATCGCCGCGGCCGGAACGCACTTCCATGCCTAAACTGGCAATGGTGGCGGTACTGGACACAAAGCCGGACGCAATTGAGGATAGCATCAGTGCATTATTGGTGGACAGCAGGCGCTTGGCGATATGCGCCAAAGCCTGTACCGATAAAATCAGAATCAGCAGTTTTAAAATCACATAAGGATTGAGCACATTGCCCCATAAGGGGGTATCTGGCGTCAAAGGCAGGGCAATCAGAACCAGTGCCAGCAGGAACAGACCATCACGCAGCTCTGCTTCGGTAATCCATTTGCTGACAATGCCGTGCATCAGGTGTTTGGTCATGAGCAGACCGGTTAAAATAACCGCCAGACCAGCCGCCAACGGAATATTCCACAAACAGAGCGCGCCAATAAAATAGGTCATAATAAAGGCCAGTTCGGTGGTCGCACCCGGGTCTTCAACCTGATTTTTAAGCGAAAACAGCCCAACTCCGCCAATAATCACGGCCCCGACAATACCAAAAACTGGCCCTAGCAAAAAGCAGATCGCACCGAGCAAGGCACACACAGCAAAGGTGCGCACCCCGGCAAAATGATGGTTGGCTTCATTGTGCTTGCTGCGTTCACGTTCCAGACCAATTAACAGGCCACAGCCAAGTGCGGCTGCAAGCATGGTCATCAGCTCCTGAAAAGAGGTACTCAAGATTGAAGGGGCAGTTAAAAATTCCATCTTTATATCCCGCGGCAGTGGGGCGACGTCTCCATCATATAATTGATTCTGTGAAGATTGCTATGCGGAACTGTATGTTTAATTTGCAGGAGCTGCGCTTGATGCGTATCTGCATCAGATTTTCCACTGGCAAAGGCAGGCGGGAAAAATAAACTCTGCTATAGTGTGCTGATGTTGGGGGAACAAAAACAATGAATTTTAATTTTGAAATTGATACCACCTGGTGTTTAGAGCAATTATTAAAAGATGGCCGGATCAGCGAACGCGATAAAATGCTGGTACAGACCACGCATCGCCAGCGTGAGCAGCTGAAATGGCATCCGTTGCAATGGATTGCGCATTTTAACCTGACCGATCAGCAACATCCCCAAACCACATTGACACTGAACCGTTTATGTCAGTGGCTGGCAGAAAAGACCGAGCTGCCTTTTTATGTGATTGATCCGTTAAAGGCCGATGTGGCCGCTTTAACCGCGGTGATGTCCCAGGAATTTGCCCTGCGCAATAAAATTCTGGCGGTAGAGATTCAGCCCGATACGGTGTTCATTGCCACCGATCAGCCGTTTATGACCGATTGGGTCGCCAATTTAGAACACAGTTTATTGCCGCGTAAAATCCAGCGCGTGCTGCTGAGTCCAGAGCAGTTACAGCGTTATCTGGTAGAATATTATCAGGTCAGTCGTGCGGTCAGTGGTTCACAAAAAGCCGCAGCACATGACCGTGAAAATAAAGGTGTCGAAGCCTTATTACAGCTGGGCGATACCCAAAACCCCGATGCCAATGACCAGCATATTGTTAAACTGGTGGACTGGGTGCTGCAGTTTGCTTTTGAACAGGGCGCCAGTGATATTCATCTGGAGCCACGTAAAGACAAGGGTAAAATCCGTTTCCGGATTGATGGCGTACTACATACCATTTATAACATGCCGGCCAATACCTTAACTGCGGTCATTTCACGGATTAAAATTCTCGGCCGCATGAATGTGGCAGAAAAACGCAAACCCCAAGATGGCCGTTTAAAAACCCGTACTCCCAAAGGGCAGGAAACCGAATTGCGTCTTTCGACTTTACCGACGGCTTTTGGTGAAAAACTGGTGATGCGTATTTTTGACCCGGAAGTGCTGGTACGCAGCTTCCAGCAGCTCGGTTTTGAAGAACGTCTGTTACAGGGCTGGCAAAGTCTGACCGGTCATAGTCATGGCATTATTCTGGTCACCGGGCCGACCGGTTCGGGTAAAACCACCACGCTGTATTCATCACTGAAACAGCTGGCCACCGATGAAGTCAATGTCTGTACCATTGAAGACCCGATTGAAATGATTGAACCGAGCTTTAACCAGATGCAGGTCAATCAGGGCATTGAGCTGGGCTTTGCCGATGGCGTGCGCGCGCTGATGCGTCAGGACCCGGATATTATTATGGTCGGGGAGATTCGTGATCAGGATACGGCCAATATGGCCATTCAAGCGGCATTAACCGGTCACCTGGTGTTATCGACCTTGCATACCAATGATGCGCCGTCCAGTCTGACCCGTTTGCATGATTTAGGTGTGCAGCCTTTTTTAACTGCAGCCACCATTCTGGGGGTATTGGCGCAGCGTCTGGTGCGCAAGCTGTGTCCGCATTGCAAACAGGAAGGCATGATTAATACCAATGAATGGGAACATCTGACGTTTGACTATGTCATGGAGATGCCGGAAAAAGTTTATAAGCCGGTGGGCTGTGAAGCCTGCCGTCAGACCGGTTATAAAGGCCGGATCGGGATTTATGAGTTTATGCCGCTGAGTCTGGACACCAAACAGCTGATTGGTGCCAATGCTGATCTGACCCAGTTACGCCAGCAGGCCAAGAAAGAAGGCATCGAGCCACTACGGATTGCCGGGGCGCGTAAAGTCATGGCCGGTATTACCACCTTGGAAGAAGTACTGCGGGTGGTACCGTTAAACTAAAACCCAAAAAAGTGAAAAATTTTTGAATATGAGGAAATCTTAAGATTCAGCTCATCTTGCTTTGTTTTAATGACTACATCGAAACGAACAACACTGAATGAGGAAAGACAGATGAACCTATTTTCAAAAGCACTTTTAACTGCAGGTCTAGTGGGCGCAACTACATTTGCTGTTGCAGATACCGCGGTGAACCAGTCTGCATTGGCGCAAGCAACCACGGTGAAACAGGCGTTAACCATGAAAGATGACAGCAATGTCCAGCTGAAAGGTTATATCGTAAAAGCCATTGGTGATGAAAAATACCAGTTCCGTGACAGCACTGGCACCATCACAGTAGATATTGATGATGACCTGTGGAATGGTAAAGCGATTTCTGCCAAAACTCCAGTAGTGATTACCGGTGAAGTGGACATTGATTATAAACCTTCTAAACGTGTTGAAATTGATGTCGAGCAGGTTCGTTTCTAAGCCGACCTTTTAATCAGATTGATTGCAGCTCCACACAAAACCACAGGCTCCATGCATGTGGTTTTTTTGAATCTTGTGAAAAATCAGGCATGATGTAAAAAAAGCTAGAGTAGAACCAATGCGTATTTTACTGGCAGAAGATGACGCCTCTCAGGCAGAAAGTATTAAAACCTGGCTGGAAATGGACGGTTATAACGTCGATTGGGTCGAGCGTGGCAATCATGCCATTTTGGCCATTGAGCAGCATCACTATGATTGTGTGCTGCTGGATCGTGGCCTGCCGGGCAATACCGGCGATGAAATTCTGACCGCTTTGCGCCGTAAACAGTTGGATACCCCGGTGATTTTTATTACCGCCAAAGACAGCATTCAGGACCGGGTCGATGGACTGGATTTAGGCGCCAATGACTATCTGGTCAAGCCTTTTAGTCTGGAAGAACTGTCAGCACGGGTGCGCAGCCAGTTACGCACCCGGCAGACTCAGCCCGATCATCAGATCCGTTTTGCCAATCTGCTGTTAGATACTCAAGCCAAAACCTTAACCCAGGATGGCCACGCGGTGAATTTAACCGCTAAGGAATTTCAGATTCTGTATAAATTAATGCAAAAGCCCGAGCATGTGGTAACCCGGGAGCAGCTGGAAGAATCGCTGTATGCCTGGGGCGATGAAATTGAAAGCAATGCCATTGAAGTGTTTATTTATCAGCTGCGTAAAAAAATTGGCAGCCATTTAATTAAAACCATTCGCGGTTTGGGCTATCGCATGCAGCAGGAACAGGCGTAAATGAAGCAAACGGGTGCGGTTTCTTTACAGAAAACCCTGGTCAAAACCTCGGTACTGAGTTCGATGATTGCCGGCCTGCTGGCACTGGTGCTGCTGTTTGCCGTGTCAATTTATCAGACCATGCAGCTGCAAGATGAAATCATGGATGAAGCGGCCGATATGCTGTTATTGCAGGATATTAGCAGTGGCGCTGGCGAGCAGGTTGATGAACTCACTGAACAGTTCAAGATGCATTATCAGCTGCGACTGGGTCAGCAGACCTTGACCGAAACGGAAGATTTTCCCTTAGCACCAGCTACAATCACACAGCAGGAAGAGGGGTTTTCCTTTGTCTGGGCGGATCAGCGTTTATGGCGTGTTTATGTGGCCAGTGATGATGATTTAAGCGTACTGATGACCCAGAAAATGAATGTGCGTTTCCAGGAAATCTGGGCCACAGGTCTGGGCTATGCCGCGATTTTAATTTTATTGTGGCTGATTCAATGGGGCATTGTACATTTTGCTATTCGTAAACAGTTCCGCTCTTTACAGGCTTTGTCTGCGCAAATTGCGCAAAAGCATGTGCAGGACCTGAGTCCGGTACAAAGTACCCAGCCAGAATTGCTGGAATTACAGCCGATGGTGCAGCAGTTAAACCGTTTGCTTAGCCGGCTGGAACATTCTTTAGAAGCCGAGCAGCGTTTTACTTCTGACGCCTCACATGAACTGCGTTCGCCGCTTTCTGCCATTCAAATGCGCTTGCAGGTGTTAAAACGCAAATATCAGGATCAGCCGCAATTAGCGGAAGATCTGGCCCAGATTCAACGCGATGTCAACCGCGGCACTCAGGTACTGGAGAATCTGCTATTACTGGCGCGTTTAGACCCGGCACATCTACAAGACTTGCCTATAACCGAGGTTGATTTACAAAAGCTGGTGCTGGATGTGCTCGAGGCCTTGGCACCGTTTAGTCTGGAAAAACAGATTAAACCGCGCTTGCAGCTACAACCGGCGATCATTCAGGCCAATCCGGAATTGCTATATACCTGTATCCGTAACCTGATCGACAATGCCATCCGCTATGCCACGCAACAGAGTGAGGTGGTGGTCAGTATCAATGGTGATGCTGAACAGGTGCAGCTGTGTATTGAAAATAATGGTCAACAGATCAGTGATGAGGTGTTACAACGTCTGGGTGAGCGTTTTTATCGGGCGCTGGGCACACAAACCCAAGGCAGTGGTCTTGGTATTTCGATCTGTAAAAAGATTATCAGCCTGCATCAGGGCCAATTGCAGTTTAGCCGTTCAGCTTTAGGCGGTTTACTGGTGGAACTGAGTTTGCCCGGTGTGAAGCAAAAATAACAAAATCGAAAATAACAACATTGAGTTCAATCTTGAGATACGCATGGGCAGTTAAAAAGCAGTATGCGCTGATTCATACTGCTGCTTCCCACGATTATTATTATTCAGATGTTTCTTATTTGGTGAGAATAAGGCGATTATTACGGGTAAGGCGTAGGCGGTATTCTTCTCCGGCATGCATGATGCGAATTTCACGACCGAGAGCAAACAGGTTATTAGAATGTAACATTGGTAAGGCATGCTGTTGATCTGCATTACGGCTAAACAGGCTAAATGGTGCGTTCATTCCTTCGACTCCGTGGTGTATGTTGAACGATATAAATGATAATCATTATCAAATATATCTGTCAACGCTTGATTTGGGGAATTTATAAAAAGTATAAATTTGCTTACACTTGCTCATATTTCAAAAACAGGACGTTTCATGTCAAAGCCACATCTACATATCGCGATTGGGATTTTATTGCATCAGACCCAGGTCCTGGTCGGCTGGCGCGAAGCCAAACAGCATCAGGGCAATAAGCACGAATTTCCCGGCGGCAAGGTAGAGCAGCATGAAACGCCAGTGCAGGCCTGTCGCCGTGAAGTGCGCGAAGAAGTAGGCATTGACCTGATCCAGTGGCATGAGTTTGATTTTATCCGGCATGAATATGAAGATGTGATTGTCAATTTGCATGTGTTCCATGCCTTTGTGCCGGCGGCGTTGCTCTCAGACATCCAGCAACCGTGGACCTGGTATAAACGGCAGGATTTGGCTCGTTTGAATTTCCCGCAAGCCAACCAGCGTATGCTGCAACGCCTCTACTGGCCTGAATGTATCAAAATTAGTGAAGACTTAAACTGTCTGGATACCCCGGATACCCAGCAACTACTGTATTGGCGAGTTGCGCCGGCACCGGAACGCAGTATTGAACTGGCTGAGCAGAATATTGGCTGTTTAAAATCATTAATTGTTAATCTGGAGCTGTGGAAGCAGCTGAATAGCGTGCAGCAGGTCTCGGTCGCTGCCATCCATTTAAAGCAGCAACAATGTATGCAATTGCACAAGGGCAGCCTGCAGGCCGGTCAGCGTTATATTGCCGCTTGTCATGATCTGGAATCGTTACAACATGCGCAGAATATTGGCTGTGATGCTGCAATTTTAAGTCCGGTGCTGCCAACAGCCAGCCATCCGGATACTCCGGCATTAGGCTGGGCACAGTTTCAGGACTGGGCCAAACAGGTCGATATTCCGGTGTTTGCCTTAGGCGGGATGCATCGGCAGGACTTGGCGCAGGCCCAGCAACACCATGCCTATGGTATTGCTGGGATCCGCTTTATGGATGCGTTGGATAGCGCTTCAGCCTAAAGTTGTTTCAGCGCTTGCTGTGCCTGTTGCACGGTACGGCTATTGTTTTGTAGCTGGCCGGCTTTTTGAATAATCAGCCATAATTGGCGTTTCATCGCCGGTGTTTGTGCATAGCTCAGACCACGGCGGGCCAGGGCTTCTGCATTTTTCGGCTGTTTTTTCTGGTTCGCCACCAGCCCTAAATACATATAGGTTTCAGCCGATTGCGGTGCCAGACGCTGTGCCTGTAAGGCGGCAGCTTCGGCACGCGGCCATTGTCCCTGACGATAAGCCGTCTGGGTCTGCTGCATCAGTTTCTTAAACGCTGGTAAAGAGCGGCCATCTTCAAAACGCTGCTGTACTTTTTGTTCAGGAACCACGACCTGTAATTTCTTGCGCTGAATTTCTTCCTGTTCATAAGGATGAATCACCACGCCGGTGGGTGTGCGAATGGTTTTTCGTTCAGTCGTTTTTTCTTGGTCCGGTTGCGGTGCCGGCTTGGATTCCGGCAGGCTTTGACAGCCCACCAGTCCAGCCAGTCCCATCCCCAAGATCAGATATTTCAAGGTCATTTAATTAAGGGTCCACTTATTGCGTATAACTGCCGCTTGAAATGATGCGTGCATCATTTTCGGAAAGTTGTCTTTCCATCTCGGCTTCACTTTCCTGGATATAATTCTCGATACTGTCACTGCTTTCAGGTACAGCTTGGTAATATTCGGTATCCGGATTGTAAACCGGCTCAACCTGATAATGCGGTAAACCACAGGCGGTGGCCTGACGCGGCACATGATTACGATAAATCGGAATATACATCGCACCGGCACAGCCTTGAGCCGACAAGTGACCAGAGTCACGGTCAATCCAGTGCCACTGTACGCTGTCCGGCTGGCGTAGATTCACCGGCTTCTGGCGCAGCTGACGCATCACATTGCTCCACACCGGCAGGGCACCCGATGAACCTGTCAAACCGGTGACTTTGTTATCATCCAGCCCTAACCAGACCACGCTTAAATAGTTACCCGAATAACCAGCAAACCAGGAGTCGCGGGTATCATTGGTGGTGCCCGATTTACCGGCCAGTTTTAAATCGCTGGACAGGCTGTTATAGGCTGCACGTCCGGTTCCTGCACTCATTACCTGTTGCAGGCCATAATTCAGCATATAGGCCGCAGACGGTTCAATGGTCTGCTGTACTGACAGGCCATAACGCTCGAGCAGACGACCATTAGAATCGACCACCGCGCGAATGGCTTTGGTTGGATACTGGAACCCACCGGTGGCAAAGTTGCCATAAATATTCATCACCTGCATAGGTGATAAATCGACCGCGCCTAGATAAATGGACGGATACTGTGGAATATTTTCGCTACTGACGCCAAATTTAATCAGATGGTTACGGAAGGTCGATAGACCAAATTCCTGACCCAAACGTACCGCCGACAGGTTATAGGAATTGGCCAGCGCTTGCGCCATCGGGACTACGCCATGTTCGCTGCCGCTGTAATTACGCGGTGTCCATGACTTGCCGGCAGATGGAATACTGATTTCGGTATCCTGTACCGGACTGGCCCAGTTATAGCGACCCGATTCTAGTGCGCTTAAATAGATGACCGGTTTCAAGAGCGAGCCGACCTGACGCTTGGCATCCAGCGCACGGTTAAAGCCGGTAAAGTCCTGGGTAGAACCGACTGCAGCCACCAGTTCACCATTTTCAGGATGGGACACCAGCACCGCCCCTTGCAAATCTTTTAAACGGCGCGGATTGGCATTGGCCAGACGGTTTACTGATTCTTTAAATGCGCTTTGTACTTTGGTCTGTGCAATTGGGTCTAAAGTGGTAAAAATCCGTAGTCCCTGATTGGTCAGATCACCTTCCTGATATTCAGCACGTAACTGACGACGCACAATGTCCAGAAAATCCGGGAAGCGGGCAGGGCCCATGGTCGGTTTGGCAATCACATTTAACGGACGCGCGGTTTCGGTTTCATACTGTTCCTGCGTCAGATAGCCCATCACCAGCATATTGTTCAGTACAATATTACGGCGTTTTTCTGCTGCTTCCGGATTACGCCATGGATTATATAAAGACGGTCCCTGCACCAGACCAACCAGAAAAGCCTGCTGGGCAATATTCAGTTCACGCAGCGGCAGACCAAAATAGAACTGTGAGGCCAGACCGTAACCATTAATAGAATAGTTGCCGTTTTGACCCAGGTTCACTTCATTTAAATAGGCTTCCAGAATTTCATCTTTGTCATAATGCAGCTCAATTAGCATCGCCATCAGCGCTTCATTGGCTTTACGCTTTAATGTACGTTCCGGGGTCAGATAAAAGTTTTTCACCAGTTGCTGGGTCAGGGTCGAACCGCCCTGACGTTTCCCGCCGGTAATATTGCTGACAATGGCACGCGCAGTCCCGCGAATCGACACGCCATGATGCAGATAGAAATTACGGTCTTCGGTGGCAATTAAGGCTTCAATTAACGGTTTTGGCACCCGGTTCAGTTTAATCAGCACCCGGTCTTCATTGTGCTGCGGATAAATCCCGCCAATCAGCATGGGCTCTAAACGGGCAATACCGGTGGTCGATGGTTTGGTCGCACTGACTTCAGCAATCTGGTTATTGGCAAAGCTGACTTTGAGTACCTGTTCCGGTTCAACACTTTCACCAAAATCGAAGCCGCGGGTATGTACAAACAAGGTATCACCCGCATCGACATAGCTGCCGGTTTTGTTATAGCTTTCTGCGCTTTTATAGCCTAAAAGTTTTAATTCCTGCACGAAATCGGCTTTATTGAGCGGTGCATTGGTATAGATTTCCAGCGGACGAGCAAAGACCTTGGCTGGAATGTCCCAGCGCTGTCCTTCAAATTTATCTCTAACAATATTATCTAATCGAATCAGGTAGATACTTAATGCCAGAAATGCCCCAATCACCAGTATACAAAATAGAAGTGCAATAATACCTATGCCACGTTCAGACTTCATAAATCGCAATAAAACCCTAAGAAATTAGGCTAATCATGCGAAGCTTTTACATAATTTGCAATATTTAATCTGTGAATGAAGCGGCCAATCGAGGAGAAAAAACGGTTGGATTCAGATTTCTAAAGTTTTTTTAAAACATTCGGGTTAGTGCTATTATAGTCAACGGATCGTAGCGGAGCGATGTCGTAGGTGCAAATTTCACACAAGAACTTTCGTAATATCGGATTGATTGGACGTCCTGGCAAAACTTCGGTCGTAGAAACGCTCAGTTTAATTCATGATCATCTGCTGAATTTAGGCCTGCATCCGGTATTTGATGCAGAAACAGCAGAACTGGTCCCTTATCCGAACACCCAAACCGTCAGCCGCGCCTTACTGGGCGAAGTGGTTGATCTGGTGATTGTGGTCGGCGGTGATGGCTCGTTGCTGCATGCAGCGCGCGCACTGGTCAAATACAATACGCCGGTCATCGGGGTAAACCGTGGCCGTTTAGGTTTCCTGACCGACATTAAACCCACGGAAGTCATCTTCAAGCTGGATCAGGTGTTAAAAGGCGAGTTTCAGCTGGACCGCCGTTTCCTGCTGGAAATGGAAGTACGCTCCAAAGGTGAAGTCATTTATGAAGCAGTGGCTTTAAATGATGTGGTGCTGCATTCCGGTAAATCGGTACACATGATTGATTTTGACCTGAATATTGATGGTCAGTATGTTTATCGTCAGCACAGTGATGGTTTAATTGTATCTACGCCTACTGGTTCTACCGCCTATGCCTTGTCTGGTGGTGGCCCGATTGTGCATCCGAGTATGGATGCGATTGTGCTGGTGCCGATGCATCCGCATACCTTGTCTTCACGCCCGATTGTGGTGGGTGGACAAAGTGAAATTAAAATACAGATTCGTGAAAACCGTGTCTTGCCAATGGTAAGTGCCGATGGTCAGCACAGTGTTTCACTCAGTGTCGGGGACAGTTTGCATATCCGCAAGCATCCCTATAAGTTAAACCTACTTCATCCACCGGGTTATGATTTCTATATGGCATGTCGTACCAAGCTCGGCTGGAACCAAGATTTTGATTCTTTGCAACAGCAGGATTTATGATGAATATTGAACAGATGCTGGCCGTACTCAATCCTGAAATTGTTGGTCGTCTAAAAACCGCGGTAGAGATTGGTAAATGGCCGAATGGTGTGGCGTTGACCAAAGAGCAGCGCGAAATTTGTATGCAGGCCGTGTATGCCTGGGAAATCCAGCATTTACCGGAAACTGAACGTAGCGGTTATATCGACCGTGGCACCAAGGAAGAAGGTGAACAATGTGATGATGATCATCACAAAAATGAAGATTTCCAGCCGATCAAGTTTATTTAAACTTTAAGGAAACGGATTCATGCAAAAAAGGTAAGCCGCGGCTTACCTTTTTTATTGGCAGTCTTTTGTGGCTTAAGCATTTAAACGCGCAGCCCAGAATTGCTGTGCTTTGTCCATGGCTGCTGCAAAACTGTCGCAGACGCCCATGGTATACAGCGCGATGCCCATGGTTTCCACCACCGCCACTTCACCATAGTCATGCGATTGCTGGCCTTCCCAGACGGCTTTAAATACCGCCAGGTCCAGTTCTTCTTCAATCGGGCTGCGGTTGTTGGTGAGCTTTGGCAATTCATGTTCATACAGCTCGCCGTTACGAATGCCACAAATTAAGGTTTTGGCATCCGGATTCCGTTCAAACTCGCCGCCTTCACCTTTAATCACCGCACTGTTCAGATAGCCCAGTTTAAACGCCGACTGTTGATGGGAACTGCGATAGGCCGGATGGAAAATGGCCTGTACCGTGGCTTTGGCATTAAAGGGGTTAATCAGCCGGGCAAGAGTATGAATAGGTGAACGCAGGCCCATTACATTCCGTAGCGCAATCAAATCGGCCAGCACCGGAGAAATCACGTCTAAAGGCAGATAGGCAAAATGACGCTGCTGTAATTGCTGTTCGACTTCCGTATCTGACTGGCAGATTGGATAGCCTAAGTATTCCAGCACCTGTTCGGTATAGACCCGGTTAATGGTATGCCCAGCAGCGCCGTGCATGACAATATTAAAACCCTGTTTGGCCAGAGTCAGCGCGGCCAGTAAAAACCACGGATAATGTTTGCGTTTCCCGGCATAGGAGGACCAGTCCAGATCTACATCTAAAGCTTTAAACTGCAACTGGTCACGGGTGGCCTGAACAAAGCCGGCCAGTTCATCGACCGATTCTTCCTTGACCCGCAGCAGCATCAAAAAAGCACCGAGCTGAACATCGAGTACTTCCTGTTTCAGGATCATGGAAAAGGCCTGATAGGCTTCTTCATAGGTGAGGGAACGTGCACCATTTTTGCCTTTTCCCACAATACGTACGTACTGGGCAAAAGGATGTTCAACGTCTTTATAAATGTTTCTTTTCGTGCTCATGTAACTGCCTGAATCTCAAATAAATGGCGCCGGTCGCTTCCCACAATATACACATGTTTGCGGCTTTTTAAAAACCGTATGCTTTGCTCGGATTTAGACTAATGTCTAAGCTGCTTCTGCTTTAAAGTTCGCCAGTTCTCGCTGTTTTTAGCAGCACTACATTTGAATTTTAGGTAAAATTCGCAGCGTTTTATATTGTTTTTTATTTTTACTCATCTCCTGTTCTAAAAGCCGCTTTTGCGTTTGAGCCTGTTGATTCTGGCGGCTCAAAGTAAGTCCGACTTTTGCCGATGAAAATAAAGCGTTGAATGTTTTGAGCCATGGCTCAAGGCAGCGTATGCCTGTTGTTTTAAAAACAGGCAGAACAGGTCGTGGGTAAAAAATCAAGGGTATTTGTCCTCTGGACAAGAACAAAAGTAGATCTGTTATGGCCAAACAACCTATTTATAAATCCCTGTATTTTCAGGTGATTATTGCAATTATTGCAGGTATTCTCGTCGGTCATTATTCTCCTAGTGGCACACAAATTATTAATGGCGTGGAACAGTATGTTCCGGGTCTGGGTGAGCAGCTGAAACCCTTAGGTGATGGCTTCATCCGTTTAATCAAAATGATTATTGCGCCGGTGATTTTCTGTACCGTGGTGAGTGGTATTGCCGGAATGGAAAGCATGAAATCGGTCGGTAAAACCGGTGGCGTGGCATTACTGTATTTTGAAATTGTCTCTACCATCGCCCTGATTATTGGTCTGGTGGTGATTAACGTCTGGAAACCAGGCGTTGGCATGAACGTTGATCCAGCTTCTTTGGATACCACAGGTATTTCCAAATATGTAGAAACTGGTGAAGCACAATCTACAGTCGAGTTCCTGTTAAATATCATTCCAAATACCGTGGTCGGTGCATTTGCCCAAGGTGAAATCCTGCAGGTGCTGATGTTTGCCATTCTGTTTGGTTTTGCCTTACACCGTTTAGGGCCAGCAGGTAAGCCGGTCTTGAAACTAATTGATCAGATTTCGCATGTGTTCTTTAACATTGTGAACATGATCATGAAAGTTGCGCCAATTGGTGCTTTCGGTGCGATGGCCTTTACCATTGGTAAATACGGGATTGGCAGTCTGGCGCAACTGGCGCAGTTAATTATCTGCTTCTACCTGACCTGTGTGCTGTTTATTTTTATCATACTCGGCAGTATTGCGCGTATGACCGGTTTCAGTATCGTAAAAATGATCCGCATGATTCGCGAAGAATTACTGATTGTATTGGGGACCTCATCTTCAGAATCGGTATTACCGCGCATGTTGAAGAAACTGGAAATTGCCGGCTGTGAAAAATCGGTGGTGGGTTTGGTCATTCCAACGGGTTATTCCTTTAACCTGGATGGTACTTCGATTTATTTGACCATGGCCGCAATCTTTATTGCTCAGGCCACCAATACACCTTTAGAACTGCATCATCAGATTACTTTATTGCTGGTGCTGTTGATTTCCTCTAAAGGCGCAGCAGGGGTGACCGGTTCAGGCTTTATTGTGATGGCGGCAACACTGGCGGCTGTGGGGCATATTCCGGTGGCCGGTCTGGCGCTAATTCTGGGTATTGACCGCTTTATGTCTGAAGCGCGTGCCTTGACCAATCTGGTGGGTAATTCATTGGCGACCATTGTTGTAGCGAAGTGGGTCGGTCAGCTGGATCAGGAAAAGCTGCAATATGCATTAAATAATCCGGAAGAAATTGACCGCAAGATGGCAGAACAAAGCCAGCAATCTGCTTCGGCTTAACAGCAGGGCGGTGACTAAAGGAAGCTTCGGCTTCCTTTTTTTATTACTTGGCAGTCAATAAAAAAGCCGGGCGAGACCATGACAGTACGCTTAAAAATGCATAGCATGGGGCTGAATGTAAAACAAGAATGTATACCTTACAAGGATGGACTATGCTGGCTTATGATGCAGATTTAGAATTATTCCGTGACAACTTCCGCCGCTTTATGAGCGAACAGATTGCCCCGCATTATGAACAGTGGGAACGGGAAGGAATTATGCCGCGCTCGGTCTGGAACCAGCTGGGTGAAAACGGCTTTTTATGTGTAGATGTACCGGAACAGTATGGCGGCTATGGTGTACCGACCCATTATTCGCTGATGCTGGTGGAAGAATCGGCACGTGCTGGTTATAGCGCACTGTCTACCGGTATTTCCTGTCATTCAGAAATTGCTGCGCCGTATATTTTAAATATTGGTTCAGAAGAACAGAAACAGTACTGGCTACCCAAAATGGTTAGCGGTGAAGTGGTCGGTGCGATTGGTATGACCGAGCCGGGTGCCGGTTCTGACCTGCAAGCCATGCGCAGTCATGCCATTTTGCAGGATGATCATTATATTTTAAATGGTTCTAAAACCTTTATTTCCAATGGTCAACATGCCGATCTGGTGGTGCTGGCGGTAAAGACCGATCCGCAGGCACGCGCCAAAGGCGTGTCTTTATTATTAGTCGATACCCATCTGGATGGCTTTAAAAAAGGCACCAACCTCGACAAGATTGGCCTGCACGCTCAGGACACCTCGGAATTGTTCTTTGATAACGTGAAAGTACCCAAAGAACAGTTACTGGGCCAGCCGGGACAGGGCTTTGCCTATTTAATGCAGGAATTGCCACGTGAACGGACCGCGATTGCCGCCACCGCCTTGGGCGCTATCCGCGGTTCAATTGACATCACCACGCAATACGTCCAGGAACGTCAGGCTTTTGGTCAGAAAATTGGCCAGTTCCAGAACAGCCGTTTTGTTTTGGCGCAGACCAAAATTGATGAGCTGGCCACGGCTGCGTTTTACAACCAGAATGTCGAGCTGTATATGCAGGGCAAACTGGATGTTGAAACCGCAGCAGCACTGAAAAGCTTCTCGACCGATATGCAGATGAAAGTGGCCGATCAGCTGCTGCAGCTGTTTGGTGGTTATGGTTATATGACTGAATATCCAATTTCTCGTTTCTTTGTCGATGCCCGTATCCAGCGGATTTATGGCGGCACCAATGAAATTATGAAAGAGATTGTGGCGCGCGGTTTATTGGGCCGTTAAGTCCTGTACATCAGAGCAAATGAAAACACCCGCCCAGCATGGACTGGGCGGGTGTTTTTTGTGGGTATATTTCTGAGCATGCTTTTTAGTGCAGGCTGAGTACATGCAGACTTTCCCGAATAAAAATCGGCAGGTCTGCTGGTGAGCGTGAGGAAATATAAAGGTTATTGTCATTTACCACCGCCTCATCAAAATACACGGCGCCGGCATCCATCAGTTCCAGCATCACCGGGGCAATGCTGGTCATGCGCCGGCCTTTGACCACGCTGGCATGAATCAGCAGTTGCGGACCATGACAGGTACTCATAATTGGTTTCTGGGCATTGGCAAAGTTTCGGACAAAATCGACAAAACGTAAATCATCACGCAGTTGTGCCGGAGATTGGCCGCCGGGAATCAGCAGCGCATCAAAATCATGAATGGTCACATCATCTATACTTTGGTCGATGGTTACCGAGCTGCGCCGTTGATAACCATAGATAATATTGCCGGCCTTGTTTTCAACATTTACCACGCTATGCCGCGCTGCACGGAAGGCGTGGATCAATTCTGGATAGTCTGCATCTTCATAATCATGGGTAATCAGCACCGCGATTCTTTTTGACATTATTATTCTCCGAATTGCTTTAAATAAAAGAGTAAAGGGGAAAAAGCAAAATTTCATTGCTGCTTTGTAACCAGTTTTCTTATTTCTTTTTCAAGTTAAAATTTCTGGAATTTTATTCAATATTTATGGGCGTAATTTTCTATGTAAGTAATTATGACGCCTGTTCAGTTTACGCAATAAACTTGCAAAATCCTATCACTATTTATCGAATTCAGATGCAAAAGCTATCGGCTGATTGGAAAAAGACCCTATTTCATCTGCTTAAATTCGCTACACTCTGGATGGAAAAACAGGCAAAGCGTCGTGACTTGTTCAGAATTATTCATGAGCTTTAGCTGCTCAATTGATAAACAGTTTCACAAGTTGCAGAGAGTTTAACCAACTGTTTGTTTTTAAGACTGAATCAATCAAAGTTGTATTGCGCAACATTTGAAAGCTAACTATTGTTATACTGTTTGCATACCGTTTATGAAGGGCGACATAACAATGATCAACGACGATCAAAACACAACGACTTCTCTTGACCTGAACAATATTCGTGAGGAAATTGACTCTGTAGACATGCAGATTCAACAATTGATTAACCGTCGCGCACGATTGGCAGAAGCGGTGGCCAAAGCCAAATTTGCCGCTGAAGAGAATCCGCTGTTTTACCGTCCGGAACGTGAAGCACAAGTTTTACGTAATGTTATGGATCGTAATGAAGGCCCATTGTCGGATCAGACCATGGCGCGTTTATTCCGTGAAATCATGTCGGCCTGTCTGGCACTGGAAGCACCACAAAGTATTGCCTTCCTGGGGCCTGTTGGGACTTATACCCATTCTGCGGTACTCAAGCATTTCGGTCATGATGCCCTGGTGCGCCCTTTACAAACCATTGATGAAGTCTTCCGTGAAGTGGAAGCGGGCAGTGCGCATTATGGTCTGGTACCGGTAGAAAACTCCTCTGAAGGGGTGGTGAACCATACCTTAGACTGCTTTAAAACTTCGAATTTGAATGTGATTGGCGAAGTTGAATTGCCGATTCACCATCAGTTCCTGATTTCTGCAAATACCCGTAAAGATAGCATTAAACAGATTTATGCCCACCAGCAAACGCTGGCACAGTGCCGTAAATGGCTAGATGCGCATTATCCTGGGGTGGAGCGTGTGGCTTTAAGTTCCAATGGTGAAGCAGCGCGCCGTATTCGCAATGAATGGCATTCTGCGGCCATTGCATCTGAAATTGCGGCAACCATTTATGATCTTGAAATCATGCACAGCAATATCGAAGACAACCCGGAAAACACCACGCGCTTCCTGGTGATTGGCCGTGAGAAAGTGCCACAAAGCGGCAATGACAAAACTTCATTGCTGGTATCTGCACATGACCGTGCCGGTGCCTTGCTGGAAATTCTGGCGCCATTTGCCAAACACAACATTAGTCTAACCAGTATTGAAACCCGTCCGGCTTTACCTGAAAAATGGGCCTATGTGTTCTTTATTGATCTGGAAGGTCATATTGAGCAAGACAATGTTAAAGCTGCGATTGAAGAAATCCGTCCATTGGTGAAAGAAGTCCGTGTACTCGGCTCTTATCCGGCGGCAGTTTTATAAAATTCTCTGGTGGCCGTGTGCGCTGCATGCGGCTGCTTTTCACCTGTAAATCTGGAAGTAAAAAATGTCGTTTGTCCCAGCCAATGAAGGCATCTCTAAGTTAAAGCCATATCAACCAGGTAAGCCGATCAGTGAACTTGAGCGCGAATTGGGTATTACCGATATTGTGAAATTGGCATCCAATGAAAACCCGTTGGGCTGTTCAGACAAAGTCAAAGAGGCCGTGGCTGCCGAGCTGGCAGAAATTGGTCGTTATCCAGATGGTGGTGGTTTTATTTTAAAAGATCAGATTGAAGCGCAGTTTGGTTTTGGTCATGAACGGATTACTTTGGGTAATGGTTCAAATGACCTGCTGGAAATGTTTGCCCGCGCTTTTGTGTCCGAGCAGGACTCAATCGTATATAGCCAGCACGCCTTTGCGGTTTATGCGCTGGTGACTCAGGCCATTAATGCGCAGGCCATTGAAGTGCCAGCCAAAGGTTTCTCGCACGATTTAGATGCGATGGCTGCGGCTATTCAGGCCAACACCAAGCTGGTGTTCATTGCCAATCCGAATAACCCGACTGGCACCTGGTTTGAAGAAGCTGAATTTGAAGCCTTCATGCAGAAAGTACCGGCCAATGTAATTGTGGTACTGGATGAAGCCTATGTGGAATACTTCCCGGAAAACTTCAACAGCCTGAAATATCTGGATCAGTATCCAAACCTGATTGTTAGCCGTACTTTATCGAAGTGCTATGGTCTGGCAGCGCTACGAGTTGGTTTTGCTCTGGCCTCTGTACAGGTGACTGACTATTTAAACCGTATCCGTCAGCCATTTAACGTGAACCATTTAGCTATGGTGGCAGCTGTAGCAGCGCTGAAAGATGAAGCCTTTATCGAAAAATCACGTGAAGTGAACAAGGCTGGTATGGCGCAGCTGGAAGCGGGCTTTAAGGCACTGGGCCTGAACTATGTGCCTTCACGTGCCAACTTTATTCTGGTTGATGTACAGGCTGATCCGGCACAAACCTTTAATGCCTTGCTTAAAGAAGGTGTGATTGTACGTCCGGTTGGTATTCCAAACCATCTTCGTGTATCGATTGGAACAGAAGTAGAAAATGCCAAATTCCTGACTGCACTGGCGAAGGTGTTAGGTCTGGACGCAAAGGCATAAGCCATGACGCAACCCCTGTTTGAAAAAGTCGCTTTTATTGGACTTGGGCTGATTGGCTCAAGTCTGGCGCGTGTGATTCAGGCTGAACAGCTGGCTCATGAGGTAGTGGCATCGACCCGTTCGCAAAAAACGCTAGAAGATGCCAAAGCCTTGGGTTTAATTGCTGCCGGTTATAGCGATCCGGTCGAGGCGGTGAAAGATGCTGATCTGGTGGTGCTGGCCTTGCCGGTACGTGCCACCGAATATGTATTGCAGCAGATTAAACCGTATTTAAAACCTGATGCAATCCTGACCGATGTCGGCAGCACCAAAGGCAATGTGGTCGATGCAGCCAAAGCAGTTTTTGGTGAGCAGCTGCCTGCCGGTTTTGTGCCGGGGCATCCGATTGCTGGAGCCGAGCATACCGGGGTCCATGCCGGTAAGGTCGATTTATTCGCCAATCATAAAGTGATTTTGACTCCATTACCGACCAGTGCGGATTGGGCGGTCAATAAACTGATTCAACTGTGGGAAGCAGCCAAAGCGGAAGTGATCTGTATGGATGTGGACAAGCACGATGAAGTGCTGGCACATACCAGTCATCTTCCGCATTTAATGGCATTTAACCTGGTGGAGCAACTGGCCAACAGGGAAGACAATTTAGATATTTTTCGCTATGCTGCAGGCGGCTTTCGTGATTTCTCGCGAATTGCAGCCAGTGATCCACAAATGTGGCACGACATCTTCTTTGCCAATAAAAAGGCAATTTTGAATGCAGTCGATGGCTTTGAACAACAGCTGGCAATCTTGCGCCAGCTGATCGAACAGGAAAACTCGCAGGCTTTAATGGGCCTGCTGGGACATGCTCAAGCAGCGCGTCAGCATTTTAATCATATGCTGGCCAAAAAACCGTTGATGGAGAACAATAAAGTGACACAACAATTTACGATTTTACCGGGCTCTAAAAATTTCCAGGGTAAATTTACTGTGCCAGGTGATAAATCTGTGTCACATCGTTCAATCATGTTTGGTGCGATTGCAGAAGGCACCACCCATGTCACCGGCTTTTTGGAAGGTGAAGATGCGCTGGCGACCTTGCAGGCTTTTCGCGATATGGGTGTCAGTATTGAAGGCCCGAAAAATGGTGAAGTGACCATTCATGGTGTTGGTATGCAGGGCCTCAAAGCTCCAGCCGGTGCACTGTATATGGGGAACTCTGGCACCTCCATGCGTTTGCTGTCAGGCATGTTATCGGCGCAGACCTTTGATTCGGTGATGACCGGTGATGCATCCTTGTCCAAGCGTCCAATGGAGCGTATTGCCAAGCCATTACGTGAAATGGGGGCGCAAATCCAGACCACAGGTGAGCGTGGTACGCCACCGGTGTCAATTACGGGCAGCCAGCAGTTAAAAGGCATTCAGTACGATTTACCAATGGCCTCGGCACAGGTGAAATCAGGAATTTTACTGGCCAGTTTGTGGGCCGAAGGTGAAACTGCAGTAACTGAACCGGAACCAACCCGCGACCATACCGAGCGTATGCTGCGTGCTTTTGGTTATGAAGTGAAAACCGAAGGTAACCGTATTTCCCTGCAAGGCGGCGGTAAACTGGTGGGAACCAATATTCAGGTGCCTTCAGATATTTCATCTGCAGCGTTCTTTATGGTGGGCGCGGCCATTACTGAAAATGCCGATGTCACTTTAGAAGCTGTGGGCATTAACCCGACCCGTACTGGCGTGATTGAAATCCTCAAACAAATGGGTGCAGATATTACTGTATCCAACGAGCGTATTGCCGGTGGTGAACCGATTGCCGACATTCGTATTCAGGGCAGCCGTACCTTAAAAGGCATTCATATTCCGGAAGATCAGGTGCCACTGGCGATTGATGAATTCCCGGCGCTGTTTATTGCAGCAGCCTGTGCGGAAGGTCAGACTGTATTGACTGGTGCAGCTGAACTTCGCGTCAAAGAATCTGACCGGATTCAGGTGATGGCAGATGGCTTGAAAACCATGGGCATTGACTGTACCCCAACTGAAGATGGCATCATCATTGAAGGCAAGGGCAAAGCAGGTGACTGGTCGCCTGTGTTCACCGGCGGTGAAATTGAGTCACATCATGACCACCGTATTGCCATGAGCTTCTCGATTGCCGGTTTACGTAACTCGGAAGTAATTAAAATTGTGGGTACAGAAACGGTCGCGACCAGCTTCCCGACCTTTACCCAATTGACCGCTCAGGCCGGTCTGCAGATTGAAGTGACCGAATAAAGAGAAAAATAACCCAAAACAGCCAAGCTTTTGCTTGGCTGTTTGCTTTATATTGCTTATGCTAAAAATACAACAAGAACAGCAGTAGGGTCGTTTATGAAAACACTCCAGTTTACCGCACAATGTGATAACAAGGCCGAATTACAGGACTGTAAGATTGCCCAGAACTATGTGGCAGATTTGCTGGCCCGACAGTTAAACCAGCACGGCTTTGAAACCCTGCCGCAAAGTGGCGCACAAATTGCGGTTAGTGTGGAAGAGCATCCTTTGCCCTTAAGCGTGAGCTGTGAAAGCCGCGATGCCGAAGGACGACTGGTGTGTGAAATCCTGTCTTATCCGGAAGAAGAGCAGGACTGGTTTGACCGGATTGAATCGCAAAGCCTGCTAAATCAGCTGGCCCAGGCGGTCGAGCAGACCTTAAAACAGGATGAAAACTTTACGGCCTTTGAATGGAAAAATTAAAACAATTCCAGAAGGAAATCGCGAAGCTATTTCGTCTGTATCCATTTTAAAATTAACAGTACCGTCACTGATCTCCCCCCCCCATAAAAAAACCCATCAGCAGATGGGTTTTTTGTTTTTAGCCTAAGGCCAGGAAGCGGGTAATTGCAATCCGCAGCTGTTTTAAATAGCCGGTAAAGAAATGGTTGGCGCCCGGTAAAATGGTAACCAGATGACGCTGTGGTTTGGCCCAAGTAATCATGTCCGAGAGCAGGGTCACATCATCGGCTTCGCCATGAATAAACAGGATGTCACCTTTAATTTCAGGGGTTACATAATGACGTACACCAGCTACTGTCGCAGTTGGGAGGCCGCATAAAATGGTCTGTTTTGGCTGTAATTCAACCGGTAGCGCTGCATAACTCTTTGCCATCACATGCGCACCAAAGCTGAAACCGCCGGCATAGAACGGCAGGCCAATGTGCTGGCTGCGCGCATATTTGATGACTTCTAGAATATCATCCGTTTCGCCAAAGCCTTCATCATGCACACCTTCACTCTGGCCTGAACCGCGGAAGCTTGGGCGATATACCACGCAGCCGCGCTCTAGGTACATTTGTGCTAATAATGCAGGAACTTTGTGTTGCGGGGTGCCGCCTTGCAATGGATGGGGGTGGCTGACAACCGCGAATCCTTTCACTTCACCCTGTGGATAATCTACGAAAACTTCAATTCGACCCACAGGACCTGGAATGAAAATTTGCTCGGACATAAGATAATCGAATAATGGCAGGAGAATCGATTATTTTACCGATTATGTTTAGGAAAAACACAGATTGGCATTAAAATAAGCTGACTGTTATAGTTTGATTAATTATTTTTTAACCACTTTTTGATCAGGATGTGTATGCTCGCCTTAATTTCTCCTGCTAAGACTTTAGATTATGAATCTGCATTACCCACCGACAGCCACACCTTACCAAGACTATTAGCGCATTCACAAGAACTTATCGACGTTAGTCGTACGCTATCTGCTTCAGAAATCGCCAATTTAATGAGTGTGAGCGAAAAAATCGCCAATTTAAACGTAGAACGCTTCCGCGACTGGCAGGCCGATTTTGATTTTTCCAATGCGCGTCAGGCGCTGTTTGCCTTTAAAGGCGATGTCTATACCGGTCTGGATGCCTATAGCCTGAAGGATCAGGACATTGATTATGCACAGCAGCATTTGCGCATGTTATCAGGTCTGTATGGCTTATTGCGCCCGCTGGATTTAATGATGCCGTATCGTCTGGAAATGGGCACCAAGCTGAAAAATCCGCGTGGCAGCAATTTGTATGAATTCTGGGGCACCATCATTACTGATCTGATCAATGAAGATCTGGCTGCGGCCAAGTCTGAATTGCTGGTGAATATCGCTTCGGATGAATATTATAAATCGGTGAAAGAAAGCAAGATTCAGGCAGAAATCATCAAGCCGGTATTTTTAGACCAGAAAAATGGCAAATATAAAGTCATCAGCTTCTATGCCAAAAAAGCCCGTGGTTTGATGGCGCGCTATATCATCGAAAATAAAATTGAACGTGCTGAAGATTTAAAAGGCTTTAATAGCGATGGCTATTATTTCGATGCTGACAGCTCCCTAAAAGGTGAGCTGGTGTTTAAGCGAGATGAGCAAGCCGCATAAACAGGGGAGTGCGTGCCATGCAATCAGAACTTGCTGATTTTCAGTTGTATTGGCAACGCTGCGCTCAGCAGTTTTCGCTGAATCGCTGCCAGACGCAGCAGCTGTATGCGCGGCTGCTGGCGGCCTATAGTGAGCCGCAGCGGCACTATCATGGCGTGCAGCATATTCTGGAATGTCTACAGCATTTCGATCAGATTCGCACACAGTTGCAGCAAGCATCGCTGGTCGAGCTGGCGTTATGGTTTCATGATGCGGTCTATCATCCTAAAGCGCAGGACAATGAAGCACAAAGTGCGACATTGTGCCAGCAGTTATGTGCAGATTTTTTAACGGCAGCACAACTGGAAACCGTGAGCCGCTGGATTCTCGCGACCCGGCAGCATCAGCCTAGTGATGAGCCAGATTTAAATGCCTTGCTGGATATTGATCTGGCAATTCTGGCTGCGCCGCCAGTACGTTTTGCTGAATATCAGCAACAGATTCGTCAGGAATATGCCTTGGTTGAGCAGCAGCTTTATCAGCCCAAGCGCCGTGCGGTATTGATGCAGTTTTATCAGATGCAACCGCTATATCAGACCCGGTATTTCCAGCAGCATTATGAAGCACAGGCCAAACACAATCTGGCCCAAGCCTTGTCTGCAGCGGGCGAATCAGCATCGTGATGGTTTATTCACCCACTAAAATTCAGGCATAAAAAAAGGCAAAGTCAGACTTTGCCTTTTCCATCTTGTCACAAGATTAGTGGTGATGACCGCCAACACCGTGTACGTGACCGTGGTCTAACTCTTCTTGAGTCGCTTCACGGATTTCTACGATTTCAACTTCAAAAGTCAGGTCTTGACCAGCAAGCGGGAAGTTTGCATCAACGATTACGTTTTCGCCTTCAACTGCTTTAACCGTTACGATCTGTACGCCATCATCAGTTTGTGCTTGGAACTGCATGCCAGGCTGAATGCTGTCTACGCCTTGGAACATTTGCGCTGGAACTTCTTGAACCAGGTCAGGGTTGTATTCGCCATAACCTTCAGCAGCAGGTACGTTTACAGTGAATTTTTCACCCACGGTTTTACCTTCTAGGGCTTTTTCAAGACCAGGGATGATGTTACCCGCACCATGCAAATAGGCAAGTGGTTCACCTTGAGATTGGTCGAGAGTTTCACCCTCTGCGTTAGTCAATGTGTAGTGGAAAGAAACCACGAGGTCATTTGCAATAGCAGTCATGTTATAGATCCATTTAGTTTTCTAAGGGTACATCATAAAGTGAAAAGGCAAATTTGTTGAATACTTTTACTCAAAAAACTCACATTTGGCTTTTTTATGACATTTTCCCAGATATTGGGGCAGTCGATAAAATTTCAATGCAATTTTATTTTAGGGCCAATTTTTCTGCCGAGCATGTCTTTGGCGGTCAGCACCCCGGCATGGGTATAGCCATGAATGGTGGCCTGATGCAGCCGGTATAAAGACACATACATTGACTTGGCGACCATACCCTGTACATTGACCCGACCGAGTAATTCACCCACGGCAGTATACTGGCTTAAAGAAATCAGCGAGCCTTTGTCGGAAAACTTAAACATCGGTAGCGGTTTCCCATTCACGTGCTGGGTTAGGGAACGAACCAGAAAGCCGGCCTGCTGACTGGCCACCTGCGCACGCGGACCCAGCACCGGTTCATCGGCTTTGGGCTGGCAATGGGCACAATCGCCAAAGGCAAAAATGTTGGGGTCGGTATAAGTCTGTAAGGTGGCATAGACTTTTAAACGGTGCAGATGATCTTTTTCAAAATCATCCCACTGTTTAAAAATTTCCGGGGCCTGAATTCCGGCAGCCCAGACTTTAATTTCTGCTTCTAGCGGATTACCTGCAGCAAAATAAACCTGTTTTTCATCAACCTTGGCCACCCGATGCTGGGTCAGCACTTCAATGCCAAAGCGCTCCAGCTGGGCTTGAGTATGTCGGGAAATTTGCTGTGACAGGGCCGGCAAAATCCGGTCGGCAGCTTCAATGAGCGTAATCAGAACCTGCTGCGGGTCAATCCGGTTTAAACCATATTGGGCAAAGGTCTGTTTGGCTTGATACAGCTCTGCCGCCAGTTCAACACCGGTGGCACCGGCACCGATAATGGCAATATTCAGGGCGCGGCTTTGCGGCTGATTTTGGGCTTCTAAATATAGGTGCAGCAGGTCCTGATGAAACACCGTGGCCTGAGGCAGGCTGTCCAGAAAATGACAATGCTGTTTCACCCCTTCGGTATTAAAGTCATTGGAAGTGGAGCCCAGCGCCAGCACCAGCGTGTCATAGTCTACGTCGATCTGCTTCGGTGGCTGCTCTTTTTTGGAAAATTGCGGTGCCTGCAGCTGGATTTTTTTCTGGGTCCGGTCAATGCCAACCAGTGTGCCTAATGTAAACTGATAATGATGCTGGGCAGCATGCACAAAATAGTTGGTTTCTTCCTGATGCGGATTGAGCGTGCCGGCTGCAATTTCATGTAGCAGCGGTTTCCAGATATGGGTCAGTTTCTGATCGACCAGAGTAATCTGTGCTTTGCCCGATTTACCCAGACGATGACCGAGTTGGGTAGCAAGCTCCAGACCGCCGGCGCCGCCACCGACAATCACAATACGATGTAATACTGACATGATGAACCTATATTGTTATTTTTAATGCAAGAACAGGCTCAATTTATGCCATCTCCCGGTCAGGAAAATGGCTCAGATTGTTCGACAACTTACATCATGTAGCATTTCCACTGTGCTTGTTCACAGGATTAAACCAGCGGATAAGTTTTGGCTGCGGTTTCATCCTTGGAGGAAAAGCTAAACAGGCTTTTTAGCCAGATCAGCAGTTTTTCAAACAGGCTGGCTTCGGCAATATGTACTTCTTCTTCCAGATGAATGGTATTGATCAGGCGGTTATTCTGATAAACATGCACGGTGGCCAGCTGCATCACCTGTGCCAGCGGGGCCGTCAGTAACTTTTCTTTCAGCTCGACATTCAAATGGGTTTCGGTCTGGGTTAAGGGTTCAATCAGTCGGGTCTGACCGAAGGTATCGTTAACAAACAGGCGCTGCTGGGTCACATCAAACTGTTTTAAATCAATCGCGCTATTTTCGCCATATAAAGACGTGGTGACAATTTTCGGTTGCTGCACTTCAACCTTGAACATTTTCAGGGTCGACTTTACCACTGGCAACTCAGCAATCAGCTGCTTGTTTTTTAAAGCCACTTCGTTGCGGGTGTAGGCATAACTGATGTTCATCAGTTGCTGGGCAATTTCAGCGCGTTTAAATGCACTTTTGGCACCCAAAACCACCACAATTAAACGCCGGTTCGGATCATCAAAATTCTGGGTGAGACGGTTGGCCGTCAGCGCCAGGTTATAACCGGCGGCACGGGTATAACCGGTTTTCAAGCCATCCACCGTCGGGTCCTGTTTGAGCAGAATGTTAGTGGCACGGTGATAACGCTGGTTATAGGTAAAACTGGTCTGTTTGGAATAAGCGAGATAATCCGGAGTGTCATTGATGACCGCCTGTGCCAGACGGGCCAGATCGGCCGCGGTAGAATAATGCTCTGGCATGGTAATCCCGGCCGGATTCTGGAAATGGGTATTTTGCATTCCCAAGGCCTGTGCTTCCTGATTCATACGTGCCACGAACTGCGGTACGCTGCCAGAAATCCGTTCGGCCAGAGTTAGGGCGGCATCATTGGCAGACATCACAATTAAACCAGCTAGCAGCTGATCAACAGAAATCTGCTCACCTTCTTTCAGGTACATCTGGGATTCATCCCACATCACCTGTTTCACCACCGACGTTGCGGTCAGCACATCTGCCACGTTCAGCTTGCCGGCCTGAATGTCCTTGAGCACAATATAGGCCACCATCATCTTGGTCAGCGAGGCCGGGGCGCGCTGAATCTGGCTATTGTGTTCTGCAATGACCTGACCCGATTGTGGATCAAGCACGGTCCAGGCTTCTGCTTCAACCGTTTCAGGATTAAAAGATAATAAGGTGGCATGCGCAAGCGAGCTGCATAGCCAGCACAGCAGCGCAATCAGGTAGATGACACGTTTCAAGGGGATTCCTTTTTTAACCAGTCCGTTGGTCATAAACATAAAAATTTTAGGCATGCTATGCTTTTTTTTGCCGCCTGACTAGCGATAATTTTCGACAATGAAGACGACTGCGCATTGCATGACAAAAAAATGTTAAGCTAATTGATAAGTTATCTCTTTGATCTTTTATATCGCCCATTATGTTGCATTATCAAATCGAATTTGACGATTATCGTCAGCATCTTATTCATGTCACTTTGCGCTTTCTGGCCAATCCGACACAGGTTCTAGCTTTACCGACCTGGATTCCGGGCAGCTATCTGATTCGTGAATTTTCCAAACATATTGAAGCGGTCAAGGCTTATGATGAAGCCGGGCGTATTTTAAAAATCCAGAAATTTGAAAAGAACAAATGGCGTTTGTTTAATACCGATCATGAACTGATTACGGTGGAATATGATGTTTATGCCTACGACCTGTCGGTGCGTGGTGCCTATGTTGATCAGACCCGGTTATATGTCAATCCGGCCTGTGCCTGTTTAGGGCTGGAAGGTCAGGAAGATAAAGCCATTGAAGTCGAAGTGTTCCTACCCAATGAACTGAAACATTTCCAGCTGGCGACCGGACTGGCGGCCAAAAGTCTGGTGAAGGGGCGTTATACCTTAAAAGCCAAAAACTATGCCGAACTGATTGATGCGCCGTTTGAACTGGCTGAGCAGACCCGTTTTAGTTTTGATGCAGCAGGCATTCCACATGAATTTGTGGTGTCGGGCAAACATGCCATGAATGCTGCGAGAATGCAGCAGGACCTGGAAAAAATCTGCGCCACTGAAATTGCCATGTTCGGTTCTGCACCGTTTCAGGATTATACCTTTATGACCATGGCGACCGGGAACAGTTATGGTGGTCTGGAGCATCCAAACAGTACCAGCCTGATTACCCCGCGCGATGACTTGCCAAAAGCCAATGAGCCGGAAGAGCCGTCGAAAGAATATCAGCGTTTTCTGGGGCTGTGCAGCCATGAATATTTCCACTCCTGGCTGGTGAAATTTATCCGTCCGGACAGCTTTGTCAATTATGACCTGAACCGGGAAGGTTACACCTCTTTGTTGTGGATTTTTGAAGGTTTCACCTCATATTATGATGACCTGATTTTATTACGCAGCGGTGTGGTTAATCAGGAGTCTTATATTGCTTTATTAAAAGCGCAGATTGACCGTTATTTGCAAAATCCGGGTCGGGCAATCCAAACCGTGGCTGAATCAAGCTTTGATGCTTGGGTGAAATTCTACCGTCAGGATGAAAACTCCAACCATGCCGGCACCAGCTATTACAACAAGGGCTGTCTGGTGGCCTTGTGTCTAGATCTTGGTTTACGTCTGCGTGGCTCTAGTCTGGATGCCTTAATGCGCAAGCTGTATGACAATGCGCAGCAGGGGATTCAGGTGCATGAGCGCACGATTTATGAATTGTGTCAGGAATTAACCGGTGATAGCTGGGCTGAGCAGATTAACCATCTGATTAACACCACCGAAGAATTACCGCTGGATCAGCTGTTCCCGGAATTTGGTCTGAGCTACAGCTTAAAAAATGACAAGCGTTTGCCATTGGGGCTAAAACTGGCCGATAAACCGGAAGGCGTACTGGTACAGGCCGCACGCCGTGATGGTCAGGCAGCGCAAGCCGGTCTGTCGGCGCATGATGTAATCATTGCCATTGATGGCCTCAAAGCCAGCAGCAAACTGATCGAACAGTATGCCAAACAGAGCGGCAGCTTTACAGTACATGCTTTCCGCCGTGATGAACTGATGCAGTTTGAAGTGAATGCAGCAGGTTCTGAACTGACTGAAGTTGAATTAAAAGTTGAAGATCAGGCCAAACTGGATCGCTGGTTAAAAGTGTAAAATCATAGTCTGAAATTTATACTATAAAAAACCGATGCTCAGGCATCGGTTTTTTTATGCAGATCTATCGTCATAAACCCTATCGTAATCACACCTTATTTGATGATCAGGCGGGAAGTACCGCGAAACTCCGCCACAATCTGCTGCTTCTGGTTCGTGACCCGAATATCATAAATGCCGCTGCGGCCACTGCTGGCCTTATGTTCTGCCACCGCAGTCAGGGTATCGCCGAGCAGGCCCGGTTTTAAATAATGAATGCCGCAGTGCTGACCCACCGCCGGATGTTCGCCGGTGTTGCAGGCAATGGCAAAAGCCGCATCCGCCAGCGCAAAAATCACCGCACCGTTACAGGTTTGATGGCCTTGTAAATGCTGCTCGGTAATTTTTAATTCAATCTGTGCGCTGTGTTCACCAAACGACACCAAATGGGCGCCCAGATGCTGCATTAATCGGTCCTGATGAAACATGGGATTAACTTGCTGATCCATAGCAGACTCCTTTTTTAAGATACGTTTTATTTTAAATTTAAAATTATGTGAATCATAAATAGCATTGTGATGCTGAAAATACAAGCAAAAAAATAAGGCCCCGTTGGAGCCTTATTTTCATCGTCTATTCAACGCATCTTTGCAACAGCTTTTTTAGCTATACAGATGCCAGCCCCATTAACGGGCACGACGACCACGTGATTTGGTGTTGGGACGGGTGGTGCCATTGGTCTTGCGACGTGGCTTTTCACCTTCTTCCATTTGCCAGATGCGTGGTGTGCCGGATTTTTTCTTGGCGGTACCATCTTTGTTGACTTTTTTCTGCATCGGTTTGCCACCAGTGCCGCCCGGTTTCTTCACATAAGAACGTGAGCGATACGGCTGTTCGGCTGGTACATCTTTAAAGTCGCTATAGAGCAGTGGTTCAATTTCACGGGTTTCACCCGGTTGCAGGCCCAGCTGAACCAGATCAATCGAACCGATTTTGGTGCGAATTAAACGCAAAGTTGGGAAGCCGACCGCAGCGGTCATGCGGCGCACCTGGCGGTTACGGCCTTCACAAATTGAAATTTCAGCCCAGGAGGTCGGCACCGAAGCACGGTAACGTACCGGCGGATGACGTTCCCATAACCACTCCGGTTCAGCCACTTTAATCGCTTTGGCCGGCAAGGTCATGCCATCATTCAGTTCTACACCTTTACGCAGCTGTTCTAGCGCTTCTTCGGTAATGTCACCATCGACCTGGACCAGATAGGTTTTAAACTTTTTATTGGCCGGGTTGGTAATAAACTGGTTTAAACCGCCATGATCGGTCAGGAACATTAAACCTTCTGAATCCATGTCCAGACGACCGGCAATCCGCAAATCCGGATCGTCAATGAAGTCGGCCATGGTTGGGTGCTTTTCATCGGGACGAAACTGCGACAGCACATCATAAGGCTTGTTAAGAATAACTATTTTCACTGTAACCTGCTAAAAAATATAACAAAATATGGGTGTGATTCTTATGCTAACTGTAATACAACCCGGCATGGGAGAGAAAGGGTGACAATGAGCAAAAAGAAGGTCCACAATATCGGGCTACTATAGCAGATTCTGTCTGATCTGCCTGAACTTTATGGCAAAGCTGAGCAGATGATTTTGATTGGAAATGTAAAACTTGCTGAGAGATGCCACAGGATATATGCCGATTTATTAAGCACAGAAATAAGGCCATTTCCCTTATAAATCCCGGGCTGGTTAAATTTTGATTAAACTGAAAAGATCATCGAGTTAAAAATACAATTAAGCAGACAGCCAAAAAAGACCGGTGCCGGGCAAGAATAGTATGGATTTGCCCGCCCACCAATCACAGGGAGTAGCAAGGATTATGGGTTATCAGAAAATCGTCGTGCCTGCAGATGGCAGCAAAATTACGGTAAATGCAGATTTATCCCTGAATGTGCCGAACAATCCGATTATCCCTTTTATTGAAGGTGACGGGATTGGGGTGGATATTACCCCGACTATGAAAGCCGTGGTGGATGCGGCAGTACAAAAAGCCTATGGTGGCAAACGTGCGATTGAATGGATGGAAGTGTATTGCGGCGAAAAGGCCAACAAGATTTATGGCACCTATATGCCGGAAGAAACCTTTGAGGTCTTGCGTGAATTTGTGGTGTCGATTAAAGGACCGCTAACCACACCAGTTGGTGGTGGGATCCGCTCATTGAATGTGGCCTTGCGTCAGGAACTGGACCTGTATGTCTGTGTGCGTCCGGTACGCTGGTTTGAAGGCGTGCCTTCACCGGTGCAACATCCGGAACTGACCGATATGGTGATTTTCCGGGAAAACTCGGAAGATATTTATGCCGGGATTGAATGGAAAGCCGATTCACCGGAAGCGAAAAAAGTTATTAAATTCCTGAAAGAGGAAATGGGTGTCACCAAAATCCGCTTTGAAGAAAACTGCGGTATAGGCATTAAACCGGTCTCCAAAGAAGGCACTCAGCGTCTGGTGCGTAAAGCCATCCAGTTCGCGATTGATAATGACAAGCCGAGTGTGACCTTGGTACATAAAGGCAACATCATGAAATATACCGAAGGCGCCTTTAAGGAATGGGGGTATGAAGTGGCGCTGGAGCGTTTTGGCGGCGAATTGCTCGATGGCGGGCCGTGGGTAAAGCTGAAAAATCCGAAAACCGGCAAAGAGATTATGATTAAAGATGTAATTGCCGATGCCTTTTTACAGCAGATTTTAATGCGCCCGGCAGATTATTCGGTCATTGCCACCTTAAACCTGAACGGGGATTATATTTCCGATGCACTGGCGGCAGAAGTCGGCGGGATTGGCATTGCACCGGGAGCCAATATTGGCGGGGCAATTCATATGTATGAAGCCACCCATGGCACTGCGCCAAAGTATGCCGGGCAGGACAAGGTCAATCCGGGTTCGATTATTCTGTCTGCGGAAATGATGCTGCGTGATATGGGCTGGACCGAAGCGGCCGATCTGATTATTCGGGGTGTATCCGGTGCGATTGCGGCCAAAACAGTGACATATGATTTTGAACGCCTGATGCCAGATGCCGCCTTGCTGCGCTGCTCCGAATTTGGTCAGGCGATTATTGACAAGATGGACCAATAAAAACACTATCTATTCGGTGTAACCGCCCGCGTTTAACGCGGGTTTTTTATGCCTTATCTTCCCATCTATTTGTGTCAATGTAATGACAAGTAACCACAGTGATGCTTTGGGTGAGTAAAGTAAAATGACAGAACTTTTTTCACTTGATTTGTAATGGATAATCCTGTGCCCAATTACATTGAGGCAATTTGATACAGCTTATGACTTGGGCAAAAAACAAAACCCGGTAGAGTAATACCTGTACATATTGTGCGACATATCGAACTGATACAGGAGTGATATGAAATGGCTAATCAACAAAACCAGCAGAATCAACAGAATCAGCAAAACCAACGTCAACAAAATCAGCAGCAGAATGACAATCAACGTCAACAGCAGCAACAGCCTCAGCAACAAAATCAAAAACAGAAAAACCAACGTCAGCAATGATGTCGCACCCCCAATTTAAAAACTTTTTCATCGCCTAAAGGCGCAGATAGGTTTTTAAATTGATTTACTCACAAAGGCTCTCATGATGAGAGCCTTTGTCATATCTATATAGCCCATGACGATCTAGATCGGAAAGCAGCAGAGGAATCATCTCCAAACCCAGATCAGCAAAACCTGTACAAAAACCGTGTTTTATCTACCCCTGAGCAGACCTTAAGATCAAGTCATCCCTTGATGATGCAGGTGCCATGAATATCTTGATTTCTAAACGGCTCGCCGGTCTGGCGCTTGGCTTAAGTTTGAGTGTGCTGCTGGTCGGCTGTCAGCCACCGCCTTCGGGTGATGCCGCCGGTATGCGCTATCCGATGCTGTATCTGAAATTGCAACAGCAGGAATTCATGGCGCCTTTACCGGTCCCGGTAGAAGGTGTGCAGGCCAGGCAGATCAGTGATACCTGGGGTGCGGCGCGCAGTGAAGGGCGTCGGCATGAAGGCACTGATATTTTTGCCAAACGCGGCACGCCGGTACGCTCAACCACGGCTGGAATTGTATCGCGGGTGGGCACCAACAACCTTGGGGGTAAAGTGGTCTGGGTGATTGGTCCGGGCTTAAGCCATCATTATTATGCACATTTAGAGGATTATGCAGCGGAGATTCAGGAAGGCGACTGGATTGAAGCCGGTGAAATCATTGGTTATGTCGGTAATAGCGGCAATGCTCAAAATACACCGCCACATTTGCATTATGGGATTTATCTCAGTGGTCAAGGCGCCGTGAATCCTTATCCCTATTTGGTACAAGAGCTGACCGATGAATAAGCTAAATCAGTTTACCTCGGCTGTGGAAACCGGTGTTTTGGTGGCCGGCAGGCTGCAAATAAAATATAGATTTCCCAGTGCCAGAACCGCACCGGCCAGTAAAAACTGCTGCGGATAAGACCAGCCGGCGACTTGTAAGCCGCTAAAGCTTAAGCCTCCTATCAGCTGCACGCTGGCAAAGCATAAAGTAGCCATGCCCCATAATTTTTTATAGGCCAGACCATACAGCTGGAGCAGGGTATAAGAGGTCAGAAACACCACCGCCGGATTCAGCAGGCCAGTAAAAAAGGAAGACAGAAAGGTCATCACTGACCAAGGGGCGATTGCCGCTAAAATGGCCGCCACATACAGGCAATACAGGATTTTCAGGGCTTTGAAATTGCCGAGCTGTTTTGCCAGAAAATAGGCACAGGCCGCTCCGCAGGCACTGCCCAGGCCATATAAAATCCAGTGGCTATTGATCCAGAACAGGCTGAGTTGTTGCACCTGACTTAAATAGTCAATCCAGAAGAGTGAGTGTGGTACATAGGAAAACGCGCTACAGCTATACACCAAGAGCAGGCTGGCAAAGACCTTTTTATTGATGGGCACAGCAGCAGCGCTTTGAGGCTGGCTTTGGATGTTAACCGGTAGGGCTTTGGGTTTGAGCAGGATTAAACCCAGACTGCACAGCACGGCAAAGGCACATAAAATCAGCCAGGCGCTTGAGGTGGAGATATGATCTAAATAGGGCAAAAATAATGTGGCGAGCAGCACACCAAGTCCGATGCCACTAAAACCAATCACATTAATTTTAAACCGATGCTGCAATTCACAGTGCTGCGCAACCACGCTCGGCGCCAGAATCATCAGCCAGCCACCGCAGATGCCGGACAATATTCGCCAGAACAGATACCAGCTGCCCTCAAAACCGGCGAACGCACAGCAGAATAAACTTAAACTGCCGAGAAAGGCCGCGGCCTGAATCCAGCTTAATAGCTGCCGGTTTAAGCGCATGGCCCAGACCGCACCAATTAAATAACCGAGTAAATTGGCGCTGCCTAACAGGCTGGCAAACTCGCTACTCCATTCAAAAGCCAGACGGGTACTGGGTAATAAGGCGGTATAAGAAAAACGAAAAATACCGATACCTAAACAGGTGGCCAGCAGTAAAAACAGGCTGAGGCGGCGTTGCTGTGCATCCATGCAGATTCCTTGCGCTTTTTATTATGCTTAAAATATTGTTGTATGGCGCGCGGGCTATTACAGTTGCGCGCTGATCTGGCCAATTTGTTTGCTAATCTAACAACTGTTTATTCCACTGAAACCGGCTGACCACTGCTATAAAAATGCCCGCCGGCAATATGGTGGATACTTTTCCATTCATCGGCCACTTCATGATAATACCAGTGCCCGTCACGAAATACCCGCTGATCGGCATAGGCTGTAATGACTTTGCCTATAAACAGGTCATGGGTTTGCTGGTTGTGCGGCTCCGGAATAAGTTCACAGATCAGCCAGGCGGCGCATCCGGCCACTGTCGGCACAGGAGAATGCTCAAACTGGAATAGCTCGACCCCACAGCGGTCCAGCTTGTTCGGTTCCTGAAACAGGCTGATGCTTCCCAGTTGATGCACCATCTTGAGCTGTTTTAAGGTCGGCACCTGCAAGGCAAAATAACCTGACTGTTCAATGATGGCGCGGGTGTTGGTGCTTTTATCCAGCACTACCGTAACTTTAGCGGGATTAAACTCAAGCGCACAGGCCCAGGCTGCAGCCATGACATCGGTTTCCTGCTGATCTTGTGCAGACACCAGCACGGTCGGACCATGATTGATCAAACGATAGGCCTTTTCCAAAGGCACGGCTTGCAGATCAGCAGGGAGCGTCATATTTTTTATTCCTCAATCAGAGATCATTCTTGAGATATGCAGGAAAACAACAATTCTGCATTGTACCGGGTGTTAAAACTTATATCATTGATGCATGCTTGGGAAAAAGCACAAAATACAGCGGGAGACAGATTCATGAAAATGTATCAGGTTGATGCATTCACAACAGCATTATTTAAGGGAAATCCGGCCGCAGTAATAGTGGTCGAAGACTGGCTTGATGACGCTTTAATGCAGAATATTGCACTGGAAAATAACCTTTCCGAAACTGCCTTTGTCAAGCCGATGGATGCTGAAAATTTCGAGATTCGCTGGTTTAGCCCCACAGTTGAAGTCGATTTTTGCGGCCATGCCACTTTGGCCAGCAGCTTTGTACTGTTTAAGGATTATACCCGCGCCAAAACCATTCATTTTCATGTCAAAAATTTAGGTCTTTTTATTGTCACGCAAGATGATGATGGCAAAATCCGCATGAATTTTCCAACCCGTGTGCCGGTACTGCAAGATGAATTTCCGGCGCAATTGCTGGATGTGATTGATCAGCCGGTTAAGGAAGTCTATTTAAATGCACAGGCCTATATTCTGGTACTGGAATCTGAGCAGGCAGTGTTAGCCGCCCAGCCCGCTCTGGCCAAAATCCGGCAGATTGCAGAGCTGCATCAGGTCAGCACCGCAATTACCGCGACAGACCTAGATGTGGTCTTGACCGCGCCCTCTCAGGACTATGACTATATTGCTCGCTACTTTGCCCCGCATAAAGGGATTGATGAAGATCCGGTGACTGGTTCCATGCATACCGGTCTGGCGCCGTTATGGGCAGAAAAAACTGGCAAAACTGAACTGGTGGCTTATCAGGCTTCGGCGCGAGGTGGAATGCTGTACTGTGCCTTACAAGCAGAGCAGCGTATTGAAATTTCCGGTTATGCCAAATTATATCTGGTGGCCGAGTTATTTTTAGATTAAAACAGAACAGGGAAATCACGCTGGGTATGCCGGTGATTTTCAAACATAAGTCACAACAACAAACAATTTAATGCTGCAGTCATGCAAGCGGCTGCAGCAGGTAAAAGGTATTGAAAAAATTATGTTAATGCGGTTTAAACAGCTCAGCCTGTCTTTGCTGATCATGGGTGTGGGGGCTACGACATTTGCCCAGCCGGTGTTGGTAAAATCTGAACAGCAGATTGAAGAATACCGGCTGGATAATGGTTTTCGGGTGATTCTGGCGCCGAATGCCAAAGAAAATAAAGTGGTGATGAGTACCATCTACTTTACCGGTTCCCTGAATGATCCCCAAGGCAAAGGCGGTATGGCGCATTTACTGGAACATCTGGCGTTTAAAGGCACCCAGAATGTCCCGGGAGATGAATTCCAGCGCCGTTTAAACCAGTACACCTTAAGCAATAATGCCAGCACCGATTACTACTCGACCAAATATCTGAACACCATCCGCCCAGATCAGACAGCCATTAATGAGATGATTTATCTTGAAGCCGAGCGTATGGACAAGCTGGTGCTGCAAGAAAAATTTGTGCCGGCAGAAATTGCGATTGTGAAGCGTGAACGCGAAGTGCGTATGGATCAGCCCTATGCGGTGTTAATGGATCAGGTCTGGAAAGCGGCCTATGGCAACCAGTATCTGGGCCGTTTACCGATTGGTGATCTGAATGAGTTGCAGTCGATTCAGATGCCGGAATTGCAGCGTTTTTATCGTAACTGGTATGCACCGAATAATGCCGTGATGGTGCTGACCGGCAAGTTTGATAAAGCGCAGGTACTCAAGCAGATTGATCAGCATTTTAGTCCGCTGGCCAAACGCCAGATTCCGGCACAGGTCAAGGTGCCAGTGCTGGATGCCCGTACCATCAAAAACCGGGATTTTTTAGTGCAAAAAGGCAGCCAGCTGGCCAAGTTCAATATCTATTTAAATGGTCAGAACGGCCAGCATAAAACCGCTCTGGTGTTGGCGCCGTATTTATACACCATGCAGCCGAGCGGGCATTTGTATCAGGGCATGGTTGAAACCGGTATCAGCACCATGGTGCAATCGACCACCTGGCTGGATCAGGATTTTAATCTGGTCTTTATGGGTGCCTTGTATGCACCGACTCATAATGCCAAGCAGGTTGAAACTGCCTTGCAGCAGGGTGTCGAGCAGGGCAAAAATTTTAATCAGACCGAGCTGAACCGGGTCAAAACCCTGATTCGCAATAGCCAGGACAGTCTGTTTAGCAATGCCAGTGCTCTTGCCGGTATGCTAAGTGATTATGTGGTATCGGAGCAGGGCAACTGGGCACAGTATTTTGTCCATCAACAGGAATTACAGGCCTTAACGGTGGATCAGGTCAATACACGTTTACAGCAATTCCTGATTCCTGAACATCGTATGCGCGGGCATATTCAGCCGACACCAGAAGAGCAGAAAAAGGCCCAGCAACAGCAGGCTGCTGAACCGCTGAAAACCCTCGATCAAATGGATGTACAGGCCGAGCCACTCAAAGACATCAGCAGCTATGAGCAGGAAATTCAGCAGTATCTGCACACATCCAAACAGGCCTTAAGCCAGACTGAAGCCAAAATCCAGCGTGGCACACTGGCCAATGGCATGAAATATGCACTGTTTCCCACCTCGACCCGGGACGATAAAACCTACGCCACCATTATAGTGGATTTTGGCAATGAAAAATCGCTGTTTAATCAGGACGAGATTATTGACCTGATGGCCTATTTAATGCTGCGTGCCTCAGATCAGTACAGCCTGCAGGATATTGCCGACAAATCCATTGACGCCGGTGGTTCAGCTTCGGCACAGGCCAATAGCAATGGCGTGGCCATTTCGATTGTGGCCAAAAAAGATAAATTTGATGAGTTTTTCAGATTTGTCTTGGAAATCATGAAAAAGCCGCTGTTTGAACAGGCCCAGTTTGATCTGATCAAGGCACAAAGTCTGGCCAGTCTGGACCGGCCGTATACCGAGCCGGAAACCGTGGCTGCCTTAAATATGGCACGTTTGATCGAGCGTTATCAGCCGGGAGATTTGCGTTATCACTTCGAGCCGGAATTTGCCAAGCAGCAGTTGAGCCAGGCCAGCAATGAGAAAGTCAAACAGCTGTATCGGCAGTTTTTTGCCATGGATCATGCCCGGATTGCCATTACCGGCGATTATGAGGCCAAGCCGGTTCTCAAGCTGTTGCAACAGCAGTTTGCCACTTGGAACGGAGCACAGCCGTATCAGCGTTTAAGCGTGCCGTATAACAGCTATGCGGCGCAAAAACAGCATGTACTGTCCGAACAGCGTGAGTTTGGCAGTTATCAGGGCGTGATGACCCTGCCCGTGGGAAATGATCATCCCGATGCAGCCGCATTAATGGTCATGAGTCATATTTTAGGGGACTCACAACTGACCTCACGTCTGGCGCAAGAGCTGCGTGAAAAAAATGCGCTGGTCTACAGTTTTGGCAGTTCGCTCAGTTTAAGCAGCTTTGAAAATTCCGGTGCCCTCAGTGTGAGTGCCAACTATACTGCCGGTAAAGCGGCGCAGTTGTCGCAGGCGGTACATAAAGTCTTTCAGGAGTTGCGCAAAAATGGCGTGACTGCACAGGAAGTAGCGGCGGCCAAGGCTGACATTCTGAAACAGCGTGTCACAGCGCTGGAAGATGAGCGCCGTATTCACCGGATGCTGGTGGCACAGCTGGAACTTGACCGTGATTTACCGTATCGGGAAAAACGCGATCAGGCCATTGCCCGACTCAGCAAAGCCGATATTGATGCGGTGATCCAGAAATATCTGCTGCCGCAACATTGGGTCGAAGTCATGGCCGATCAATATGGCCAGCCGGTGAAATAAGCGCTGACTACAGATCATTCATATAAAAAATCTCCCGCAATGGGAGATTTTTTATGAAGCCAGTTATGTTGGCACTGATATCATCCACCTGCAATCCTTATAGGCGCTATGGGCAAGTATGAGGTGAATTTATCACAGCGAATTAGAGCCGATAGAATTGTTTGGCATTATCATGGAACACCTGCTGCAACGCCTGTGGATGATACGTCGTTACCACATCACTAAAGGCATCAATAATCGTGACTAAGTCGCTACTGACCCGATCCATCGGGAAATTGGAACCAAACATCACCCGGTACATGCCAAAACTTTTCAGTGCGTGCTGAATCAGCGGGGCAGTTAAATCAATAATTTCCTGTTTTGAGGCCAGCCGTTGCTGCTGGTGAAACTGATGGCCCAGCACCGGCATGAACAGCCCGGACAATTTGGTATAGACATTTGGGCAGCGCGCCAGTTCTGCCAGATCTTCCTGCCAGCGAAACAGGATATTGTCGCGTGCAGTTTGGGTAATGCCGGTATGCGAGCCGACCGGACCAAACAGACCGGCCGGTGTACCGAGGTGATCCAGCACAATTGAGGTTTCCGGGAACTGTTTTGCCAGGGTAATCACATCTTCCAGCTGACTGGAATAGACCCAGGCATCAAAACTTAAATTATGCTGTGCCAGCAGTTCAAAGCCTTTCAGGAATTTTTTGTCGCGGTATAAATGCGGATCATCGGCCCAGGCATAAATGTCTTTATCTTCATGTACCGCAGCCATTTTGCGAATTCCGCGAAAATGCTGCGGCGCCGCTTTCTGATGCATTTTCAGAATCTGCTTGAACTGGCTGTCACGCGGGTCGGCCGTGGCCACCACTGCACCCAGCTGGATACCATTTTTGGCAAAATCCAGCGATTCAATAAAACGGGTTTCTCCGACCACACCTTTGCCTTTGTGGTCATGCCAGCTGGCCTCCACATGTACCACTTTTTCAACCGGATAAAAGCCGACATCGCGGCAATAATGCTCGGGCAAATACGGTGCGGTGACATGCTGGGTGTGTCCCAAGGTGTCAATTAGCGCTTTGGATTTTAGCGTACGGATGGTTTTATCCAGTAAGCGTGGATATTTCCCCAGCAGCTTGACCGCCAGGCGTGCGCTGTGTGGTGTGTTATATGGGTCCCATTGATGAATATGCGCATCAATCAGTGCAAATCCAAGATTTTGCATAGCAGGTTGGTTTGATCCTTGAAGATGTCTATTTTATTCAAAGCCAAGTCTGCAAAAAAGAAAAGGGTATTTATCGAAAAGATGACATTAAAAAAGCCCAACTGGATGGACTTTTTTTAGCAATTTAATGATCGTGATCATGTTTGTGTTTATTGCTGTGAAATTCTTCATTACGACGGAAACGTAAATAGTTCTCGAACTGTTCACAGTATTCATCATAATTGTCTTCCAGCATCATCTGGAACTGCTGCAAAATGTAGGACATGACCTGATCTTTGGCAGCACGCATTTCCTCACCATCTTTGAAGTTATTGGCTGCGACCCAGGTATTAAAACGCGCCGTGCCGAACAACATGGCAGCACTGACCTGACCGCGTTTTTCCGCCGGTTGTTCCTGTGAGCCTTTTTCGACGCGACAAAATTCGTTGGCCTGTTTGATAAATTCATCAGCACGTTCAAAGAAAGCAGCATTTAACGCTTCTTCTTCGGTAACATCGGTTGCTTCAATCTTTTGAACCATGAATTTTTCCTAAGCTAAAATCATAAACAATAATTATAGGCAAAGCCTTGCAGAAACTAAACCTTTGTCTTACTCTAAAAATAGCCTAAGCAAGAAAAAGGAATCACGATGCAAGATGCAATTGCGGTTCAAAGTCTAAAAAGTGATATTGCGCTGCTGCGACAAAACATCTGGCCGCCGGCACATCTGGCCAATGTAGAAGGGCTGCCAATTTATTATGGCAATCCGGCTGAAGTTGAAGCCTATTTCCAGCAATGGTCCGGATTGATTGAGCGGGCACAAGAGCTGTTTCAGCCCTTTATGGAAGATGAAGTGCTGGATGCCATTCATCTGCCAAGTCACTTAAACCTGCCTTTATTTTTCTTTCATGTTGACCGAATCCGGATTAATAAAACCCGGGCCAAAGAATCAAAAACTTTTCGCGGTCTGGCCAGCTTGATGGAAAAGTGCGGCCAGTTTGATGCTACGCAGATGCTGGCGATGAAACAGTGGCTGGAGAGTGACGACAGCGCCGCACTGGTGGCACACCGTGAGTTTATTGATTTGCGTACCTATGTGTTTCAGCATGGGCAAAGTGAATACACCCGCACCCGTTTTTATGTCAACGGTATTGTGCTGAGTGTCGAACCGCATTTTCAGCTGGTGGATGCTAGGGAAAAACCGCGCAAGCAGCGGAGCGATAGTTATCATGATCCGCTGGCCGATAACGGTACCTGGAAGGTATTTGGCAAGTACCGCTAAATGATTATCTCCGTACGGAGTCAGTCGGACCAGAAGGTTTTACTGTGGGTAAATTCCAGCAAATGCTGCTGGGCTTCGGCCAGAACATGCTTTTGCTCGGCAGCAATCCAGCCCAGAACAAACCAAGCCTGCGGATTTTGCTGAACCTCGTGTTGAAACAGGGCTTCGGCCACCACCAGATCATTAAACTGCCCCAAAGATTCCTGTGCCGGTTTCAATGCTTTCAGATACTGTTTGACGGCATCAGCTTCAAATAAAGAGGCAATAAACTCGACCGAATAACGCAGGCGTTTGACCCGTTTACGGGTGCGATGCTTCTGTTCACTGTCCAGATGTTCAAACTGCACGGCATTCTGACAAATTTGCCGATGCATTTTTGTAAGCTGTTTTCGTACCTGTTTTTTCAGCGATTGATCATTTTCATGTGCTGTGCCCTGGCTAAACTGTAGCAGCTCCAGCAAGAGGCGTACTGTTTCTGGCGCGCGAAATAGTGCATCAATTTCATCACTGCTTTCGCTACTTGCCGGTAGTTCTGCGAGGGGAGAGCCGGCCTCGGCCAGACGTGGCATCAGGCTTTCACTCAGCGCATCGCGGTCGCGGGTGGAACCAAGTTGCCGGAACAGTTCTGCCAGCTGCGCTTGCCACTCGGGTTGTACCTGTTCGGACCAGTGTCCAAAAATTTTCAGCGCGCTGCGTAAACGGCGAATGGCCACACGGGCCTGATGCACATGACCACTCTGATAATGATTGTTGGCAATCGCGGTGGCATTTGGTAATAAATGAGTCAGACAGTTGCTGACAATTTTGGCCAGCGCGCGGCTACTCGAATCATGTTTATCGAGACTAAAAGGCGTTTGATGTTGAACGGGCAAGATGTCCTGCTGATTCTTGAGCATCTGGCCGCGCTGTGATTTGCTGCGAACATCAAGCCAGAGCTGATAGCGTTTTACCCATGGCTGCACAAAATCAATCAGGTCGCTAACATCGCCATGTTTCAGTTCAAACTCGACTTCGTAAATATCGCTTTGTGCTGTTGGTGTGCGGACTTCGCCCTGATCAAAGGCCAGTTCAATTGCACTGTCTTTGACTTGTTCAAGCACAATCAGGCGTTGCACATCGGTTTCAAATTGCAGCTCCAGACCGGTATTTTTTAAATCGGCCTTTTTCAGCTCCAGCGCCTGTTTCAGCAAAGTCTGTGCCTGTTTATGTTCCTGATACAGGCTTAAATCCAGCTGCTGCGGTTCATCCGGACCGAGGGCAAGTTCCAGTTCAAGACGCTCAAAATGATGTTGTCCCGGTGCTTTCAGGGTCTGACACCAGTATTGACCTTCCAGACGCTGACGCAGGGCGATGGCATGCTGTGCCAGCTGCTGCTTGGGACTATCATAATATTTGGCCCACAGCTGTAGCGGCACGGCTTTTTTCTTGGCAATGGCTTTTTCAAAGGCTCGGCGCTGATGCTCCGGCACCTGAAATTTCAGCTCGATTTCCGCCATAACCAACTCCTGCAATTTTATCTTTCATTGGCCTTACTATAGGCCAAGCCATGCATAAAAAGTAGCCATAAAGCGTATTCTTTTGTCTGGCCGGAGCGGGGAGTGGCTGAACTTACTTAATAAACTTGCGACTCACCAGGAATTGTTCGGTGGCATCCAGCAAGGCTTGTGCATGGACTTCCTGTTTTGCGGTCAGCCAGCCGAGTACAAACCAGTCGCTGGCTTCCAGCTCGGTTTGCTGGATATACAACGCAGCGGAGGAAAGAACCTGATATTCCTGCGTGGCCAGCTGAGCATCGTTCAGGGCTTTGCTGTACTTTTGCAGGTTTTTAACATCATAGATCGTGGTGAGGACCGGGAAAATAAACTTCAGGGCATTAATTTTCTGCGCCAGCTGATCCAGACTGTCAAAATCGGTCTGGCTGGTCTGGTTCAACTGTTCTTGCAGTAATTTATATTGATGCTGCAAAGTCTGCTGGGCGGCCTGTTTTAAATCCTGCGCAGGGTGGGAGGCATCTTCATCCAGGCTAAACATCAACAGTTCCAGATAATGATGTACATTCTGGGTCGATTTCACCAGATTGGCCAGTTTCTCTTTGGCATATAAAATATCTTTGGCCAGATTCGAGGCGGTATTCGGGTTCTGCAAAAAGGTGCCGAGGGTATTTTGCATGTGCTGCAAATGTTGCAGCTGGTCAAACTGCTGTCTAAACGCCAGTAACTGATTGGCCCATTTTTCCGAAATAGACGCACTCCAGTCTTTGAGCAAATGCACGGTTAAATACAGCTGATTTAGTGCATTCTGTGCCTGCACAATATGCTCGGCTTCATTAACACCGGCTGAAATGGCCGCAATGTTCGGCAGTAAATGCTGCAATTGCTGGGCAATTAACAATCTTAAATTCTGATCGGCCGAGGCTTTTTTATTTAAACGGAATTCTTCTGCCAGACGCGGCGGGCTGACTTGTAAGTCTAAAGCCAGCAAATTGCCCATTTCGGCCTTGCTGCGTACATCTAACCAGAGCTGGTATTTCTTGACCCATTCAAAACAGAAGGCCAGCAGGGCCTGCACCGAACCAGATTTTAATTCAAACTCAACCTCATGGACGGGATATTCACGCTCGCCGCTGCGAATACAGCCTACATCTAAACTGGCTTCAATCTCGACTTCATCTAGCTGGATAACACGCAAAGTACGTGTCATATCGGTTTCAAATTGCAGTTGCAGCGGGCTTTCAGTCTGACTGAGAACTGCATCTAATAGCTGTCTGGCTTCGGGAGCGGCATCGTAAATGCTTAAATCAAGCGCAGGTGGCTGGTGCAGTTCGCCCAAGTCATGATTATGTTCAAAACGTTCAATATGGGTTTTGCCGGCTTTCAGTGTTTGCACCCAGCGCGTGCCTTCCAAGCGTTGTCTCAGCGCAATACCATGCTGTGCCAGTAGGCGGTCGGCAGTGTCATAATATCGGGCTTGCAGCGAAATGGTTTCAGATTTCTTAGGATCCAGCGCTTTAAGTAAGGCATTACGGCGCGCATCAGGAATTTGAAATTTTAATTCAATCTCGGTCATTCAATTGGTCCTAAAAAATTGAGCAATACAGCAAAAAAGTAGCTTTCTGGCAGATGACGCCGCTATACCAAATTATTATCAAGCGTCCAGAAAAGGCGTTCATTGTTTAAGGCTTCTGATTGTAACCAAAATCTGTCCTGAAAAAAGTAGCCAGAAAAATAGCGCGAACAAAGTGGCTTTTATTTGTACAGAAAATGCGGTAATTTGAGCAAGAACAGAGCATCAGGATGATGAATATGAACGCACCCCTCAACACCGAATGGGCGAAAAAACCGGATGACACGCCTCAAGGTCCAATTCAAAATTATCACGAGTTTTATCGTTTTTATTTAACCGAACACCGCAATATCATGAGCCGGCGTCTGCATATGCTGGGCAGTGGTATCGGCCTGATTTGCCTGACGCAAATGGTCAGGCAGCGTAAGCCACGTTACTTTGTCTATGGACTGGTGGCCGGTTATGCCTGCGCCTGGGTCGGTCATTTTTTCTTTGAAAAAAACAAGCCGGCCAGCTTTAAACAGCCGCTGTATAGCTTTATTTCTGACTGGCGAATGTTTGCCGACATTCTGCGCGGCAACCTGAGTCTTAAAGACCGCGCACTGGATAAAATTGACAGCTAATCTTCATTTTTCGAGCAAAACTAAAACTTTCGGTCAAAAATAAGATGAATGGTCAAAAAATTCATTGAAATTGTAGAGTGAATGTTCTATTAATTGAAGCAATGCAGAGTGTATGACACTTTGATGACATCAGTTTTTAACTTTCCAAGCCTGGAGTGACCTTTCTCCGGGCTTTTTTTATAGCTGGAATCATTGAAATAAAAAGAATGAAGAGAGTCAAAAGAGTGTGGACGTACTAGCGTTTGATCACATTTCCCCAAATGCGTCCTGGCATCAAATTCTAGTACGTCCATGAGACCATGAATGCACGTTGGTTGTTATTGATATAAAAAAATAAAAAAACAACAACTTATATCGTTATTATTGTGAGTCTTAGTAAATACCGAAACTGGCGCTGACTCTATCCCCAATACTAGGGATTTTGCATAAAAATCTGAACTGAAACAAAGCATCAGCGAAAATACAGGCAAGGCCTGCTCTTGAGCTGTAACTATGTAATAATGAGAGCCAATTTTTTGAGGTGTTTCAGGCAGGCAAAATGCGTGGCTTATATTTAATTACCAATGATGATCCGATTGAACTGCTTTTAGCCAAACTTGAAGGTGCAATGGCGACCTATGAAGTTGCAGTCTTGCAATATCGCCGTAAAAAGGTGGCAAAAGAAGATCAGGCTTATGAAATTGAATATATGAAATCATTGTGTGCAGAGTACAAAGTGCCATTTGTGATTAATGATGATTTGGAGGCTGCGGTAAAATATGGTGTCGGCGTGCATTTGGGGCAGGATGATGGCTCAATTGTCGAAGCCGCAGCACGTTTACCGAAGAATGTCCTGATTGGCCGCAGCTGTAACAATTCACTTGAACTGGCAGAGCAGGCCATTGCCGATGGCGCTAACTATGTGGCATTTGGGGCAATTTTCGCCACCGACACCAAGCCGGAAGCCGGCAATATTGGTCTGGAAACCTTAAAGCAGGCCAAAGCAAAACTGAATGTACCGATCTGCGCGATTGGGGGGTTAACCGTTGAAAATGGTCAGCAGGTGATTGATGCCGGTGCAGACCTTTGTGCGGTGATTAGTGATATATTAGGTCGTCCGATGCATACCGTTGCTCAACGCGTATATGACTGGTCTGAACTATTTAAAAAGGCGGTTTAAGCCGAAATTTTTGTCTGATTTTATTTTGAGTTGAGTCGATTCATGAGCCTATCTCCAAAGCAAGAACAATTATTTAAACAAGCCAGCAAACATATTCCAGGTGGCGTGAACTCACCGGTACGTGCGTTCAATGGTGTAGGCGGCACGCCGGTCTTTATTGAAAAAGCCCAAGGCGCATATTTATATGATGTAGATGGCAAACGCTATGTCGATTATGTCGGTTCATGGGGGCCAATGATTTTGGGTCATGCCCATCCAGCGATTATTAAAGCGGTGCAGGATGCTGCAGTAGACGGTTTAAGTTTTGGTGCGCCAACCGTTCATGAAACGACGCTGGCCGATATTATCTGTGACATCATGCCATCAATTGAACTGGTGCGTATGACCAACTCCGGTACTGAAGCGACCATGACCGCGATTCGTCTGGCACGTGGTTATACCGGCCGTGACAAGATCGTGAAATTTGAGGGCTGTTACCACGGTCACTCAGATTCATTACTGGTGAAAGCCGGTTCTGGCCTGTTAACCAAAGGTGAGGGTGAAGCGACCTCTGCCGGTGTTCCTGCGGATTTTGCCAAACACACCTTAACCCTGCCATATAACGATATTGCCACCTTAAAAGAATGCTTTGCCAAGTTTGGTTCAGAAATTGCCGGGGTGATTGTGGAACCGGTTGCCGGTAACATGAACCTGGTTGCGCCAATTGATGGTTTCTTGCAAGCCATTCGTGATGTCTGTGATGAACATGGCTCGGTGTTTATTATTGATGAAGTGATGACCGGTTTCCGTGTTGGCTTAGGCGGTGCGCAGGCGCATTATGGCGTTACCCCAGATTTAACCACCTTGGGTAAAATCATTGGTGCCGGCTTACCGGTCGGTGCTTTTGGTGGTAAACGCGAAGTGATGGAATGTATTGCGCCACTGGGTAAGGTGTATCAGGCCGGAACATTGTCGGGGAACCCACTGGCAATGCGTGCCGGTATCGAGATGTTTAAGCATCTGCGGGAACCAGGCTTCTATGAAAAATTAAGTACACAACTGGAAAAACTGCTGGCCGGTTTACAGGCAGCGGCAGATGAAGCCGGTATTGCGTTTAAAACCCAGCAAGTGGGCGCGATGTTTGGTCTGTACTTTACCGATCAGGAAGATATCACCAGCTTTGATTCGATGCTGAAATGCGATGTCGACGCTTTCCGTAAATTCTTCCACGGCATGTTAGAGCGTGGGGTGAACCTGGCGCCATCTGCATTTGAAGCTGGCTTTATTTCAAGCGCGCACAGCGATGAAGATATCGAGTTTACCATTCAGGCGGCAAAAGCCACTTTTGCTGAGATGAAAGCGTAATTTATACCTCTCCCAAACCCTCTCCTTAAAGGAGAGGGCTTTCATCTATCGAATAGAAATGAAAATTTAAAGACTTCTTACTGTATTCTTGCGCCATATAGGGCTCAGGCTTAGGGAAAATTACATTTAAAATTAGGGATATTTATTCATGCAAACCAAACACTATTTGACTTTAAGTGATGCTGAATTTTTATTAGATCAAGCTCATCAATATGCGATTCAGAACAGTTTTAATGTCAGTATTGCTGTGGTGGATGAAACGGGTAATTTACTTGTGATGAAGCGTATGGATGGTGCAGCACCAATGACTGCAAATCTGGCCATCGAAAAAGCTAAATGTTCTGCCATGAGTCGCCATCCATCCAAACTTTTTGAAGACATTATCAAAGGTGGGCAGATGGGCTTTCTGACTATGGAATCATTTTCAGGAATGCTGGAGGGTGGTGAGCCAATTATGTACCAAGGGCAGCTCGTCGGTGCGATGGGTGTGTCGGGTGTGAAGTCGTTTGAAGATGCGGAGATTGCACAGGTAGCGATTGAGAAGTTTTTAGAACATGTGGTTTAGATTGATTTACAGTAGGAAATCAAAATATAACAGCCTAGACTGATAGTTCTAGGCGAATCAGTTTAAACAAAGCTCTATCTAAGATTTGAATATTACTTGAGCTGATACCAACTAAATAAGAATAAATTTTGGGAATAATGGATGATCAAAAAAATAATTTTCATTTTGCTTAATAGTATCTTTATTAGCGCCTGTAGTGATTCAGTAGAAGTGGATCATAGCTATGATGATGTACAATATTATGAAGATAATTCCCAAACTGGCGATTTAATTATGTGGGGAATTTCGCCTGAATTAATCATTAAAACTTATGTTGGCGCGAAACAGAATATTGCTGAAAATACAGTGTTGAGTAGTCCTTTTCTAGGCCAGTTTCCAATAAATTTTGAGCCAACCACACATATTTCGAATAGTCTAGATAATATCGAAAATGTTGCGGATTTTGAAAATCCAATGCAATTTAATTTATTACTCAATCAAGCTAAAGATATACCAATAAATAATTTTTATGATAAAAATCATAAAAACCAAGTTAAAGTACATGTGCAAAATTTTAGTAAAGCTGATCCCTTATATTTTAAATATAAACAGACACCACGAGAATGGATAAATTATTTAATATCGCATCAATATGTAAAATATGAAGACTCATTTAAAAAGTTTGATCTAGATTGCTATTCATTAAATTTTGACTCTTCGATCGCTTATCATTGTATTGGTCGTGCATCAGACCAATACCAAACAGAATTTTTAATGAAAATTACCAAAAATATTGAGAATCAACAGATCATTACAACAACAGTTGAAACACCCTTATATCCGAATGTGCGAGTCGAGTGGAGAATGACTCGTGACTCCTTGAATGACTGGAAAGTTGTAGATCGAAATATTTGGCATTTATTAAGTATTTGGAATGTAAGTCAGTACAGAAAATAATATGTGCTTTTGATGTTGTGAGTTAGCATATTCTCATTTATTAAATTATCTTATGAAGTTTTTTTAAATGCTTTACCCCGTGCCCAAAAAAATCCAACTTGCGCCATCACAAGCCAAATGGCAGCTTGCATCAAATGAATCCGTTTTGGTTTTAGTCGGATTGCAAAACTTACGTATGCAGCAGGGGATACAAGAGAGTGGACTCATGGCAAATTTGATTCAACTGACCAATAAAGCCAAAGCGCTGGATATTCCCATTGTTGATCTCTATGGTGATGACCTGATGCAAGGCATGCAGCAATTGGGAGAATATGCCTCAACGCATCCACAACTGATTTTTGCAGGGCAGGTCACGCCAATGCTGAAACAGATTTTACCGCATCTGTATAGCGTGACCGAACAGCTCTGTGTGGTGGATGATGCGATTCTACTGGCCAATCAGGAGCAGCATATCCAATGGATTGAAAATATCTCCCAGCAGGGGCTGCATCATCTGACTAGCTATAGCCTGAACCGGCTTTGGAGTCTCAGTGCGCCCTTGGCATATATCCTGTCCCGCAAAGGCATTTTACTGGCCATAGCCGAACGGCTGGATATGGATGCGCTGGACATCGACCCGCATGAAGACCTGCGTCACTATGGTCTGGATTCGGTGAGTATGGTCAGTCTGGTCGGTTTATGGCGTGCCAATGGTGCCAATATTCGCTATGAAGATCTGCAGTCCAAACCCACACTTCACGGATTGCTGCAGATTTTAACGGACTAAATTTGCCATTTTCAGAAAATTGACATTTTTATTCAGCAAAATCGGAAAAAACGTCTGCAATTTGCGCAAATTGCATTGTAATTGTGGTGCAAGGTTTTTATCATTGCCGCCTTATTTTCGCGATCAGCCTGGAAGTGTACTTTGAGTAATTTTCTAACCGAACACCTGATTTATCGAGATGAAGATTTTATGCTCATCCATAAACCGGCCGGCTTACTCACAGTGCCAGGAAAAACAGCAGATTTACAAGACTGCCTGATCAGCCGTTTGGTCGCCATTGAGCCTAAAACCCTGTTAATTCATCGTCTGGATCGTGACACCTCAGGTATTTTGGTGTTTGGTCTTAGCCGCTTGGGGCAAAACAAGATTTCACGCCAGTTTCAGGAACGCCAGACCGATAAGCATTATCAGGCAGTGGTGGCCGGGCATCTATACGGCGAAGGCACCATTGATGTGCCGGTGGTCTATGATCCAACCCGTCCACCGTTGCATATGGCCGATCCTTCTCATTCGAAACCGGCGCTTACCCACTGGCAGGCGCTGGAACAGTTTGAAATAAATGGACAGGCGGTTACGCGGGTCAAACTTATTCCAATTACCGGCCGTTCGCATCAGCTGCGGGTGCATATGCAATATCTGGGACATCCGATTATTGGCGATACCCTATATGCCACGCCAGAGCAGCAACAGCTGTCTTCACGCCTGTGTTTACATGCGGCGTATTTAAGTTTTCAACATCCTCAAACGGGAGAAACACTGGAGTTTAATTGCCAGGTGCCGTTTTAAGGGAAATATATCCTCATGAATTTAAGCTCACTTTTTGGTGGGCTTTATGTCAAAATATATTGCTTTACGATGTCAAATTTTGCTCAAATGGCAAGCAGTCCTTGAGTGATAACGCGACAGTCCTAACTTCTAGAAAAAGGTGGAAAAATTGCAGCAGTTTGCTATTGGTCAACGTTGGTTGTCAGATACAGAAACAGAACTGGGCTTAGGCGTTCTTATTGATGTAGATGAACGTTCAATCAGCATTTTATTCCCCAAGAGTGACGAAACCCGTGTCTATGCACGTAACAATGCACCTTTGTCCCGTATCGTGTTTAATGCGGGCGATGAAGTACAGGACCAGGAAGGCCTGAAATGGACGGTTCAGAGTCTGGAAGATCGCGGTGGCGTGGTGCGTTATAACGTGGTACGTCAGCTGGAAGATGGTTCAGAAGAACAGAAATCGCTGAATGAAACCCGAATTGGCGCGCAAATCCAGCTGTCTAAACCCTTAGACCGTTTACTGGCCAGCCAGATTGACTATAAAGAATGGTACGACCTGCGTATTGAAGCGCTGTTGATGCAGGCCAATATGCACAGCAGTCCGCTGCGTGGCCTGATTGGTTCACGCGTTGGCCTGATTCCGCATCAACTCTATATTGCCCACGAAGTCGGTAAGCGTTTTGCACCGCGTGTATTACTGGCCGATGAAGTGGGTTTGGGTAAAACCATTGAAGCCGGTCTGATTATCCATCAGCAGCTCAAAACCGGCCGTTCTGAACGTATTTTAATTTTGGTGCCAGATTCACTGCAATATCAGTGGATGATTGAAATGCGCCGCCGTTTCAACCTGCAGTTCTCTTTATTTGATCTGACCCGTACAGCGTCAATTAAAGAACACGACCCGGATTTAAACCCGTTTCTGACCGAGCAATGCATTATTGCCTCCATTGACCTGATGATTGACCACGAAGATCTGCGTGAGCAGGCACTTGAAGCTGGTTTTGACTTACTCGTGGTCGATGAAGCGCATCACCTGATGTGGTCAGAAGAAGAAGGCGGCAATGACCGTTATGATCTGGTCGAAGAATTCGCTGAACAAACGGCGGGTGTGCTGCTCTTAACTGCAACCCCGGAACAGTTGGGTGTTGAAAGCCACTTTGCTCGTTTACGCCTGCTCGATCCGCAGCGTTTTAGTTCGTTGGACCGTTTCCTGGCTGAAGAAGCACAATATCAGCAAACGGCCAAAATTGCCGAAGTGCTGATGTCCGACATGCCACTGGAAGAAGGTCATCTGGCTGCTTTGGAAGGCTTGCTCGGTCATCGTATTGAAGACCATCCGGAACAGCGTTTTCGCGCCATTCATGAACTGTTAGACCGTCATGGTACCGGCCGTATTTTATTCCGTAACACCCGTGAAGCGATTCAGGGTTTCCCGGGCCGTGACTGTCAGCCAGCACCACTGCCAGCCCCAGACCACTGGGCCAAAGAGGGCAAGCTACGTGAACAGATGTGGCCAGAAGAAGGCCAGCTTGATGGTGCGTGGATGGAAACCGATCCGCGTGTAATGTGGCTGATGGAAAAGCTGCGCAGCGATTTAAAACACAAAAAAGTGCTACTGATTGCACGTAGTGGTCCGGTGGTGGAAGCGCTAGAAAATGCACTGCGTTTACACGCCGGTATTCGTACTGCGATGTTCCATGAAGGTATGAGCCTGCTGGAACGTGACCAGGCGGCGGCGTATTTCGCAGAAGATTCCTATGGTGCGCAAATCCTGCTCTGTTCGGAAATTGGTTCAGAAGGGCGTAACTTCCAGTTTGCATCGGATTTAATTTTATTTGATTTACCGGCGAACCCGGACGTACTGGAACAGCGAATTGGCCGTCTAGACCGGATTGGTCAGGAAAACCGGATTCAGATTCACGTGCCGTATTTACTTGGCACGGCGCAAGAACGCATGTTCCGCTGGTATAACGAAGCGTTGAATATATTCAGCAATATTTCCCCAACGGCGCAGACCTTGCAGGAAAACTTCATTGTTGAATTAAAAGACTGCTTACTGGCAGATCAAGGCCAGCAGTTTGAAGAATTGCTGGAAGCGGTTAGCGTACAGCGCGAAGCCTTGGAAGCTGAACTGCAGGAAGGCCGTGACCGTTTACTGGAATACAACTCTTGCCGTCCGGTGGTGGCGCAGGAAATTGTCCAGGCGCTGGAAGATTATGATGACAACACTACCTTGCCAATGTTCATGAAGCGCTTTATGGCTTCAACCAACATCGACTTTGATGAACAAAGCAATGGCACAGTCATCATCAAGCCAACAGACCAGATGCAGGTACAAGGTCTGACTTTAGATGAAGAGGGCATGACTGCGACTTTCTATCGTGATCAGGCTCAAATCCGCGAAGATGCACAATATCTGACTTTGGAACATCCATTTACCGAAAGCGTGATGGAAATGATCAATACCCAAAGCTTTGGTAGTACCAATGTGGCGGTGTTAAAGTCAGCTGCATTACCGCAAGGTTCGGTGCTGCTGGAAGTGTGGTTCAAGGTTGATGTGATTGCACCAAAAGCATTGAACCTGCCATCAAGCTTGCCGCAGCAATTGATTCGTGTATTGCTGAGTGAAAAAGGTCAGGATCTGTCGCAAAAAATTGCCCCTGAAATCTTAAAACCGTATTTACATCATTTAGATGGCAATAGCTGCCGTCAGGTGGTAAAAGCACGCCGTAAAGTGATTGAGCAGCGTTATGCACAGGCGCTGGACATTGCCAAAACTGCCTTGCCGGGCTTAAAAGAGCAGGCCAAAGAGATGTATGGCGCGAAATGGCAATATGAAATTGACCGTCTAACGTATCTGAAGCAATTTAACCCAAGCATCCGTGAAGATGAAATCAGCCGTTTGCAGAAATTGCAAAAAGAAGGTTTAAGCCTGCTTGACGGTATTGCGGTTACCCCGGAAGCAATTCAGGTGATGGTGGTGGTTAAACCATAACAGTCGTAATTTTTAGAAAAGCACCTTCGTGAACTGCACCCCGAAAGTTGGACACTTTTAGTCTAATTTGAAGGGTGCTTTTTTATGCTGATTTGCCTGACATAAACAGCCCGGCGATCAGTGCACTAGAGTCCGGTAAAATGTTCATGCTAAGATGAGCCAAATTTTTAAAAGATATAACAACGATGGGTAAAGCATTAGTCACTTTAGGCTCTAAAACTTCACATGGCGGTGTGGTTGCTGAATGTGAAAGTTCATTTGTTATTAATGGCATTGCCGTGCATTTAAATGGCATGAAGCATTATTGTCCAAAATGTAAAACTACAGTAGCGGCCATTGCGGCCGATCCAACCACCCAGGTCAAAGGGCGTGGTGTGGTGATTGTTGGTGATAAAACCACCTGCGGCGCAACTTTCTTGCCTAGCCAGAATCTGGTGGTGTCGGCTAAATAAATATATTGGTCAGGCGTAGAGTGTTGAACCAGCCTGGCTAATCTTGAGAATCGCAGCAAAAATTAAAATTACCTCCTGCAAAATGGATTATCTGCTTCAAATACCTTTATGACCAAAACTGTTGTTTATTTTGCCCATGCCAATGGCATCGCCAGTCCTTGCTATCAGACCTTTTTTGATTATTTTGATGCCGATATTGAGCTGAAATATATTCCAGTCATTGGCCTGAATCCGGACTATCCGGTTGAGCCAAAATGGGAAAAACTGGTGGCGCAGGTCATTGCCGATATCGAGTTACAAACACCAAAACAGGCGGTGGTCGGTTTGGGGCATTCTTTTGGCGCGCTGGTGTTGCTGATGGCATCTTATCAACGGCCAGATTTATTTAGCCAGCTGATTTTAATGGACCCGCCTTTTGTGATTGGTAAAACAGCGCCGATATTCGAGTTATTGCAAAAGCTGGGTTCAAAACAGATTGACCGTTTAACCCCGGCCGGGCTGAGTCTGAAACGTAAAGACGCCTGGTCTAGCCGTGAGCAGGCTTATCAGCAGTTACGTGGCAATGCCTTGTTTAAACAGTTTGATGAGCGCTGTTTTCAGGATTTTATCCGGCATGGTCTTAGAGAAGATGAGGCCGGCATCAGCTTACAGATTCCAAAACAGGTCGAGGCAGATATTTTTAGAACTGTACCAAGCTGGTGGTGGCGTTGGCCGCGTAAAGCCCCAAATTTACCGGTGCATTTAATCACGGCAGAGCAGAGTGCTTTTTATAAGCAAGGTTTCCCGCAGGGACTAAAAAAGATATATGGCATTGAGTTTAGTGTTGTAGCGGGTGGGCATATGTTCCCGCTGGAATCTCCTGAGCAGAGCGCACGCGATGTGCAGCAGCGGATTCGATCAACACTTTAAATAAGCAGTTTAAAATCCAGTTAACGGATTTGTGCTTCATCTAAATGGCGTGCGCCTTCGAGCAGCATCCGGATCATGATCATGGTTTGCTCGGCAATGATTTTACGTTCATTGGCGGGCATATCAATCACTTTGGCACCCATATTAAACACCAGCTGGGTAATGGCTGAAGAAACAATCTCCGGATGGGACAGTTTGCTGTTATTCAAACGCTCCAGACGAATCAGGTCATCTTTCAGTTCCTGCTGGAAATAGTTCAGCTGACGTTCCACTGCCTGCTTATAAGACGTCGATCCGGTATAGCCTTCACGCAACAGCAGACTTAAATTACCTTCATCAGCATCTAGCTGTTCAATAAAGACTTCAACCGAGGTGCGGATAATGCTGTTCTGTTTGGATGCTTTTAAACGTGCCTGATTCAGAATCTGACGCAGCACATGGCCGGCCCGGTCAATCAGGGCAATGGCCAGCTCATCAATATCTTTAAAGTGACGATAAAAACTATTCGGTGCAATACCGGCTTCGCGCGCGACTTCACGCAGGCTTAAAGAGGCAATACTTTTTTGGGGTCCGATCAGATTCAGTGCAGCCTGAAACAGCTCTTCCTTGGTAATGGTCGCTTTCCTGCCGACCGTACGCACCGTCATGGGTTCACGGATGTTGGGAACATCTTGGGCAAGAACATCATTACTTATTTTCATGGCAGGCTGAGTCATAGGGTCCAGAGCTGAAAGGCTTTTCAGTAGTATAGCCGTTGTGTGTGAACTTGTGAAATGAATAGAAACAATACAGGCGTATATACAAATATATATACATGTGTATAATAATTGAGAATTCATCGCGTGGTGTAGGCTATGCACGTTATCGAAAAGTCGAAATCTCCCCTCAAATCTCTTGCGAGTGCGATTGTTGATCCGTACTCGGCAAACTTCTGGTTACAAAAAATCAATCCGTTGTGGTCTGTGAATCAGGCATTGGGCAAGATTGTGCAAAAGCAGCAGACCGCGCAGGACACGGTCAGCCTGATGGTGCAGTTCAATCAGAAATTCCAGCTTGGACAGGCGGGCCAACATCACCCGGTCTTTGTCACCATTGAAGGAATTCGCTATGAGCGTACCTACAGCCTGACGCAACTGGATACTCAGCATGTGCTGTTAACCGTTAAAAAAGTCGATCAGGGTAAAGTCAGCAGCTGGTTGGTCAATCAGGCCAATGTGGGCGATATTCTGGAATTTGGCCAGCCTTATGGCGATATGTTGTTGCCTGAAGCGACACAGCCACTCATTTTGCTGGCTGCCGGTAGTGGTATTACCCTAATGTATAGCCTGGTCGATGCTTTGGCCAAATCGGGTCAATTAAAGCAGACCCCGGTTAAACTGATGTACTGGGTAAAAACCTTTGCCGATGTTGCTTTTAAAACCCAGTTTGAACAATGGGCGACACAATATCCACACTTTAGCTTTGACGTGTTTTATACCCAGGCAGGGGAAACACCGGCACAGCGTCTGAATGAAAGCCATCTGCAAGCCCTTGAGCAGATTGAACAGAGCGCAGTCTATGCCTGTGGTCCATCGGGTTTTGCTGCACGGGTAGAAGAACTGTTTGCGCATGCACAGCAATTAAAAACTGAAGCCTTTAGCATGAGCCCAATGCTCAATGAAGAAGCTGGTTTTGTGCAGGTGACCTTAACCCAATCGAATAAAACCGTGACCATTCCCAAAGGCCAATCTATTTTGACCAGCCTGGAGCAGCAGAATATTCAACCGAAGCATGGCTGCCGTATGGGAATTTGTAATAAATGTGCCTGCAACAAAGTCGAAGGCTCGACCAAAAATCTGGTGAATGGTGCGCAAAACACCGAACCGGGTAATTTGCTCAAGCTTTGCGTGAATTCGGCACAAACAGACTTAGTTATTGACTTATAAGCGGGTACACTCACTATGAATATGCCAGTCAAATTTGAATATTTTAAAAATCCTAAAAACCGCGAATTAACCCAATTAGAACTGGATGAATTGGCGCGTGAATTAGACGCCATCAAGCAGGAAGTGCTGGATGATTTAGGCGAAAAAGATGCCAAATACATCCGCCGTGTATACTCAACCATCCGTTATGCTTCTATTGCGGGTCGTGCCTGCCTGTTTGCTGGCTGGTTCCCGCCAGCCTGGATTTTGGGTACTGGTCTGCTCGGCTTTGCCAAAATCATGGAAAATATGGAACTTGGCCATAACGTCATGCACGGTCAATATGACTGGATGAACGATCCAAAATTCAACGGTCAGACCTATGAGTGGGATATTGTCGGTACCTCTGAAAACTGGCGTCAAACCCACAACTACAAGCATCATACCTATACCAATATTAAAGGTATGGATGATGATATCGGCTATGGTCTGGTACGTCTGTTTCCAGAACAACGCTGGAAACCGGGTCATCTGCTACAACCGATTTACAGTATTCCATTCTGTTTACTGTTCCAGTGGGGTGTTGCGATTCAAAACCTGGAACTTGGTAAAGTGTGGATGGGCCGTAAAACCAAGGCTGAGCTGAAAGAAGAGTGGAAACCTTTACAGCGCAAAATCTCTAAACAGCTGTTTAAAGACTATGTGTTCTTCCCGCTGATTGCTGGTCCTGCTGCGTTACCGGTATTCACTGGCAACCTGGTGGCCAACGGGATTCGTAACATCTGGACCTTCAGTATTATTTTCTGTGGTCACTTCACCAAAGATGTTGAGGTATTCCCAAAATCGGTACTGAAAAATGAAAGCCGTGGTCACTGGTATATGCGCCAGATTCGCGGTTCTTCTAACCTGACTGGTTCAGAAGCGTTCCATATTCTGACTGGCCACTTAAGCCACCAGATTGAACACCATTTATATCCGGATGTGCCGGCACGCCGTTACCGTCAGATGGCGCCAAAAGTACAGGCAGTATGTGAAAAATATGGTTTGCACTACAACAATGCCAGCCTGTTTAAACAATATGGCAGTGTACTGAAACGGATTGCCAAGTATGCGTTTCCGTTTAAAAAATAGGCATAAAATGCGTTAAGACAAAAAGGCAATTTTCATAGGAAATTGCCTTTTTTATTGAATAGAAGAGTTACAAAAACTAAAACCAAGCCGCCAACTCGGAAATTTGGAGAAAAAGGTTATTTGGTATGATTTTTTTAATTCTTTATAAAATAATTCACATAAATGATTAACTTTGAGCATTTATGCCAATTACTTGATAAGTACAATGATATCCAAGCTTATATACTCTATGTGAGTATAAGTATATAGTTTTGATGAAAATTTAAAGCACAACAAGATTGATGACACTCAGTTAAATATGTATATGAAAAACATGTTAATTATTTACACATTTTAACAATTGGTAAAAATATTTAGGATTAAACATTTTTTAATTGAAAATCATAATCATAATTAAAATACAGTGAATTATTGCTAAACAATTTGAAAGTTTATACAACATATACTAAACAAATCCTATGCTAGTTTTATAGAAGTAAGTATGCTTTTGGTAAAGAAAGAAAATGTATAAGAAACAAGGCTCGAACTTCCACACGTCTAGCGCAGGTTTTACGCTCCTGGAATTAATGGTGGCTGTCATTATCTTGGCTATTCTCGCAGCCATTGCCATGCCTATGTATTCAAATTACATTACCAAAGCCAAAGCACGTAGTGCCCAGTCAGATTTAGTTGCATTAAGTTTGGTATTGGAAAGTATGTATCAGCGCAACTTAAGCTATGCAGCCCCTACAACAAATCCAACAACAACTACTGCTCAAACTCAAAATCACGCAAAAGGCTGGCAACCCGCGGCAGCAGATACCTTTAAATATACAGTAGAAATTAAAGATATTGATTCAAAACCTGGTTATGAGTTGATTGCTACGGGAGAGGGGAGGAATGCCGGATGTGTACTGACCTTCAGAAGTAATAATTATAAAAATATTGCTGAAACTAGTAATGGCTGTGGCGGGTTAAGCTCATGGTAAGGCAACGTGGCGTGACCCTCATCGAATTGATGATTGGGATTGCTTTGCTTGCAATTCTTGCTGTGGCTATTTTTCCATTGGGCCGGGCTTGGGTGGCGAATGCGCAAATTACCAAAACTGAAAAAGAACTATTGGAAGCATATGCGCGTGCTAAAAATGAAGCGTTAAGAAACCCGAATGCTGTCAAGGAAGGAGCTAAGGCTGCCAGTCTGGAAGTGACTTCTACTACAGTGGTGGTAAAAGACAGTAACAATGCGACTATTTGGAGTTTCAATATTACTCCAACGGTGACAATTCAGTTGTCAACTTTACCAGCCTCAGCAACCTGTGACTCAGCAACTCAAAAGGTTGAATTAAATAATAATGCGTCTTTACAGACAAACACATGTACCCAGTATTTGATTCAAGCATCAGGAGGTCAAGATGAAGCAGGTTACTTCTAACGATCTTGGAATACCAAAGTATCAGCAGGGCGCGACTTTAATCGAAGTATTGGTTTCAATGGTGCTGATGGCTGTGATTGGCTTGGGTGCTGCTTATATTTCTGGTCGAACAGCAGTGGTGCACCGTGATCAGAATATTCATTTGCATACCATTAATCAAATGCGACAGCAGTTGGAAAACTCCAATGAATGTGGTGGGAAAGCTCTAGGCACACATACTGTTCAGGTACAGGTAGCGGGCAACAATGTAAACCTGGACTGTATTGTGAGCGAGGGTGCTTATACGGTGGTCGCCAATGACTCCACTGGAGGTGGGGTTGCTTCCTCTACGGTGGGCGGAATTAAAGTGAGTGCAGCAACTCTTGAAGTTGACGAAGCTGATACTTTTGTACCGGTTAAAGTGCAAATTGCACCGTGAAAAGGAGAGGAAGATGAATAGCCTAAAATTTTCACAGCGTGGTGTGACTTTAATTGAAATTCTAATCGCCCTGGCATTGTCTATTATTATTATTCTGGCCATGCTACGTGCTTTTGTGACTACAGGAAAAGTGACAGCAGAAGCTTCATTAGGTGCAAAAGTAGATAGCCATATTATGCTTGGTCTAATTGCCACAGACCGGATTTTGCAAGGAATGGGTTATGGTTTAACCAGTCCAACTCAGGCCGATTTTAAAGTATTAGATGCGGCCGGAGATGCAGTTGCCTTAAATACGATAGGTAAATATCTGGTCTGGAAAGTTTCCGATACTCATTGCCGAGCCTTATATAGCCATGAGAATGGCTTGTATTTATATGGCCCAACAGCAGCGGGGTATACATGCTCAGGCCTTGTCAAACCTGTGGATACGATTGCAAAAGAATTACTTATTCAAATTGATCAGGCTGCTTTAACTGATTCTGGTCTTGGCAATGATACGAATAAAATTGGTGCAATTAATATTAAAGTTCAACCTGTAACCGGTGGCTGTAGTCCTTTTGGGATTAAAGGAGGAGCTGGTATTGACTTAGGGAAATATCAGGTAGTGCTTGAGGCGAATACTTATGCGGCAAGTAGTGATAGCACAGCAAGAACAATTCAAAATATTACATGCCTATTTAATTTTAAATAGGGGAGGATAAAGTCATGCATAATGCGGCAGAACATCAAAGAAATTCTAAAAAATCGATTTCTTTTGCTAAGCAGGCAGGTATTTCCTCGCTTTTATTTATTGTATTGGTTGGTTTCTCGCTGACTGTTTTAACTGCTGGCTATATGTCTTCTATGCGCAATTTGCAGTCGAGTGCGACAACTGCACATGCACAGACTCAAGCACAAATGCAGGCAATGATAGGTTATCAGGCACTGGCTGAATTCTTAAAAAATCAACCGTTAGCAAATATAATCAAGATCCAACAGGGTAATATCACCAAAAGTGGTACAACAATTCATTATGAAAAAGCTGCATCGTGTGCAGTTAATCACTATTGCTTTGATGTCATCGGTAAAAGTGGTGGAGCAAGTGCGGTTCTCAGAGCAAATTTTGAAATCATTGATCAATTAAGTAAGACAACGGCGACAGGTTCAATATTTGCAGGTGGTTTAAAAGTAAATAGTAAAGATACCATCAGTGGTGATGGGGTTACTATTACAGTTAAAGATAAAAAAATTGTTGATAATAGTGGGAAAACTCTTAATGATCAGTTAACAGGTATTACAGTCGAGAAATATGAACCTACAAGTTTCATAGATTCGGAGGTATTAAAACCTTATGCTAATTATGTTTTTTCGAAAGACAAATGTGAGAAACAAAATCTTTTAAGTACAGGGAATAATACGCCTTCTGCTAAAGAAAGGTTTACTTGTACTGATTTTAATGGAATTAGTTTTTCGGGTTCAGAATGGACTGTGGATACATCGAAAAATATCCCGGCTGGAGTGTTATGGTTTGAAGAACAAGTTCAAGTCAAGATCACTTCAACTCCTTTGGTAAGTTCAATTATTAGTAAAACTGGAATTGAATCTACAATTCCAAATGGTAATACCAAACAAAGTTATTATGCTTACGCGCCTTTACCTTATAAATTGGTTCGTAATAATGCTGTCATTACAAAAATTTGTGGAGTAAGTCCTGCTATTCCCTCTCAGTATTGCAATTCTGATGGGACTTTAAAAGATGCAGAAGAGTTGAAAGAGTTCCCAGCTAATATTGGTAATATCCTATTTATGACTAATGGTACTGTTGAACTTGATTCTGGCAATCTAGGTGGAAATGGTAATAAAGAGGATGCCAACTCTGTTGATTTTTTCGGAAATATTATAGCTTCAAAGGGTGCGGGTGGCACTGGTAAAGCATCTGGGAAATTCGTGGGTACTGGTATTATTAAAATTCAAGGCAATATTATGATTACTGGTGAAACAGATGTTACCGAGATGAACGGTAATATTAAACTTAAACTTTTAGGTGCTGATGATGCAAGTTCCGCTTTGCCAGGATATATAAAGTCATTTACCACCGGAACGATTCGCTATATGTAATATGGAAAACCACTTCAACTGAAGTGGTTTTTTATTCTCTTATTAATATGGATTAGGCAATACATTATGCTGTCCAATCATATAATAATATTGAGCCAGACTTAACATCTCCGCATCCTCCTCACTATTCCCATACGCATAAATCGTCTCAAAATCTGCAAGCTTAATGACTTCTAAAACCCGTAATTTCTTTTGCATACAACTACAGTCCGGTGTCAGATATTTACCTGTCAGTTTTCCATTTTTCATTTCAACTTTGGAGCAGATTAACTCTATATTTAAAGCCTGAGCAATTATTTCAAGATATAGGTCAATGGTTGCAGAAACGAGGATAACTTTATGTCCCAATTGCTGATGTTGTTTTAATTGTTTGAGTAAAGAAGGTTCAAGGCTTTTTAATATTTTACCTGCATACTGTTGAGCCAAAGGGTAAATTTTTTTGAGATCACAGCCATTAAACATGGCCGAATATAGCTTGGGGCGCATTTTATGGGCAGGGTACAGCTTAAGATAATATGCCATGATCCAGGGCAAAACTTTTATACCACGCTTGAGAATATGCCGTTTGTCCAGACTGTAGAAAATAAAGCCGGTAAAACTGTCATGCTCATACAGGGTTCCATCAAAATCGAATAAGGCTAGATTTTTATATTTTTGGCTTTTTGCATGCATGTGGTATATCGCCCGTTGACCCGAGTAGCAAACCAGTTGGTATTATAATCACGGCTGAGTTTTGGCCCGGAAATCACCACCTCCGGCATCATCGCATAAAATGGTTCTTTGCTAGTTTGTTCCTGATACAGTTTTAATAAGGCGCGATACGAAGCGGTATCTTCAAAATCCTGCTCTTTTTCTTTTTTCAGATCGGAGCGGATTTGACGTGGGGTGAGCACAATATTATGTTTGGCAAAAACACTAATCAGCTCGCGTTCAGATTGGCTCTTGGCACTGCGAACACCGCCATCTTTGCTATAGAGCAGTAAATCACCATCTAGAGATAATTCGGCTTCGGTTAAATCATTCAGCATGCTCTGAAAAGCGGCATTGCGGCTGGAATACATGCCCGAGTTATAATCGGCAAAGCGATATAGCGGTTTATCATAGTCGGCCGGATACATCATCAGACGATGAATACCATAATACAGGCCACCATATTGGCTGTATAAATCGGTGCGTAATTCTGCAATATTGCCACCTTGGCGTTTATGTTCCTTGGCATAACTGATATGCACCTGCATTGAACCTAAGGTGGTAATCGGATTCAGCTTTTCTCCGATATTTTGACCAAACAGCTTGGCGGCGCCGGTCAGGGCCGACACATGATAATGCTTGGCCATATAGTCAAAAATTTCACGGTAAAGTTCATCCAGTTCCCTTTCGGTTTTGACCCGGCGCATCTGGCTTAAATAGTTATCTTCCGGGCTTGGATGGTTTTTCAGTACATCCTGAAAATAGCCGGCAATGGTGCCTCCAATGGCTTCACCGAGTTTATCTTTAAACTTCTCGTCTAAGCGTTCCTGGACTTCTTTAACCGCTTTTTCACCTAAACCATAAACCTGCGGATCGGCAACAAAGTTGGATTCCTGATCGACCACGGCGACAATGGTACACATATTTTCCTTGGTCTGCGGAATACCCAATTGTTCACTAATATCGTAAATATCTTTGGCCCATGAATCACGATCTTTCACGCGGGAAGGAATTAGTCGTTTGATCTGATCTGCATCTAGACTTGGCTCATCGCCTTTATTCCACCAGGCGCTGTCGCCACAGGCAGCTAAACTTAAAGATAACGCAATCAGGCTTAAAGGTTTGATTACAGATGACAGGAAGGTGTGTTTCATAAACAGGAAAACTCGGTCCAGACGGGTCAGCCTACAGGGCAGATGAAGTATACAGAAATTCGGCTATACAGGTGTGAATATATATGTATACGGCCTACGTTGCACTGTCAATTTTTATCTGCAAGATGCCAGAGAATTGAGTGGCTCAAAAAGCGGATATTGTAGGGTTAGATACTGAGTTCTATTTCAAAATAAAGCACTGATTTTAATTTGATGATCTTCTGTTATTTTAAGAAAATATTTAAATAAATAAGGGAGATGCTGTATAAAATCATCTGAATTATTTTTTAATGATTGCAAAATTTTCTAATCAAAATAAAGGGAATTATTTTAGCGTAGAACCGTGGTTATTTTAGTGTGTATTTTAAATAAACCTTGTGTTTAGCAAATATAGAGCGTATAAAGCTAACTCTCCTTTGCGGGGTGGAGCAGTCTGGTAGCTCGTCGGGCTCATAACCCGAAGGTCGTTGGTTCAAATCCGGCTCCCGCATCCAACTTTTAATGCTTATAGTGATTGAATATTTGTCCATAATTGTGAGAATTGGGACAGTGAAAAGTTTAAAATAATCAAATTTGATTGTGTTTTTCTCCGATTTTTGAAAGATGAAATTTTAATAAAATTGAACAGCTTTCTTAAATGATCACCTAAGCTCATATAATGAGTCAGTTATGTTGAATAATGTAGAAAATTGGCAGTTGGCCACTGCAGTCAATGGTCAGGAAATTTTTGTAAAAGTAATGCCGCTGAAAAAGAAGCAGCGCTCGAGCCAGGGTTTTATCTGGGTGGAAGTCGGTAAAATGATTGAGCTTCAGTCCGGACAGCAGGTAGAATTTAACCTGGATGGTAAAAGTTTTTATATTGCTTTAAATCAGTTATATAAATTGAATTAATTTATTTTTATTGCATTCAGAACAGAAGTCTGTATAGTGGTCGTTAACTAGAAGAATTACTATTGTTTCAGCAAATCTTTTCCCTCCGTCGTTTTTTAATATCCTTCGTAGTATCAGATTTTTAGTTTCAAAGTCATTTTCCAGTTAATTATTGGTTTATCTATGACCAATTTAAAAGTTTTTTAATACAGGATTATCTTATGTCAAATACAGTTACTGGTACTGTGAAATGGTTTAATGAAACTAAAGGTTTTGGTTTTATTCAGGCAGATTCAGGTCAGGACGTTTTTGCTCATTACAGCGAAATTACCAACCAGGGCTTCAAAACTTTACATGAAGGCCAGCGCGTTGAATTTACCATCGTAGCGGGTAAAAAAGGCGACCAGGCCAGCGGTATTACTGCAATCTAATTGCCGGTTTCGCTGCAAAAAGCTCATCTTCTGATGGGCTTTTGTTTTTTTAGCATCTGCTAAAAACACATGTGCTGCGGCCGGTACAGATGCATAGAAATTTTAGTCAGAAGGCTTTAAACTAGCCCGGTTTGCAGCGCCGTATCCAATTTTCTCCCATCTGAAAGATTCGCTGCGCATTTTCTGTTTCCCGAGGTTCCTACATTGAGTTCACATCCTGTCATTCAAGAACTGTTTGATCGTCCTATTGAACGAAAGCTGTGGGTGGCACCAATGGCAGGCGTCACGGATCGGCCGTTTAGAACGCTGTGCAAATATTTTGGCGCAGGCCATGCAGTCAGTGAAATGATGACCTCGGACAAGACTTTGCGCATGAGCAAAAAAAGTCTGTATCGGGCCAATTTTGATGGCGAAATCGCCCCGATTTCTGCACAAATTGCCGGCTCCGATCCGGCTGACCTGGCCGAAGCCGCGCGCTATCAGGTGGCGAATGGCGCACAGATTGTTGATATCAATATGGGCTGTCCTGCCAAAAAAGTATGTAACAAGCTGGCCGGTTCGGCGTTGTTGCAAGATGAAGATCTGGTCGCCCGGATTTTAGATGCAGTCGTAGAAGCAGTCGATGTGCCGGTGACCTTAAAAACCCGACTCGGTTTTTTAAACGGTCAGGAAAATATTCTGCGTGTGGCCAAGCGTGCGGAACAGGCCGGTATTGCCGCACTGGCCCTGCATGGCCGTACCCGTGAAGATATGTACCTGAACACGGCGCGTTATGAGTTAATCAAGCAGGTTAAGGCCGAGCTGAATATCCCGCTGATTGCCAATGGCGACATCGACAGTCCGGAAAAAGCCAAAATGGTGCTGGATTATACCGGTGCAGATGCAATTATGATTGGCCGTGCGGCACAAGGCCGTCCCTGGATTTTCCGTGAAATTGCCCATTATCTGACGACCGGTGAATATTTGGCTGCACCGAGTATTGAAGAAGTCAAACAGGTATTGCTTGGGCATTTATCTGAACTTTATAGCTTTTATGGAGAATATTCAGGCTGCCGTATTTCACGTAAACATATTGCCTGGTACACCAAAGGACTGCGTTCTAGCAATGAATTCCGCCAGAATATGTACCGTGTGGAAAGCACGGCCGAGCAGTATCAGGTGGTGGAAAACTATTTTAATCAACTGTTAGAACATGGCAACATCATGAGTGATGTGCAGGTTGAACAGGTGAATCTGTTAGAAACCAAATGATTAAATATCTATCATAATTGTGGCGCATTAGAGCGCCATTTTTTATCCCCGATTTTATCCGTTTACAATCTCTACAGACCTGAACACAGGGCAACATACGCTCACTGAACACGGACAGGACTTGGACATTGCAGGGCTTGGCTTGCTCTATGCTAGGTAAGTCTTCACTTGGCAAGATGATATTCCAGTCTTGTTAATAACAATGATCCAGGGAGTTTCAACATGACCAATACTAATCGTCCTGTGACTGAATTTAGCCATAAGACCTCAACAGAATTACCACAAGAACGAAGCCAGGGTTTAAATGTCGACCCGACCGATGTCAACGCACGTCCTGATTTGGACACCAATCGTGTCCCGGATATGAATGAAGCAGGCGATCATCCTGTGGGTACTAGTGTCGGTGTATTAGGGGGTGCGGCAACCGGTGCGGCCGTCGGTGCTGCAGCTGGACCGGTCGGTGCCGTAGTAGGCGGTATTGCCGGTGGTGTAGTGGGTGGATTGGCCGGTAATGAAATTGCCGATGCGATTGATCCGACTGCAGAAGATGTATACTGGCGTGATCAGTACCAGAACCGTCCATATTATAATGAAACCCGCAGTGTCTATGCCGATGTCGACTATGATCGTGATTATCGCGGCGCCTATCGACTGGGCTATGAAAACCGTCCTTTATATGAACAAAATGTCGATTTTGACCGGGCCGAGCCAGAACTGCGTACCAAATGGGAACAGATGAAAGGCGATTCCCGTCTAAACTGGGAAGAAGCTAAATTTGCAGCTAAAGATGCCTGGCAACGTGTCACCCGTTAAAGTATTCAAGACACTATCAGGCCAATAAAAAAACATCTCCGCGGAGATGTTTTTTGTTTATTGTTCGCGCTTAGTGACTGGTCATTTCCAGCACCAGTTGATTAATTAAATCACCGGCTTCCATGTCACGAATCAGGCCCACGTTGGCACCGGCCCAGAATGCACCAAATCCCTGTTCACCTTGCTGGCTAGCTGCGGCATGTAACTGCTTGCCAATATCATAAGTATACGGATAGGTCGGTACCGGCGGACGGTTTGGCGTATCCACCAGACGGTGCCACTGATTGACCAGACCACGTGCCGGACGGCCGGAAATTGAATCGGTAATTTGGGTACAGCTCTGGCTAAATAAAGCCTTGCGATACGCCTCATTGGCATTGGAAGATTTACATTGCACAAAGGCGGTCCCGAGCTGTACCGCGACTGCGCCAAGGTTCATGACACGTTGTGCATGTTGACCATTCATAATTCCACCAGCCGCAACCACCGGAATCTGACAGTGCTGGGTCAGTAAAGTCACTAAATCTACCGTGCGGATACCGCCATCAATAGCGGCATTAAACAGGCCACGATGACCGCCAGCCTCTACGCCTTGGGCAATAATAATATCAATACCCGCCGCTTCAATGGCTTGTGCTTCGGCCAGATTGGTGGCAGAGACCATGGTGATAATCCCGGCCTGTTTTAGCGCCTGAATCTGATGCGCGTGCGGAATACCAAAATGAAAACTCACCGCCTGAGGACGGGTTTCCAGCACCAGATTCAGATAATCATCATTGCTTAAAAAACTAGGATACAGATTTTTGAGCTGGGTCGGCAGCGCTACGCCATAATGTACAAAATGCGGACTTAAATAATCCAGCCAGACCTGAGCAGCAGCTTCATCCAGCGGCTCGGGTTGATGACAGAAGAAATTGACCTGAAAAGGGCAGTCGGTCAGGTCCTGGGTTTTTAAAATCTGTTCTCGGGCAGACGCCACTGAACTGGCCCCTAAACCCAGTGAACCCAAGCCGCCCTGGTTGGAAACTTCGGCAGCCAGTTCAGGTGTCGAAACACCGGCCATCGGCGCTAAAAAAATAGGATGTTTAATGCCGAGCTGTTCCAATATAGACATGCGATTTCTCCTTATTCTTCCTACACTTTGCCCAAGCTGAACAAAATTAGCAAATCATAATCATTATTTATTTTTTAAATAATCTGCCGGTTTTTACACAGCAGTTACATTCGTTGCGACAAGCTGGGTCGTGCTAACGCATCGGCTTGCTAGGCGCAACATTTTCGCTTTTTTATAATCAGCTTATCTCCTGATTTCTGCTGAAACGCATGTCTGAACGTATCCGTGAAAAACTGCAAATTTTAGCCGATGCTGCCAAATATGATGTGTCCTGCTCATCGAGTGGCAGTCGGCGCAAAAATAAAGACCAAGGGCTGGGCAATACCGGTAATGGCATCTGTCACAGCTATACCGAAGATGGGCGCTGTGTTTCGCTGCTTAAAATCCTGTTCTCCAATGTTTGCATTTATGACTGTGCCTATTGCGTGTCGCGGCGTTCCAATGATGTGAAACGCGCAGCCTTTACCGTACAGGAAGTGGTCGATCTGACCATAAATTTTTACCGGCGCAATTATATTGAAGGGCTGTTTTTAAGTTCCGGTATTTTTAAATCGGCCGATTACACCATGGAACGAATGCTACAGGTGGTGAAAAAGCTGCGGCTGGAAGAAAACTTTAATGGATATATTCATTTAAAAACCATCCCGGGCGCATCTCAGGAAATTATTACCGAAGCCGGTTTATATGTTGACCGGATGAGTATTAATCTGGAAATGCCGACCGAAGCCGGACTACAGCAGTTTGCCCCGGAAAAAAGTCATGCTGAAGTGCAGAAGGATTTGGGTATTGTCCGCGATCGCCTGATTCAACTGAAAGATGAATCGAAAATCATCAAATCGGTACCGAAGTTTGTTCCGGCCGGACAAACCACGCAGATGGTGGTGGGTGCACATAATGAAACCGACCAAGACATTATTATGATGGCCGATCGGCACTACAAAGAATTCAAGCTAAAACGGGTTTATTTTTCTGGTTATATTCCAATTAATACACAGGAAAAGGCCTTGCCCGCTGTCGGTTCAGCGCCGCCGTTGCTGCGTGAAAACCGGCTCTATCAAAGTGACTGGTTAATGCGTTTTTATGGTTTTGCTGCGCATGAACTGGTGGATGATCAACATCCCAATTTAGACCTGGATGTCGACCCGAAATTGGGCTGGGCACTGCGTCATCCAGAGGCTTTTCCGGTAGATATCAACCGTGCCGACTACCAGTTGATTTTACGGGTGCCGGGTATAGGCGTGCGTTCGGCGCAGAAAATTGTGCAGGCGCGCCGGTTTGGGCACATTCATATAGATCAGCTAAAACGCATGGGCGTGGCCTATAACCGTGCCCAGCATTTTATTCGCTGTGCCGACAGCCCGAAATTTAAAAAAGAGCCGCCAGCGCAGCAGATTCGCCAGCAGATTTTACAGTCGGGGCAATCCAAATATCAGCAGCAGCTCTCGCCACAACTGGGCTTTGCTTTTTAATGGCCACCTACTGCTTTGATGGCACGCTCACCGGCTTGCTTTGCTGTGTGTTTCGGGCATTTCGCTTTCAAGAGTTTGATGTACACATTACCGCCAATCCGCAGTCCCAGCATGGCCTGTTTGATGAGTTTATTGTCGTGTCTTCACAGGATGTGCAGGGGCAGCGGGTCTGGCAGGGCTTGAAACAGAAAATCCAGCCCGGCAGCTTGCGTCAGTTTTATCTGTGCTTTTTGTCGGAGCAGGAACAGGCCTTTCAGCATCTGTTTGATTTTTGCATTTATGTTTTTCAACACGGCCATGCGGTGGATGGTAATTATGGCCATCCGGCGGTGTTGGGCATGGCACAGTGGGCCAAGCAGGTGGGCCGGGAAAAACATCGCATGGAAGCTTTTGTACGCTTTAAAAAATGTCAGGATGGTCTGTTCTTAAGTCTGGTGCGGCCAGATTTTAATGTATTACCGCTGATCGAGCGGCATTTTAAGGCGCGTTACCAAGATCAGCGCTGGCTGATTTATGACGAACAGCGTGATTACGGCATTTATTATGATCTGGATGATGTGCATCAGGTTCAGATGAATGCCCGGCAGCTGGATCTCCAGCTGGACAGTGGCCACAGTCAGGCCTTTAGTATCGAGCTGGATGCTGAAGAATTTTTATATGACCAGCTGTGGAAAGATTATTTTCACAGCGTCAATATTCAGGCACGGCAGAACATGAAGCTGCATATTCAGTATGTACCGAAACGTTACTGGCGCTATATGAATGAAAAGTCGCTCTAACTTTCATCCCGGCCGGTTTCATCAGTATAATGCCCGGGTTGTATCGTGGAAAAGGTAAAAGCATGAAGGGGTATGTAGGGGCTGTTTTGCTCACAATAACAGGTTTGACAGCATGTGGACCACATGAGGCAGAGCAGGTACAGGTCCAGCCTGAACAGTACCAGGTGGCCAGTGCAGAGCAGCTACAGCAGCGCTTTAGTGCCTTAAACCGTCAACTGGAAGCCGATTTTCAGCAGTTTAAGCAGCTGGAAAGTATTGCCTTTGCCCAGCAGTTTCCTTTAGATGCCGATAATCTGATGACCTTGAACCAGCATCTGGTCAGCAGTACCGCCTTAAAGCCGACCAAAGCCGGCTATTGCGATATGATGAATGGCTATTTTGCCGAGATGTATCGTCTCGGACATTATAATCTGGAACTGCTTGATCAGATCCAGCTGCCCCAGGCTCAACAGGAAAATTTAAAGCAGAATTTTGCCAATGCCGACAATTTTTATGATTTTATTTTAAACCGCTATACCAGCTATCGTCAGGTGCAGCAAACCATGAATTATGGCTGTAACCTGAAAGCGGCTTTACAGTAAACACAGCCCTAAGGTAAAAAAACCGCCCGATTTGCTGGGCGGTTTTTTTATAAAGGTGTGACATGGAACAACGAGCCAATCCAGTGTGCGAATAGCATGGCCACCACGCCCCAGACCGTGACCCGCAAGCTGCCTCTGAGCATGGAGGTGCCGGCAAAATAGCTGGACAGGGCACCCAGTAAGGCCAGCGATAAGACACCTACAATCACAATGCTTCGGTCCAGATATTCCACCGGACTAAAGACAATGGTCAGTAAAGGTAATAGCGCCCCTAGAGAAAATGCAATCGCCGAGGATGCCGCTGCCTGTACCGCATTGGCGGCAGTATTTTCATGAATGCCGATTTCATCGCGGGCGTGGGCGGCCAGGGCATCTTTGGCGGTCAGCTGTACTGCCACTTCATGCGCCAGCTCAGGCGTCAGGCCGCGCAAGGTATAAATATGGGTCAGTTCTTTTAGTTCCAGATCGGGGTTTTTACGCAGTTCTCTGGATTCCATGTGCAGATCAGCCTGCTCGATATCTTCCTGGGATTTGACCGAAATATATTCGCCGGCAGCCATGGAACTGGCGCCTGAAATCAGGCCGGCAATACAAGTAATCAGCAGAGTCTGGCTGGAAGCACCACTGGCCGCCATCCCGATCACCAGACTGGTCACTGAGATAATCCCGTCATTGGCCCCCAACACCGCAGCACGTAACCAGCCCGTTCTTAAAATATAATGTTTTTCATGATGATGTGAATAACTCATAGCCCGCCTGATTTCTTATTGTATGCGGCTATCTTAACCCAGAGATGCAAAAAGCCCCAACTTTGGGGTAATGCCAGTCAATCTCTTAACTGACTGGCATTACCCGGAAGGGAGCTTTTAGCGAGGAAGTGAATTTTATTGCTGGGCTTCTTCACGCACGTTCGCAGCACCTTGTTCAACAGCACCGGCTGCGGTTGCAGTTGCATCTTTGGTGGCTTCCTTGGTTTCATCCCAAGCCTGACTGGTTGCCGCAGCGGCATTATCCGCGGCCTGATCTAACTCTGCAGCAGCTTCATCCGTTGCAGCATCCATTTCAGCTGAAGCTTCTTCAGCAGCACCGGAAATATCATGACCTGCCTGTTCAGCAGCATTTTCCAGATGCTCGCCAGTGGTTGCACCTGTTTCAGGCGCCTGATCACGGTTACAGCCCACTAAAGCAACGGTAGCAGCAAGACCTAAAGCAACAAGTAATTTATTCATTGTCATATTCCTTTTAATTCTATTCTCAAGGCAAATATCCACAACAGCAGTGAATATTCAAAAATATAAACCAGTTCCGATCTGGCAATAGATAACAAATTGTTGATTAAATGTAAGAAAATGAAATACAAAAAAAGCCTATAGGGTAGTGCACGCTATAGGCTTGTGGTGTTCTAGAGTTAATTCAGCAGAATTATTGCCCCGAACGGATGATGTAATCAAAGGCAGATAATGATGCTTTGGCACCTTCACCAGTCGCGATGATGATCTGTTTGTAAGGAACAGTAGTACAGTCACCAGCAGCAAATACACCTTTGACGTTGGTTTCGTTGCGGTCATTAATCACAATTTCACCACGGTTGCTCAGCTCAACTGCTGTTTCTTTCAAGAAATCGGTATTTGGTAACAAACCGATCTGTACAAAGATCCCCGCCAGTTCAACCGTGTGCTCTTCATCTGTTGCACGGTCTTTATATTTCAGCGCTGTCACTTGTGAACCATCACCCACGACTTCTGTTGAAAGTGCATTTTTGATGACAGTGGTGTTGGGCAAGCTGTTCAGTTTGTCTTGCAATACCTGGTCCGCACGTAATTTGGTATCAAATTCTACTAAGGTTACATGCTCAACAATACCGGCCAAGTCAATTGCGGCCTCTACACCCGAGTTACCCCCACCAATGACTGCAACACGTTTGCCTTTGAATAAAGGACCATCACAGTGCGGGCAATACGCCACACCACGGGTACGGTATTCTGCTTCACCTGGGACATTCATCTCTCTCCAGCGTGCACCGGTTGAAAGCACCACAGTTTTCGATTCCAGCTTGGCACCGTTTTCCAAGGTCACTTCAACTAAACCGTTGGCTGTTTCATCTGCACCTTTAATGTCAGATACACGTTGTAGGTTCATGATGTCGACACCGTATTCACGTACGTGTGCTTCCATTTCAGCGGCAAATTTTGGACCTTGGGTTTTCTTGATTGAAGTGAAGTTTTCAATGTCCATGGTGTCCATCACCTGACCACCAAAACGTTCCGCCACGATACCGGTGTTAATGCCTTTACGTGCTGCATAAATCGCTGCAGTGTTCCCGGCAGGTCCACCACCAATCACCAGTACATCGAACGCAGCTTTGGCATTCAGCTTTTCTGCTTCTTTGGCTGCAGAGTTGGTGTCTAATTTGGCAATGATTTCTTCCAGTGTCATACGACCCTGACCGATGTGGTTACCGTCCTGGAATACCATCGGTACCGCCATGATCTTACGTTCTTCCACTTCATCCTGGAAGAATGCACCATCAATCATAGTGGCAGTAGTACCCGGGTTATAGATGGCTATCAGGTTCAATGCCTGCACCACGTCTGGACAGTTATGGCAGCTTAACGATACGAACACATCAAAGTCCGATTGGATGCCCAAGTCTTTAATAGAAGCTAATACTTCATCAGACACTTTTGGTGCATAGCCTGAGGTTTGTAATAATGCCAGAATCAAAGAGGTGAACTCATGGCCCATTGGCAAACCTGCGAAGAATACACGCGGTTGCTCACCGGCTTTGGCGACACCAAAGCTTGGTGCACGTTTGTTGTTACCATCGAAGCGTGCAGTCACCTGATCAGACAGGGCGGCAATTTCAGTTACCAGTTCTTTGATTTTGTCTGATTTGTCAGAGCTATCTAAAGTGGCCACTAATTCGATTGGACCTTCAAGGCGTTCTAACAAGGCTTTTAATTGGGCTGTGGTATTTTGATCTAACATTGCTAACGTCTCCAGAGGAGTAAAATGTATTTGATAAAGACATGATAGGAGAAAATATTTAATTGGTGAAACGGTTTGTTTTTATCAAAACAATCGGTTTTTTAAATCAAATAATAAAAATCATGTATTTATGCAGAAGTTGCACATAAAAATGTATGGCTTTATCTTCTAAGATGTGGCTTGTCACTGGAATTTTCAAGAATTGACAATAAGAAAATCAAAGATTTGCTATTTGTGACTAAAACTAGGCATTATCCTGAGCAATGGCATTTAAAATTACAAAGGTGAGTATCAAGATGAGTTTAAGCCGAGGCATTTATCAGCATTATAAAGGGCAGTTGTATCAGGTGTTGCATGTGGCCACGCACAGTGAAACCGAGGAAAAGCTGGTGGTCTACCAGTGTTTATATGGTGATTATTCCATTTGGGTTCGACCACTGAGCATGTTTACCGAATCGATCAGTCTGGAAGATGATCGTGAATTACCGCGTTTTAAACTGGTTCAGGAAATGATGTGAGAGGTGAAATTGCTGCACCTCAATTCAAGGTCGCAACGAGACCTTGTTAAAGTGTAAATCGTACTCCAGATATTTTTGCACAAAAGCAGCTTTATCATGACTGCGTAGCAGATTGTTATAGATAAATTCTGGCACAGGATGATAAAGCTCTGCCAACCCATTGTTATAAAATATTTTTAAGTAGCGTGTTGAGGTATTGTATTTGCAGAAGGTTACAGTCAGGACAGTTTCCATTAGCCATTCCTCCTTTATTGTGTTTGGAATCGTTATAGTTTGACCATATGCCAAATGCAGAGCCGGATGTATTACTGATTTGTAAGAATTTTCAACTTTATCCGCGAAAGTCGAGTGTTGTGTGCCAACACTCCCGGTCAAAGCGCAGCGTATGGGGACAATCTGCACCACGGTTGCAGCAACACTAAACATTCACTGCAAAAAAACTACACTCAGAAAAATCAGAATCTTCTAAGCTTAGCGGCATCTCTGTAATAAAAACAATCGACTGAGCCATTCTCATGCAACTTTTTCAGTGCAGTTATTGTCAGCATCCGATTTATTTCGACAATACCCAGTGTACCGTGTGCCAGCATCATTTAGGTTTTGATGCGCAATATATGCATATGCTGGCGTTGCAACCGGGCCAGCGGGCAGGGGAATTTGTTGAAGCGGTCACGCAAAAGGCTTACCGTTTTTGCCAGAATCATCAGCATCAGGTCTGTAACTGGATTATTCCGTTTGACAGTCCGGAGCAGTTTTGTCCGGCCTGCCGTTTAAACCGGATTATCCCGGATTTAAACCAGCCGCAATATTACTGCCGCTGGCAAAAAATCGAGCTGGCCAAGCATCGTCTGGTTTATGCCTTGCTGCGCTGGAATTTACCTTTACTGAGCAAGCTGGAAAGTCCTGAACGTGGGCTGGTATTTGATTTTAAGGCCAATCCGAATGATGATCGTGCTCCCAAAGTCATGACCGGTCATGCCAGCGGGGTGATTACTTTAAATATTGCCGAAGCCGATGATGTCGAGCGGATGATGGCCAAGCAGAATATGGCCGAAGTGTATCGGACCTTGTTGGGGCATTTTCGGCATGAAATTGGCCATTATTATTGGGATGTTCTGGTGGCCAACAGTGATTATCTGGCACGCTTTCGGCAACTGTTTGGGGATGAACGCGCCTGTTATCAGCAGGCGGTGAAGGATTATTATCAGCACGGTGCGCCGAGCAACTGGATGGATGCCTATATTAGTGCCTATGCCACCATGCATCCGTGGGAAGACTGGGCGGAAAGCTGGGCGCATTATTTACATATTGTTGATGTGCTGGAAACGGCAACTTCTTTTGGCATGAGTATTCATCCGCAAATTGTGCATGAAGAGCAGCATTTTATGTACTTCAAGCAACGTGAAAATCCGTATTTTTTGACCGACTTTAACGAGATTTTTCAGGCCTGGTTGCCAGTGGCTTTTGCCATGAATAGTGTGAATCGGAGTATGGGGCAGGAAGATTTTTATCCCTTTGTGATTAGTCCGAAGGTGATAGAAAAATTACAACTGATTCATCAGGTGATCCATGGTTTGCCGCCAGTTTCGGACAATCCAATTCCTGTAGATGGTTAATGCTTGATCCATCATCAAACCCTCATCTATCATAAAATCATCCCACCTTATAAACGGCGGCATTGTCCTGTTTTATCGCCCTGTACCGTGTTACGTCCACCCACCGGTGGTGTCGCGTTATTTTCACATTCCAGATTGCCATCGACCTGATTACGGCTAATATTCAGCGTACCCCGATTGTTTTTGAGCTGGATATTGCCATTTACACGGTTATTGTGCAGCTGGGTCAGCTTGCCGCGTTCCAGTTGAATATTGCCTTCAATGCGGTTATTGGTCGCCACCAGCTGTGCAAAACGGCCTTTGGATTCCAGATTGCCATCAATATGGCTGTTTCGGAGAATGGCTTTGGCACCATCGGCCAGCATGACATTGCCATCGACCTGCACATTAGTTAAGGTGCATTGCTTGCCAACGAAAATATTGTCGGAAATCGAACGATCTTTTAAGCTGCCGCTACACTGCACATCAGCCCAGGCTGGCAGGGACAGGGTGGTGAATAAGGCTGCAATTAATAGGGTTTTCATCGGTCTATCCATAGCGCATTTTTCAGTAGCTTAATCAACGCAGATGAAAATAAAAAGAATCTACAGCAGCTAAAATTGAGTAAAAATGTAAGTGCCTCAATAAAAAAACCACGCGATCAAGCGTGGTTTTTTTCAATCAGTTTAATCTAATACAGATTAGATTTTACCAACTAGGTCGATTGAAGGAGCAAGTGTTGCGTCGCCTTCTTTCCATTTTGCTGGGCAAACTTCACCTGGGTGAGCGTGAACGTATTGAGCAGCTTTTACTTTGCGAAGAAGTTCTTGCGCGTCACGGCCGATACCACCCGCGTTGATTTCGATGATCTGGATTTTGCCTTCTGGATCGATGACGAAAGTACCACGATCAGCAAGACCGTCAGCTTCAATTAATACTTCGAAGTTTTTAGACAGTGTCCAAGTTGGGTCGCCAACCATTACGTATTGGATTTTTTTGATTTCTTCTGAAGAATCGTGCCAAGCTTTGTGCGTGAAGTGAGTGTCAGTAGAAACTGCATAGATTTCAACGCCTAATTTTTGGAATTCAGCGTAGTTGTCAGCAAGGTCACCAAGCTCAGTTGGGCAAACGAAAGTGAAGTCAGCTGGGTAGAAGAATACAACTGACCATTTGCCTTTAAGATCAGCTTCAGTTACTTCAACGAATTGACCGTTGTGGTAGGCATTTGCTTTAAATGGTTTAACTTCAGTATTAATTAAGCTCATCATTGTCTCCATGATTGAGGTTTGTTTTGAATTTCAATTAGATTATAGAAATTTGCTTTATTGCTGAAATGGTATTTTTACATTACCACCATCGGAAAAACCGAATTGATGATTGTTTAAGCCATATTCAGGCGGTGTGTATTATTATGTAGCCGAAAAATATGATGACCACATGACAATTAAAAAGTACACCTTTTTCATTCCTCATCAAACATGATGTCAAGCTCGGTAAAATTCAAGGGTAAAGCAAAAATATTTTTTATTTTTAGGCAGACTGCTTGGAAATGTTCGTCATCGTCACAATCTAGAAGCCACCGTACTCAGTTTGCGGACAGCGGATTCGCTGCAAAAGCAGACAGGCTGGAGGGTCTGTTCGTTCATTTCATGGGCGGATTCTTCCGCTGGCTGTCATTACAGCGTAAAATAGCCGATTGATATTTTTTTATTTAAATTAGGAATCTTGTTCTGTGCAGAGTCATTTAAATGTAGATCAACTCGTTATGGCGCGTGACCGTCATCGTTTAAATCGACTGCGTAAAGGAAAAGATGCAAATGAAAAACAATATTCTGAGCTATTTGAAAAATCCAATCTGAAAGTTCGGGAACGCCTGGGCCGTATTCCAAACATCAAACTGAATCAGGATTTGCCGGTCACCCAATACGCCGACAAGCTGGTTGAGGCAATTCAAAAACATCAGGTGATTATTGTGGCGGGGGAAACCGGTTCGGGGAAAACTACCCAGTTGCCGCAAATTGCCATGCTGGCCGGGCGCGGTTTAACCGGTCTGATTGGTCATACCCAGCCGCGTCGTCTGGCCGCGCGCAGTGTCTCGCAGCGGATTGCCGAAGAAGTCGGTGAAAAACTTGGTGAATCCATTTCCTTTAAAGTCCGTTTTAATGAACAGGGCTCGCAGGATTCAATTGTCCGCTTAATGACTGATGGTATTTTACTGGCAGAGCTGGCCAATGACCGTTACTTAAGCAAATACGACACCATTATTATTGATGAAGCGCATGAACGTTCCCTGAATATTGACTTCATCATGGGCTATTTAAAGCAGCTGTTGCCACGGCGTAAAGATCTCAAAGTGATCATTACCTCAGCGACCTTGGACGTAAACCGTTTCAGCAATTACTTTAATGGCGCGCCGATTTTTGAAGTTGAAGGGCGCAGCTATCCGGTCGAAGTGCGTTACCGTCCCATTTCCGAACTGAGCATTGGCGGTAGTGATGATGATGAGTTTGATGACTTTGAAGAAAACCTGCCGCGTGCGGTAGTGCAGGCGGTGGAAGAATGCTTTGCCGATGCACAGGAAAAAGGTCATCCTGAACATGCCGATATCCTGGTATTTGCCAGCACCGAGCAGGAAATCCGTGAATTACAGGAAACCTTGATCAAGCATGGCCCGCGCCATACGGAAGTGTTGCCGCTATATGCACGTCTGGCCCTGGCCGAGCAGCAGAAAATCTTTAATCCATCGGGCGGTGGCCGACGGATTATTATTGCTACCAACGTCGCGGAAACGGCGTTAACTGTACCGAATATCCGCTATGTGATTGACAGTGGTTTTGCCCGGATTTCACGTTATAACTATCGTTCACGTGTACAGCGTCTGCCAATTGAAGCAGTTTCGCAAGCCGCAGCCAACCAGCGTAAAGGCCGTTGTGGCCGTATTGCACCGGGTGTCTGTATCCGTCTGTATTCGGAAGAAGATTTCTTAAGCCGTCCGGAATTTACCGAACCGGAAATTAAACGCACCAACTTAGCTTCGGTGATTTTGCAGATGCAAAGTCTGGGCCTCGGTTCGCTGGAAGATTTTGATTTTATCGAGCCCCCAGATCATCGACTGGTCAATGATGGTCGCAAGCTTTTGATTGAGCTTGGCGCAATGACGGAGAAGAAAGCGAATCCGTCTAAAGCGACTGACGAAAATAATAATCTCCCTCTGTCTAAAAGAGGGGTTGGGGGAGATTCCTTAACCAAAATTGGCCAGCAAATGGCAAAAATGCCGATTGATCCACGTCTGGCACGAATGATTCTGGGCGGGGCACATTTTGGTGCCTTAAATGAAATTCTGGTAATTGTGGCGGCACTGGCGGTGCAGGACCCACGGGAACGCCCGGCCGACAAACAGATGCAGGCCGATCAAAAACATGCCTTGTTCCGTGAAGCCGATTCCGATTTCCTGTTTTATCTCAAACTCTGGGATGCCTTGCTGGCCAATCGTGACTTGAGTGAAAACAAGCGCCGCAGTTTTGCCCGTAATCATTTCCTGAGCTGGTTGCGTTTACGTGAATGGAAGAAAACCCATGAGCAGCTGGTCGATCTGGCACAGGGTTTAAAACTGTCTTTCAATGAAAAGAAAGCCAGTTATGAAAATCTGCACCGGGCTTTATTAACCGGACTGTTATCGTTTATTGCCAATAAAACCGATGAACGTAATGTGTTTATGGCAGTGCGTCAGCAAAAAGCGCGGGTTTTCCCGGCCTCAACCTTGCATAAGACCAATACCCCGTGGGTGATGGCTTTTGAGATGGTGGAAACCTCGCAGGTGTATTTGCGGACCCTGGCCAAAATTGAGCCGGAGTGGATTCTTCTGGCGGCGCGTGATCTGTTAAAACATCATTATTTTGAACCGCACTGGTCGAAAAAAGCCGGAGTGGTCAATGCCTATGATCAGATTTCACTGTTTGGTTTAATCATTGAACCGAAACGTCAGGTGAATTATGAAAAGGTCGATCAGCCGGCGGCGCATGAGATTTTCCTGCGCGATGCCTTGACTACCGGTAACCTGGGAATTATGCCGCCGTTCTTAAAGCATAATTTACTCAAACTGGAAGAAGTGGAGCGGGTCGAAGACAAGCTGCGCCGCCGCGATCTGGTGGTAGATGAAGAAACCATCTATCAGTTCTATGCCGCAAAAGTGCCGACAGATGTGGCCAGCCGCCGTTCTTTTGAAGACTGGCGCGCGACAGTCGAGCCGAAAGAGCCACGTTATTTATTTGTTGATGATGATGCCTTGTGGCTGAATGATCGCCCGACCACGCAGCAATTCCCGGATTATCTGCGTAATGGCGAATTGCGTCTGGCGGCCAGCTACCGTTTTGATCCGAGCCATGATGAAGATGGTGCGACGGTAAAAATTCCGGTTCAGGCCCTGCCACAGGTCGATGAAAATATCTGGTCATGGGGGATTCCGGGCTGGCGTGAAGAGCTGATTGAAGCGCTACTGAAAGCCTTGCCGAAAGATAAACGCCGTAACCTGGTGCCAATTCCGGATACCGCGCGCAAACTGAGTGCACGAATTGATGCGACACATCTGCGTGAGCATATTTTCAGCTTCCTAGCTTTTCAGCTGCGCGGCGATCAGATCACTGAAAAAGACTTTAGCTTTGAACGGATCGATCAGTATCTGCTGCCGTTTATTAAAGTGATTGATGAAAAAGGCCGGGTCATCGAACAGGGCCGTGACCTGAGTGAGTTGAAAGCCCGCTGCCGCACCGAAACCCATAGTCCGGTGAAACAGCTGAAAGGTGAATTTAAAACCTTCCCTGACAACTTTGTGTTTGAAGCCTCGCAAAAAGTCACTGGCGTGGTGGTCAAGCAGTATCAGGCGCTGGTACCGACCAAAGACTTTGCTGCGCTGGAACAGAAAGATGAATCTGGTGTGGTGATTCAAACCTTTAATGATCAGGCAGAGGCAATTAAACAGCATCGGGCCGGGGTGATTCGCCTGATTCATATGCAGCTGGGCGATTTAATCCGCCAGCTGAAAAAACAGATTTCTAAACCGCTGGCGCTGGCTTATTCTCCGTTGGGCGATAAAGCACAGCTGGAACAGATGCTGGTCTATGCCACCTTGCAGATGTCAATTGATGACTTGCCAGTCAACGCTGAACAGTTCCAAACGCTGCTACTTGAGGTAAAAAAATCATTCCTCAGTCATGGACAGAAAGCGCTGTTCAGCTTTAATGAGATTTATATTCAATGGCAGGATATCCGCCGTAAACTGCTGATGCTGGATGAGTCGGTCTTTGCCAAAAATATGGATGATATTGAAGATCAGCTGGACCTCATGAACCTGGCCGATTTCGTGTATAACAAGCCAGCAGACGTCTGGAGCGAATATCCACGTTATCTGAAAGCGCTGGTGCTGCGTTTGGAACGTTTGCCGAATAACCTGCAACGTGATGATGCCGCCATTGTGCAGATTGACCCGTGGATGGACAAACTGTTCAAGTTTAAAAATGACAGCCGCTTGAAAGAATTGTACTTTATGGTGGAAGAATTGCGCATCTCGTTATTCTCGCAGCCAATGAAGACCAAGATGCCAATTTCGCCAAACCGGCTACAAAAAGTATGGGAAAAGCTGGGAATCGGTTAAGATAGAGAGAATTTCAAAAAGGAGTTTTACATGGGCATTCGCATTACCGGTACGGGCTTATTCCATCCTGAAGATGTCATTACCAATGAAGAGTTAGTTGAAAGTTTAAATGCTTATGTGGAACAGTATAACTCGGCCAATGCTGACAAAATTGCAGCGGGCGAGTTAGAAGCACGCCGTGGCTCAAGTGCAGAATTTATTGAAAAAGCCTCTGGCGTGAAACGTCGCTACGTGTCAGAGAAAACCGGTCTGCTTGATCCAAACCGTTTACGTCCACATTTAAAAGAACGCGCTGATGATGAAATCTCGCTTCAGGCCGAGTGGGGCGTAATTGCAGCCAAACAGGCAATGGAAAATGCCGGTGTCACGGCTGAAGACATTGATGTGGTGATTCTGGCCTGCTCGAATATGCAGCGTGCCTATCCGGCGGTGGCCATTGAAATTCAGACTGCACTCGGGATTCAGGGCTATGCCTATGACATGAACGTGGCCTGTTCAGCAGCAACCTTTGGTTTAAAACAGGCGTATGATGCCATTAAAAGCGGTGCGCGCCGTGTCTTGCTGGTGAATGTCGAAATTACATCGGCACACAATGATTTCCGTTCGCGTGACAGCCACTTTATTTTTGGCGATGTTGCCACTGCGTCAATTATTGAAGACACCGACAGCAAAACCGGTTTTGAAATTGTGGACACTCAGTTATTTACCCAGTTCTCGAACAACATCCGTAACAACTTCGGTTTCCTGAATCTGTCTGAAAATGCCGATATTGATGACAAGCGTTTCCGTCAGGACGGCCGTAAAGTCTTTAAAGAAGTGTGTCCACTGGTTGCGAAAATGATTACCGCGCAGCTGGAGAAAAATGCGATTGCACCAGCCGATGTAAAACGTTTCTGGTTGCATCAGGCCAATGCCAGCATGAACGAACTGATTCTGAAACTGGTGGTTGGTAAAGCGGCTGCGGAAGCAGATCCGGCGTTGGTGCCAATTATTCTTGATGAGTTTGCCAATACTTCATCTGCCGGGGTCATCATTGCCTTGCATCGTACTGCGCATGAAGTGAATGATGGCGAATATGGCGTGTTATGTTCATTTGGTGCCGGCTACTCGGTGGGCTGTATCCTGGTACAAAAACACGTGGTTTAAGGGGCAGAGATTGCAGGTCCAGCATGATGCAAAATGGATCAAGACGCTGAGCGCCTTATCTAAACGCTATTTCACGCCGACCTTTTTAGGCAGTGAATATATTGATGCATCCCGACCTGCCATGTATGTGGGCAATCATTCCCTTTACGGGATTTTTGATGCCCCCGTTATTATTGATTATCTGTTCAATGAACATCAGGTGGCTGTGGTTAGTATTGCCGACCACAGCCATTTTTATTTGCCAATCTGGCGCGATATTGTCAAAAAGTTCGGCGCAGTCGATGGCCAGCGTGAATATGTGCGTGCCTTGATGCAGCAGGGCTATTCGATTCTGGTCTTTCCGGGTGGCGGACGTGAAGTGCTGAAACATCCGGGTGAGCAGTATCAATTGATCTGGAAACAGCGCTACGGCTTTTTACAGTTGGCACAGGAATTTCAGTACGACATTATTCCTTTTGCTGCCTTTGGCCCTGATGATATTTTCGAGTTTGGTTTTGATGCCAGAACCGTGGTGCAGCATCGTCTGTTTCAGAAACTGCTCAAAGTCCCTCAACTGGATAAATTATTACGTCATGGCGATGTGATTCCATCATTACCGAAACACCTGATTCCCAAGCGGGTACCTTTTTATTTTCAGTTTTTGCCACCGGTAGAGGTCGGGCAGAGATTAGGTTCTGAAGATTTGACCACGCTGCGAGAGGAAATCGCTCAGCAAATTTACCAGAGCTTAGCGCAGCTAAAAGCCCGTTCAACTGGGCACTCATCCTCATAATAGCCGGGTTGTGCCTGAGTTTAAGCCCGCATAAGTGATTTTTGATAAAAATAACGAGAAAACTTTATGAAAAATAATGCTTAGGTTAAGATGAACCATCCTTTTATTTGAAGTCTTTTGAACAGCTATGCAACCATTTGTTCTCTATAACTCAGAGCAGCGCAAAAAAGTAGAATTCGTGCCACGCGTCGATGGACAGATCGACATGTATGTCTGCGGTATGACCGTGTATGACTACTGTCATATTGGTCACGCGCGTGTCATGGTTGCATTTGACTACATCATCCGTTTCTTGCGGAGTCAGGGCTGGAAAGTCAAATATGTACGCAATATCACCGATATTGACGACAAAATTATCAAACGTGCCAATGAAAATGGCGAGAGTATTACCGCTTTAACCGACCGCTTTATTCAGGCCATGAATGAAGATGCAGAAAACCTTGGCTGTCTGGCCCCGGATGAAGCACCGCGTGCCACTGACTATATCGACCAGATGCAAAACATGATTGGCAATCTGGTTGACAAGGGCACCGCTTATCCGGCTTCAAATGGTGATGTTTATTTCCAGGTTGAAAAATTTGCAAAATATGGCCGTTTATCCGGTCGTAAACTGGAAGATATGCAGGCTGGTGCTTCAGAGCGTGTCGATGTCGAAGTAGAGAAAAAACATCCATTTGACTTTGTGCTCTGGAAACATGCCAAAGAAAATGAACCGGCTTGGCCATCACCGTGGGGCAAAGGTCGTCCGGGCTGGCATATTGAATGTTCGGCGATGTCGACCTGCTGCCTGGGCAATCATTTTGATATTCATGGTGGTGGTTCAGACCTGATGTTCCCGCATCATGAAAATGAAATTGCCCAGTCTGAAGCCTCTACCGGTGAGCAGTATGTTAATTACTGGATGCATGTGGGCTTTATTAATGTCGATGGCGAGAAAATGTCAAAATCGCTCGGCAACTTCTTCACCATTCGGGATGTGATGGAGAAATTCCATCCGGAAGTGATCCGTTATTTCATCGTGTCTTCACACTATCGTAGTCCGGTGAACTTCTCGGATGTAGCACTAAAAGAAGCCAAGACGGCGCTGTCCCGTTTCTATCATTCATTTAAAGCCTATCAGGCCGTGTATGGCGACAAGCTGTTAGAAACGCTAGATGACACATTGGTCGAACGCTTTAATACCGCAATGCGGGATGATTTTAATACCGCGGAAGCGATTGCAGTGCTGTTTGAAGTCAATAAAGAACTGAACCGCGCGGTGAAAGAAGAAAATGCCGAACAGGCAGCAATCTTCTATGCTACCTTGCGTCATCTGACCAATATTCTTGGTTTGGTACAGCACAATGTCGATGAATTCCTGAAGTCAGACATTGGCCAGGATGCACTTGGTTTATCTGAAGAACAGATTGAAGATCTGATTCAACAGCGTAAAGATGCCAAAAAAGACAAAAACTTTGCCCGTGCCGATGAAATCCGTCAGTCTTTACTGGATCAGGGCGTGGTGCTGGAAGATACCCGTCAGGGTACCGTTTGGCGTCGTGCTGATTAAATCACCACTTGGAAGCATAAAGAGTTGACAGTTGTATGAAACTCTCTATAATGCACTTCCATATTGCGGGAATAGCTCAGTTGGTAGAGCACAACCTTGCCAAGGTTGGGGTCGCGAGTTCGAGTCTCGTTTCCCGCTCCAAAATTTTAAAAGCCTCAGTCAAATGATTGAGGCTTTTTTTATGCGTTTTTATCCAGATATGAAACATTATCCATTATCTACACTCAAACTTAGCTTAACTGCCTGAGCTAAAAAATGAGACTCATGTTCACCATCTTCCTGTGCTGTGGTTTATCAACAACAGGCGGAATCATGAAGAAATCGTGTGAAATCTTATACATTTAAAAACGTGACATTTGCATAGATATGCTAAAATTGCGAAAATTAATTTCTGCTTGAATGAAGACCGTTCAGCCCTGAACGAAGGTTAAAAATTTGAATTCTGAAAACATGTCAAACCCGATTGATTTTCAAGGTGTGGCGCTCAGTACCTTGCGTATAGAAGAACAAGCTCTGCAAACACTGGCCACACAAATTGACGAGCGCTTTAGCCGCGCCTGCGAAATTATTTTGCAATGTAAAGGCCGTGTGGTGATCACCGGTATGGGGAAATCCGGGCATATTGGCCGTAAAATGGCGGCGACTTTTGCCTCGACCGGTACACCTTCATTCTTTATGCATCCGGGCGAAGCAGGACATGGCGATTTAGGCATGCTGGTACGGGGTGATGTGCTGATTGCCATCTCCAATTCTGGCAAAAGTGATGAAATCATGATGCTGATGCCGCTGATCAAACATCTGCAAGTGCCGTTAATTACCATCAGCGGAGATGACAGCGGCCCAATGCCACAAAATGCCGATGTGGCTTTAACTTTAGGGAACATTCAGGAAGCCTGCCCACTGGGTCTGGCACCGACCTCGAGCACCACCGCAACATTGGCCTTAGGGGATGCACTGGCTGTGGCCTTACTTGATGCGCGTGGGTTTACCGCAGATGATTTCGCCCGTTCCCATCCTGCGGGTGCTTTGGGTAAACGCTTGCTGTTGCATGTCAAACACTTAATGCATACCGGCGCCGAGCTGCCAAAAGTCGCGCCAGAAACCCCAATGAACAAAGTGCTGTATGAAATTTCCGACAAGCGTTTGGGGCTGACCACGGTGGTGGATGAACAGGACACCTTATTGGGAATTTTCACTGATGGTGATTTGCGCCGTTTAATCGACAAACAGCAGGGCTTTGATATTCATCTGCCGGTGGCTGAAGTCATGATCAAGCAGCCTGCGACCATTTCTCAGGAAGCCCGTGCGGTTGAAGCACTGGCACAGTTACGCGATAAAAAAATTAATCAATTTGTAGTGGTCAATGATGCACATCAGGTGATTGGTGTGATCAGTATGCATGACCTGATTCAGGCCGGGGTAAATTAAAAAATGGCATCGTATATTTTATTGGAACAGGCACGTCACGTTGAGGCTTTGGTTTTAGATGTCGATGGTATTTTAAGTGATGGCTTTGTTACCTTAACCAATAGCGGTGATGAAATTAAAAACTTTGATATTCGTGATGGTCTGGGCATGAAACTGGTGCAGCAGGCCGGGGTGAAAGTCATCATCATTACCGGGCGTACCAGCCATATTGTTGAAAAACGTATGAATGCCTTGGGTGTGGACCTGATTTATCAGGGCCGTGAAGACAAGGGTGTGGCTTTACGTGAAGCCTGTGCCCAGCTGAATCTGGCACCAGAAGACTGTCTGTATATGGGCGATGACTGGCCAGATTTATCTGCCTTTGCCATTGCTGGCATGAAAGTCACGGTGCCGAATGGTCATGTTGAAGTGCGTCGTCGTGCTGATCTGGTGACTCAGGCCCAAGGAGGCCGCGGTGCGGTACGTGAAATCTGCGACATGATCCTGATGTCAAAAGGCGTATACGAACAGTTACTTGAAAAGTATACCGCGATCCCTCATTAATAAGATATTCCTCTGATTGAGTTGAGTTAAAACCCCACTTATGGATACCCGAGTTTTATATATTACTGCGATTGCAATTGCAGCTGTAAGTGGTGGTTATTACTATTACAGCGGTAAAGGCAATAAACTGGATACCGAGGGTTCCAGAAGTATGACCTATACGGCGGAGCAGATTAACCTGACTCAAACCGATGAACAGGGGAATTTATATGTTCGCGCTCAGGTTGACCGTTTAGAGCAGGATATGCAAAAGCAGACCTCTCAATTACAGAACCTGAATGCGTCGATGTATAAAGAAGGGAAAGTTGATGCCACTTTTTATGCTAAGCAGGCGCATGGCTATAATGACAATGAAAAAGTGGTGTTATCTGACCAGGTGCGTGCCACCAAAATTTTAGCGCAAGGTCAATTAGAACTGCAGACGACAGAATTGACGGGCTATCCGGACAGTCGGGAAATTGAAACCGATAAACAGGTGATGGTGCAGTCTCCACAAGCTGAATTTGTAAGCCAAGGACTGAAAGCCAATTTGAATGATGGTCAATACGAATTTTTTAATATTCGAGGAACATATGAACGTTAATCCGAAGCTTGCAACACCTCGTACTTTCCTGCAGAAAGCCGCGCTTGTAGGTTTGGCAGTATTGTCCTCAGCTACAGCTTGGGCCTTGCCTTCAGACCGGAACCAGCCAATTACCTTGGTGGCCGACCGTGCGACATTTAATGAGCGTACCGGCATTACCACCTATACCGGTAATGTGATTATCGAGCAGGGCACAATGCGCTTGCAGGCCAATTCAATTGTGGCCAATCTGAACAGTAAAAAAGAAATCAGCACTATTACCGCCAACGGCAGTCCGGCACAGTTCCAGCAAAAGACTGACCCGAATAAAGGTCTGGCCAAAGGTCAAGCGCAGAAAATTGTCTACAATGCGGAAACCGGTATTATTACCTTGTCGGGCGGGGCATTTTTACAGCAGGATGGGGCCAGCATTCGCGGCAATACCTTGCGTTATAGTATGAATAAAGGCGATATTGAAGCCATTGGTACGCCAAACAACACCGGATCATCTTCAGGTCGCGTACAGATTGTGATTCCACCATCCAGTTCAAAATCATTCCCGGGAGCACGCGATTAATGGATCAGGTCGTACAGCCACAAACTCTGACAATCAAACACCTGGCCAAAAACTACAGTAAGCGCTGGGTGGTGAAAGATGTTTCTTTCTGCATGCAAAGTGGCCAGATTGTTGGACTGCTTGGCCCAAATGGTGCTGGTAAAACCACCAGCTTCTATATGGTGGTTGGCTTGGTACGTATGGACAAGGGGGAAATTCATCTGGATGAACTGGATTTATCTGACCTGGCCATGCATGAACGTGCGCGCAAAGGCATTGGTTACCTGCCACAAGAGGCGTCAATTTTCAGAAAACTGACCATTGCTGAAAATATCATGTCGATTCTGGAAACCCGTAAAGACTTAAACAAGCAGCAGCGTCAGCAGCGTTTAACCGAACTGCTGGCTGATTTTAAAATTACCCATATTAAAGATTCACTGGGTATGAGTGTCTCCGGTGGTGAGCGACGTCGTGCGGAAATTGCCCGTGCTCTGGCTGCCGATCCGAAATTTATGTTGCTGGATGAACCTTTTGCCGGGGTGGACCCGATTTCTGTCGGGGATATTAAAGATATTATTAGCACCCTTAAAGATCGCGGAATTGGTGTATTAATTACCGATCATAACGTGCGCGAAACATTGGCAATTTGTGAGCGTGCTTATATTGTCAGTGAAGGTGCAGTGATTGCCGAAGGAACCCCACAGGAAATTCTGGAAAATGAAACTGTGAAACAGGTCTACTTGGGCGAAGATTTTAAGGTGTAGTTGGTGAAAAACACATATAATTGTTATTTGTTGTATGTGTTTTATCCTGAAAGCGTTTTATAATTAACAAAAGTATAAAAAACTAGCTTAAAAACATTTACAATTTTAAAAATATTAGTTTGAATGACGACAATGATGGGTTGCAAGAGCTTAACAGTTCATAAAAATAAATTATTCAGGCAGACGCTACTGTGGCAGGCTTTATTGCTGAGTGGACTGCTGAGCCAGTCGCTTTATGCTGAAACGACGACTTCAGAACGGCAAACACTTCAACAGAGCGTGGCACGTTTATTTATCCCGCAATCTGACCAGAATTTTACTCGTGTCCGTATTAGTGAACTGAGCCAGTTTCAGCTCGATACACAAAATATTCAGGAAATGCCCCGGGCAGTACCAGCATCATCTGTTTCAGAAACAGCGGCATCAGCCCGATCCTCTGTGCAACAGCCTTTAAGTTTTAATGACACCATTCGGACTGCTGTTCAGCGTCATCCTGAAATTTCCCAGGCCATTTCCACTTTGGCAGCCCAGAATGCCAGTATTGATGTGGCGAAGTCCGGTTATTATCCGCAATTATCTGGTGGTATTTCCACAGCAGACCTGACCAAAGGCGAGCGCGGCCGTCAGCTGCTGAGCCTGAATGCCACGCAAGTGCTTTATGATTTTGGCAAGGTCAAAAGCAGTGTCAACTTGGAACAGGCCCGTTTGGCCGCAGAGCAGGCCAATGTGCTGGTCAGTATTGATGATATTGCTTACCAGACTGCCAATGCCATGATTAATATCAAACGCTATCAGGAAATTACCCGTATTGCTGAAGAGCAGATTCAGGGGATTGCCCGCATTGCGGAAATCACCAATTTACGTGCCGAGGCCGGAATTAGTACCCAGGCCGACCCGATTCAGGCCCGTTCCAATCTGGAAGCTGCGGAAGCCAATTTAATTGTGCAGCAAACCCAGCTGCGCCAATTTCAGCAAAAGCTGCGCACCTTGGTCGGGTTTGAGGTTCATCAGCGTAACTGGCAGATTCCAGAGCGGCTGGTGAAAGAGGCGCAATTATATTCAGAGCCGGTTTTTCAGCAGATTCCCGGACTAATGGCTGCTCAGGCTGAAGTTAAAGTGGCCAAATTACGCAAGCAGCAATCACGTTTAAGTGCTTATCCCACTTTAAATGTGAAAGGTTCTATAAGTCAGGCCATCAATGGTCGTAATCCGAATAACAATGAAGATGATGGCCTCTATAATTCGATCATGCTGGAAGCCAATAGCAACTTTTATCAGGGCGGCGCAATTGCGTCACAAACCCGGGCGGCCAGTTATGCAGAAGAAGCGGCCAAGGCACGGGTCAATAGTGTGTATCTAGAGGTGCTGGATGAAACCCGCATGCTGCGTGAAGAAATCCAGAACAAGCAGCGCCAGATGAATATTCTGGTCAAGCGTCAGGCCACCACCATCCAGACCAAAGAGCTGTATCAGGAACAATATAAATTAGGCACGCGCTCAGCTGTCGATTTACTGAATGCCGAACAGGCAATTCATAGTGCCGCCCAGGAAATTGAAAATACGCGTTTTGATATTTATGCAGCCATTGCGCGCTATATCTCCATTACCGGACGGACACGCGATATTTATGATTTAAACCATATATCCATTCAGGGGTTTGAAGTTCAGCCATGAGTACTAAAATAAATTATCAACCGTGGCTTCAAGCAGTGCTGAGCATTGCCAAGCATTACCGGATTGAACCATCCGCAGAACGTATCCGCTTGCAGCTGGACTGGAATCCGAACCAGAACATTGATGATATTTTAAATCTGATCGCCCGTCAGGTGGGCCTAAGTCTGCGCAAAACCGACTTTAGCGCCGAGGTGATCAATCCCTGGCGTTTGCCGGTACTGGTTGAATTCCAGGATGGTCAGGTGGGCGTAATTGACAAGGTCGATGCCGAAGGCAACCTGAGCATTCAGTTCAGTGACGATCAGGGTTTATCACAAACGCTGGCCAGCGATACTTTGGCGGAGCATGTGTGGCATGTCTATATCCTGCGCCCGGAAAAATCGGTTCCCGATGCGCGGGTAGATGAATATGTCAAACCCTATGAAGATAACTGGTTCTGGTCAATTGTGCTACGGGACTGGAAACGTTATATCGATGTAATGTTTGCCTCCCTGATGGCCAATATTCTGGCACTGGCCACCATCCTGTTTTCGATGAATGTCTATGACCGGGTAATTCCGGCACAATCGGTTCCCACTTTGTGGGTGTTGGCAGGAGGGGTGCTAATTGCAGCCATTTTCGAGTTTAGTTTAAGGGTCGCACGGATTTACCTTTCCGATATTATCGGCAAGCGTGCTGATCTGCGTATTTCAGACCGGGTCTATGGGCATGCGCTGCGGATTAAAAACAGTGAACGCTCTAAATCGACCGGGACCTTTATTTCTCAAATCCGTGAACTGGAAGGGGTGCGTGAACTGGTGACGTCGACCACCATTTCTGCAATCGCTGATTTGCCTTTCTTCCTGCTGTTCCTGGGCGTGTTCTGGGTGATTGGCGGGAACCTGTTCTGGGTGATGCTGATTGTGGTACCGCTCATGATTATTCCCGGTATTCTGGCGCAAAAGCCTCTGGCTAAACTGGCTAATGAGGGGATGCGTGAAGGAGCAATCCGCAATGCCATGCTGGTGGAATCGGTACAGGGCATTGAAGACATCAAGTTATTACGCGCCGAAGCCCGCTTCCAGAACCAGTGGAATCATATGAATGAAGTCTCCGCCGATATTGCTATGCGTCAGCGTAAAATTGTTGGGGTGATGACGGCCTGGACCCAGAAAATTCAGGGGCTGACCTTTGCAATTGTGGTGCTGGTCGGCTGTTTTGCTGTGATGGATGGAGAAATGACCACCGGTGCTCTGGTGGCTTGTTCAATTTTATCTTCACGGATGCTGGCACCAATTTCACAGATTGCCGGCGTGCTGGGCCGTTTGCAACAGGCCAAAGTGGCGAAACAGGGACTGGATGAATTAATGAAAAAACCGGTTGATCAGCCGGAACATAGCCACTTAATTCATCGTCCGGTGTTAAATGGTCATTATGAATTAAGCGGGGTCAGCTTTAAATATGGCGAAGATGATCCTAAACCGACCTTGATGGTGCCCAAGCTCGAAATTAAAGCTGGTGAAAAAATTGCCATTCTGGGTCGTAATGGTGCCGGGAAATCTACCTTGTTGCAGCTTTTTTCCGGCATGCAAACCCCGAATCAGGGCAAAATTAAACTCGATGGCGTAGAGTTGGGCCTGATTGATCCTGCTGATGTACGCCGTGATATGGGCCTCTTGAATCAGAATGCACATCTGTTTTTTGGCACGGTACGGGAAAACCTGACTTTGGGTGCACCATTGGCCAATGATGACGATATTTTACAGGCACTTCGAATTACCGGTGCGCTGGCCTTTGTGCAGGAAAAGAAAGAAGGGCTGGACCATCTGATTCTGGAAGGTGGTGTGGGGTTCTCTGGCGGCCAGAAACAGGCCTTGCTGCTGGCACGTTTGCTGCTACGTCAGCCGAATATTTTATTGCTGGATGAACCGACGGCTGCAATTGATGATGTCTCCGAGAAACAGCTGATTGATCATTTGAAAATGTGGCTTGGGCACCGGACTTTGGTGGTGGCCACCCATCGCCGTGCAGTGTTAGAGCTGGTGGACCGGATTATTGTGGTCAATGATGGAAAAATTGTGATGGACGGGCCACGAGATCAGATTCTTAATCAGTCTGCATCTCAACCACGTCAGATGGCAGGAGCGAAGTCATGAGTGAACAATTAAGCAAACGTTCAATGCAGGTGACCGAGCTGGAGCCACCTTTACCTAAAGCCAGTCTGTTTATCTGGATTATCTGTATTGGACTGGCAGTTTTGCTACTCTGGGCCTGGCTGTTCAAGCTGGAAGAAGTATCCACCGGCACTGGTAAAGTGGTGCCATCTTCGAAAGAGCAGGTGGTACAGTCCTTAGAAGGCGGGATTCTCACCACCTTGAATGTCCGCGAAGGGGAAATTGTCAATCGGGGTCAGGTGCTGGCCCAGCTGGACCCGACCCGGTTTGCTTCTAATGTGGGGGAATCGGAATCTTTGCTGGTATCTTCCTTGGCGACTTCGGCCCGGTTACGCGCTGAAGTAAATGGCACACCCCTGGTTTTTCCGGAAGAAGTGCTGAAAGAGCCAAAACTGGTACAGCAGGAAACTGCTTTATACAATTCGCGCCGGGCCAACTTAGAAGAATCGCTGGCCGGTTTACGGCAGGCTCTGGTGCTGGTCGAGCAGGAATTGCGTATGACTGAACCCTTGGTGGCCAAAGGTGCGGCCAGTGAGGTGGAAGTGCTGCGTCTGAAACGCGAGGCCAATGACCTGCGTAACCAGATGAATGATATTCGTAACCAGTATTATGTCAAAGCGCGTGAAGAGCTGTCCAAGTCCAGTACCGATGTACAGACCCAGCAACAGGTGGTACGTGGCAAGTCCGATACCTTGAACCGCACAGTCTTCAAGTCGCCGGTACGGGGTGTGGTCAAGGAAATTGATGTGATGACCATTGGCGGGGTCGTACCGCAAAATGGCAAGTTAATGACCATTGTGCCTTTAGATGAACAGCTGTTAATTGAAGCGCGGATCTCGCCGCGAGATATTGCATTTATTCGCCCAGACCAGGAAGCACTGGTCAAAATTACCGCCTATGATTATTCGATTTATGGCGGTTTAAAGGGTAAGGTCACGGTGATTTCACCGGATACCATCCGTGATGAAGTCAAGCAGGACCAGTTTTATTACCGGGTCTATATCCGGACTGATACCGATAAACTGACCAATAAATCTGGCCAGCAGTTCAGTATTACCCCCGGAATGGTGGCCACGGTTGATATTAAAACTGGTTCTAAAACCGTACTGGATTATCTGATTAAACCGTTTAACAAGGCCCAGGAAGCATTACGCGAGCGTTAATCGTCAACTCAACATAACCTCCCAGTTTGGGAGGTTTTTTATTGCCAAAATTTGCCTGAAAACACGTTATAATTTCAGAGATTATTGCATTTTAGCTGTGTTATGCCATTTACCATTGCCTCCCTTGTTCGCTTTGAAGAAGATATTAAAAAGAGCCGTTTTGAGGCCATTGCCGTACCGGTAGAAAACGAACAGGCGGTTAAAGATTTTCTGGAAGCCAACAAAGACCTGACCACTACCCATCAATGCTGGGCATGGAAAATTGGCCATCAGGTGCGTTTTAATGATGATGGTGAACCTTCTGGCACTGCCGGCCGACCTATTCTGGCTACCATTGAGGGCAATGAGCTGACCAATGTGCTGGTGCTGGTCAATCGCTGGTATGGCGGGATTAAACTTGGCACCGGTGGTCTGGTGCGCGCTTATGGGGGGTGTGCTGGGCAATGTCTGTTGCTGGCAGAAAAAATTGAACTGATTGAAAAGAAAAAAGTCGAGTTTCAGTGCCAGTTTAATGAATGGGCCATTTTCCAATATGAACTGAATAGCCAGAATATCGAGTTTGAGGAACAGTACGGGGCAGATGGCGTGCAAGTCAATGCCTTATTACAGGTGCATCAGATTGAGCCTTTGGCCTTAAAAATTCAGGACGTTACCCGCGGCCGGGAACAGCTCAAAGTCATGGAGGAGCCAGCAGATGACTGAACATGATCCTTTGCTGAAATATCGGGAACAGCATAAACATCGGCTGAATTATATGCCATGGCTGTACTGGTCGCTGAAACCGAAAAACCGGGTTTGGGCCGAAGCCTGGCAAAAAGACTATCAGGCCTATTTGATGGAGATGGAAACGGTAGAAATTGGCGAGAACTGCTTTATTTCACCGCTGGCGCATATTTTTGCCGAACCGGGACGTAAAATTATTATTGGGGATAATACCTTCATTGCTGCAGATTGTACCTTGCATGGTCCGCTGCATATTGGCAGTGAAGTGGCAATTAATCATCATAGTATTCTAGATGGGGGCCGGGTCGGGATTAAGATTCACGATCAGGTGCGTATTGCCGCCTATTGCCATTTATATGCCTTTGATCATGGCATGGATTTGGCTCAGCCGATTTACCAGCAGCCGGTGCGTTCGCAGGGCATTGAAATTGAACGCGATGTCTGGCTGGGTGCTCATGTCGGCGTTAAGGATGGTATTAAAATTGGCGCCCATGCGGTTGTCGGTATGCACAGCATGGTCACCAAAGATATTGAAAGCCGGGCCATTGTTGCGGGGAATCCGGCACGTTTGATTCGTTATCGTGATTAATCTCATACGTAGCTCTCTATCTTCAAATGTCTGTGTTTTATTTACATTTTGTCATGTCATCCGCTGAGGACTTATGCTAAGTTTTAGATAACAATTAAAACGAAAGCCTGGCAGACAGGCAACAAGAGAGGCGACAATGAAACGAGTAATTGCCTGTATTGATTCTTCACCCTGTATCAATGCACTCGCGGAAGCCGCAGCGTGGATAGCCAAGCAGACCCAGCGGGAACTGGTGCTGTTACAGGTGCTGGACTATTATCCGGCCAGTTATCACTTAGGTGAAATTAGCGGGGTCATTGGTTTTGAAAGCAATGCCATGTTATTGAAGGAACTGGCCGAGCTGGAACAGAAGCAGAGTGACATTGCGCTGGAATATAGTAATAATCTGCTGCGTCATATTTCCGAGATGGTGCAGCAAAAATATAATATTGTGCCGACCCAGATTCAGGAAAAAGGCGATTTTCTTGAACAAAGTTTTAATGTCTTACAAGAAGATGATATTGCAGTTATTGGCCGGGTCGGGGAGCGTTCCGCCGAACGCAATAAAGCACTGGGCAGTAATGTCGAAAACTTTATCCGCGGAGCCAATTGTGCCGTTATGACGGTGGGCGAGCAGTTTAAACCGCCAACCCGTTTTATTTTCGCTTATGAATATTCACCAACCTGCTTAAAAATCATGAAGCGCATCACCCAAAGTGATTTGCTGCGTCTGCTGCAATGTCATTTGCTGTATGTGGGTGATCATCCGGAAATATTGAATGAGCCGACCCAGTATTTAAAAGCCGCTGGTTTAGATGTGGTGGTGGAATATCGTTATGGCGATGTGGCGGAGAATATTCTGGATTATCAGCGTGAACATGGTATTCAGCTGATTCTGCTTGGGGCCTTTAGCCACAGCAAAATCCATCAGTTTTTCTTGGGCAGTATTACCACCACCATTTTCCGGAATTCGAATGTGCCGTTACTGGTAGTGAAATAAAGCCCAAATATCTTACACGCATCTGATGAATTACTGTCCAAGGTTATCCGCATTTATTGTGGATAACTATATGGACAGTATATGTAAGTTTATAAAAAATAAAATAAATATTATTTTGTGTGTTTTTTGTTCTGTTTGGGCCTTATTTAACGATGGCCAAGGCAAAGCCATCATGTCCTTTGCTGCCTACCGTTTGCAAGGCAGTTGAGGACAATAAACGTGGATGCTCCTGCATCAGCTTAAACATCTCGCGAATGCCTTCAATGCTGGGCTTGTGATTGTCCGGATTGATGATGTCACCGGCGCGAATTACATTGTCCAGAAAAATTAAGGTGCCGGAGCGTGACAGATTCAGGCTCAGTTCCAGATATTCCCGATAGCTCTGTTTATCCGCATCAATAAAAATAAAGTCAAACGGGGCAGTATCAGCTGGCAGGCTTTTTAAAATATCGGCGGCGCGGCCCACACGCAAATCAATAGTCTGTTTCAGCTTGGCCTGATCAATATTTTCCTGTGCCACGGCGGCGTGTGCATCACGACCTTCAATAGTCAGAATATAGCCATCTTCCGGCAAGGCACGCGCCAGCCACATGGTGCTATAGGCAGCAAAGGTACCAAGTTCCAGAATACGTTTACAGCCGTTCATCTGAATTAACATCTGTAACAACATGCCCTGGTTGGGCGCAACAGCAAGGTGATCCGGATAACCCCGATCATCGGTATGTTTTAAGGTTTGGGTCAGAATCGGATCTTCAGGAATTAAATGTGTTTCGATGTAGTGGTCGAGGTCGGTCCACATTTGTTTCATAGTCGGGGGCACCTTTGTTGCAATGTATGCATTTTAAACTTTTCCCCCTAGAGTGCAATTTTTATCGGGAGAGTTGCAGAATTAATAGACATAAAAAGAGGTGCCGCAGCACCTCCGTATTCAGATCCGGATTTATTCGTAATAGCACATTGACGAATAGCGGCTTAAATCCGGTCCCCAGGTACGATAGCCCTGCGTATCAATATGGATTTGCCCTGAAGCATACAGTCCCAAGCCCATATTCAGGCTTTGACCATACTGGGTCCAGAACTGGCACAGTCTGAACTTGGTATTTTCAATAAAGGCATAATCTTGCGGCTGTGGAAATTCCGGCCCAATCCGGAAATCAATAGCGGAATTATATAAATGCCGTGAGGAACTGGCACCACCGGCGCACTGGTTCAGCGGTAAATCGCGATAGACTGAAGTGACTTCAAAATCGGTCAGGACTTTGGAGGCAACCAGATATTTAAAGACTTTTAAGGTTGGAATCTGATTGCGCCATAATTCGCGGTTGGGCACCATGTATTGCGAGCGGCCACATTTTTGCCAGTCACGTGCGGTGCGCAGTAATTCAAAACTTGGAATAATATTGCCGACGCCTTCAGCATTCAGGAATTTTTCATATTCGCGGACCTGGCGCAGGTTATCGGTCACGGCAATCCAGCTGTTATAGGCATAGGGCACCACTTTTGGTGCGACCTTGCGTTCATAGCTGATTTTTTCTTGTGGGATATAAATCCGTTTTCCATCAGGCGAATGAATCGTTTTCCCTTTCTGCGGTGTGGTTGTACATCCGAGCATGATCAGGGGCACGATGCTGAGCGAGAGCACCGCCTTGAGAAATTGCGTCATTATGCAAATCAAACGTTTACTAAAATCCTAAGCATTCTAATCTAAAAGCTTCGGTAAAAATTGAAAATATTGCAATCAAATGTGTGTTTTAGGTATAAAAAAAGATCAGCTTTTGCTGATCTTTTTAAAATTACTTTTCTAAGTATTGTAATTTGTCCGGCTTGCCATTCCATTCTTCACGGTCAGCAGGCTGTTCACCAATTTGCGTGATATTTGGCCATTTTTCTGCCAGTTCAGCATTCAGCTCGATAAATACTTCCTGACCTTCTGGTAGCTCATCTTCCGAGAAAATCGCATTGGCTGGACACTCAGGTTCACACAGTGCGCAGTCGATACATTCATCCGGGTTAATCACCAGGAAATTTGGACCTTCATAGAAACAATCTACAGGGCATACTTCTACACAGTCTTGATATTTACATTTAATACAGTTTTCAGTCACAACAAATGTCATGGCGACAGCTACCTAAAAATATGGTTCTAATAACTAAGCTGTATTTTAGGCAAAAATGATGTGAACTAACAATTGCTTTTACTGATATTTGATATAGACAGTGCTACTAAATTTGATAAAAGTGCTATAAAACCATCAAAAAAACTTATAAATGAAAAAGACTCTCAAATGAGAGCCTTTCCATATATGAGATTCAAGTCTTGAATCAGGTGTTTAGCTGCTCTTTCAGGGCATACAATTGTTCTAGAGCCTGACGTGGAGTGAGATTATCAACATCCAGTTGGCGTAAGGCTTCGAGGGCCGGTGATGGTTTTTCAACTTCGACAATCCGTTCAATCACTTCAGTTTCTACCACCGGTTCACTGAATAAATCATGCTGGACCGATTTTTGTACCGACTGATGTGACTGCTTTTCCAGAATCTTCAGGCGATTTTGTGCTTCTTTAATCACATTGGCAGGAATACCGGCCAGTTTGGCCACCTGCAAACCATGACTCTGGCTGGCCGGACCCTGCTGGACTTTATGCAGTAAAATCAGGTTGCCATTGAGTTCTTTGGCCGTAACATGATAATTATCAATACCTGATTCTTTGCCCAGCTCGGTCAGCTCGAAATAATGTGTAGCGAACAGGCATAAGCATTTGATCCGTTTGGTTAAATCCAGCACACAGGCCCAGGCCAGGGACAGGCCATCATAGGTACTGGTGCCACGGCCGACTTCATCCATCAGCACCAGTGACTGATTGGTGGCATGATGCAGAATTTGCGAGGTTTCGGTCATTTCCACCATAAAGGTTGATTTACCGGTAGACAGGTCATCGGCCGAACCAATCCGGGTGAAAATCCGGTCAATCGGACCTAGCACCGCAGCTTGAGCCGGCACATAACTGCCACAATAGCCAAGCAGGGCAATTAGTGCGGTCTGGCGCATAAAGGTCGATTTACCGCCCATATTCGGCCCGGTAATAATTGCCATACGATGGTTAAAATCCAGTGTGGTGTCATTTGGGGTAAATGCGGTTTTGCTCAAGGCTTCCACCACTGGATGACGGCCGGCGACAATCTTGACTCCAATTTCCGGTGAAAATTCCGGACGGGTCCAGTTTTTCAGGCGGGCCTGATGGGCAAAGTTGGCCAGCACATCAATCTGGGCAATGGCGCTGCTCATCATCTGCAAATTGCCAATGTCCTGACGCAGCTCATCCAGCAGCATTTCAAACAGCATTTTTTCCCGTGCCAGCGCGCGTGATTCACTCGATAATACTTTGTCTTCAAAACTTTTCAGTTCTGGGGTGATATAACGCTCGGCATTTTTTAAGGTCTGACGGCGAATATAATGCTCCGGTGCCTGTTCAGCCTGCGCACGGGACAGTTCAATATAGTAGCCACTAACGCGGTTATAGCCAATTTTAAGCGTGTTGATGCCAGTACGTTCACGCTCCTGAATTTCCAGATCAATCAGGAACTGGCCGGCATGATCACGGATTTGACGTAACTCATCCAGCTCGCTGTCAAAGCCTTCGGCAATGACATTACCATCACGCAGCAACACCGGTGGCTGTTCCACAATGGCCGCCATTAAACGCTGGTAAAGGTCCTGAAAATCGCCCAGTTCTTCATTCAGCTGTTGTAAATATTTGGATTGGCCGGCACTGACAATCGGCTGCACGGCATGACGTAAATACGGAATCTGGGCACAGGCCTGACGCAGCTGCACCAGATCACGTGGGCGCGCACTGCCTAAAGCGACCCGGCTCAGCACACGTTCAATATCACTAATTTCTTTCAGTACCAGACGAATTGGTGCATCGTGATAACCGGTTAAAATCGCTTCGGTCGCATCCAGCCTTGCATCCAGCAGTGCGGTATCACGTAGCGGTTGCATTAAGGTGCGGCTAAGTAGACGACCACCCATCGCGGTCTGGCAGTCATTAATCAGCTGAAACAGTGAGGTGCCGTGTTCAAATAAAGGTTCAATCAGTTCCAGATTACGCCGGGTCACCGGGTCTAGCGCAATAAAATCGCTACTTTGTTCCAGCTGAATCGAGCGGATATGCGGCAACGCCGTTCTTTGGGTTTCTTTGGCATAGTGAATCAAGGCGGCGGCGGCGGCTTTGGCCAATGGCAAATGATCAATCCCAAAGCCAGATAGGGTAGCTACGCCTAGCTGGTCACACAGGGTTTTCTGGGCATTATTCAGGTTAAAATCGACATTTGGACGTTTGGTAACCGGGCAATCCAGCTGTTTTTTAACAGACTCGATGATATTCGGATCGACAATATCTTCATCGACCACAATTTCGCTTGGCATGAGACGTGACAGTTCAATCGCCAGCTGTTCCGGTTGATACTCCTGCTGCTGGACCTTGAAAATACCGGCACTTAAATCTAGCAGTGCAATCCCGATCTGGTTCTGCTGTAAACAGAGCGCGACCAGATTGGAAGATTGATAGCTGTTGAGCAGGGCATCATCGGTGAGTGTGCCGGGGGTAATAATCCGTACTACGCCACGTTCCACCGGGCCTTTGCCAGTTACCTCGCCAATTTGCTCGCAGATCACCACGGTTTCGCCTTTTTTGACTAGTCGCGCCAGATAACCTTCGGCAGAATGATAGGGCACGCCGGCCATCGGAATTGGCTGGCCATTGGCCTTACCGCGATGGGTCAGGGTAATGCCTAACAGTTTGGCCGCCTTGTGCGCATCATCAAAAAATAATTCGTAGAAATCACCCATTCGATAAAACATTAAAGAATGTGGATGTTGTATCTTCACTTTTAAATATTGTTGCATCATCGGGGTATGCGAAGATAAGTCAGCCACAATTTCTTGCATGTTCATGTACATTCAGTTCCTTCAATTAACGCATGGGTGTTGGAATGGCTTTCACCGCGTGGATGTCATTTGGGCCAGCTGGAGCAGATAAAACATCGTGTTTAAATCCTGCACGTCGATGCTGTTGACGACCCAACAAGCGCTTCATCTTAACAAATTTAGCTAGGCGGAAAAAACCGATTCTGGAAAATCTGTGCTGAAACTGAGCAGCTTATGGCGGAGAAAATTAAGCGAGCAATACAGCTGATGAAGATTGCAGCAGAGAAGACCAGAAAATATGGAAAGCAGCGTTGCAGCAATGCGCTCGAAGCAGCAGGAGAGGCACTCTATAGTGGGGTAAAGAACAACATGAAGATGAGCCCATGATGCCCAAATTCTATTATCAGGCTTTGCCAGTACAGGTGTATTTTGGTGCGGGGGAAGCCAAGCGCACGCAGGATATTCTCAAGCAGGCCGGTTATCACAAGATTCTGCTGATTGCCACGCCCGGCCAGCAGAAGGCCGCTGAGCAGCTGGCCCGGCAACTTGGTGATTTGACCGTTACGGTTTATGCTCATGCGGTAATGCACGTGCCGGCAGAGGTGGCACGGCAGGCGGTTCAGGCAGCACAAGAATTACAGGTGGATTGCTGTCTGGCTTTGGGTGGCGGTTCGGCTATTGGTTTAGCCAAAGCCATTGCACTGGACACCCATCTGCCAATTGTGGCAATTCCGACCACCTATGCGGGCAGTGAAATGACCCCGGTATATGGTATTACGGAAAATCAGCTGAAAACCACCGGCAAAGCTGCACAGGTGTTACCGAAAATCGTGATTTATGATCCAGCGCTTAACCTGAATCTGCCGGCAGATATTTCTGCCTGTTCGGGCATGAATGCCATGGCGCATGCGGTGGAGGCTTTGTATGCAGAAAATAAAAATCCGGTGATTAGCCTGATGGCGCTGGAGGCGATTCGCTGTCTGGCCACCGCTTTACCGGAACTGGTACAGCATCCGAAAGATATCCAGCTGCGTGAACAGGTCAGCTATGGCGCGTGGCTGGCTGGGATTTGTCTGGGTTCGGTCGGTATGGCGATTCACCATAAAATCTGTCATAGCCTAGGGGGCACCTTTAACCTGCCTCATGCGCAAACCCACGCGATTATGCTGGCCTATTCGGTGCACTATAACCGCCATGCCGATGTACAGGCGATGGATCAACTGGCCGCTGCACTGGGTGTTGACAGTCGGGAGGAGCTGGGCCGTTTTATCTATCAATTAAACCAGCGCCTGCAGATTCCTCTGGCTTTAAAAGACTTAGGGTTACCGGAACATGCCCCGGCGGACATTGCCCGGATGATTTGTGATTCGCCGTATTATAATCCGCGTGAATATGACGATGATGAATTAAAGCAGCTGTTGCTGCAGGCTTATGCCGGTTTGCCTCCTGCCACACTTTAATATGTGGCAATATGTAGCCATCTTCCAGAGATAAAAAACCGAAGCGGTTGAAGGCTTCGGTTTTTTATTGGCAGGTTAAGGTTTATATAAACCCAGCTCCTGCAAATGTAAGCGTAAAATCCGGCGCAGTTCTAATACCGCCTCCGGGGTTTCCTGAATCGAGTGGCCGCCGGTAATAATTTTTTCAGACTGGGCCTGTTTCAGATGCGCACTTTCATAGGCCACAATATCATCGGTGATGAGAGCAGGGTCGTTACTCTGACTGGTATTGCCCATAATACTATGATATTTCAGTCCTTTACGTGGCTGAATATCTTGAGTTAAGGCAATAAATTTGGATTGATGGCTTAAATCGCTTGGGCCATTTTGAATCAGGCCTTTATCTAGTTCATTGACCAGATCTTTCAGGCTCGGGTCTTCATTTAACAATGAATCGGTGGCCGCATTTAAAAATGCCCCCGGTAAACGGATAATTTTACGCGCCACTTTGGTAAACCAGCGATCGGCATATTCGGTGCCGCGGTGCGGAGCGGCCAAGAAAATTGCCCGGTTAAAGTTAGGAATATCCTGCATAATCAGGCGCTGCTGAATCACGGGAATACGGCGGTATTTGGCCAGTTGTCGGCCACTCATCATCGACAGGGCTTCTTTGGACACATCGGCATCACTGACCAGGAGTCGGGCAATAATCCCGCCCATACTGTGGCCGACCAGCACCGCATCTTTTTTCGCCGCGGCTTTGGGATTGACCTGCTGGAAGGCTTGGGTCAATAGAGCATGAATCTGGAAACGACTTTCAATAATTGGCATATTGGTCGAATAAAACACCTGCCAGACCTGATAATGCTCGCGTAACACTGGATCACCCATAATATCGTTGGTTAAGCGAATCCAGGCTTCCGGACTACTGGCCAGACCATGCACCAAAACCAGCACTTTTTTATTCGGATTATATGGTTCCAGAAAATATAAATGCGGCATGGTCAGCTTGTCATCACGGTCAATCAGTGACAGATAAGCCGATTTCAGCAGATTATTTTCCGCCAGCCACAGTCCATAAGGCGCAGAAAAATTAGCCGCCAGCGGATAGTTTTTATTGGCAATGCGGGCCTGTTCATATTTATAGGGATCATAGGCGCGCAGGCGAAAATCCTTGTTCAGGATATCCTCTACATTGCCAAACTGCTGCGGTTCAGCCACCAGGGTTGCCGCCAGATAACGGGCCTGATGGATATTCGGATTCTGATTGTTTGGATAACGATGGCTTAAAGGATCAATAATATAACGGGCTTTCTCTGGCTGATCTGCGCGTTGCTCCGGCAGAATTACCAGAAATTCCGAGCCAAAACCATCACGACGGGTAATGGAGCGCAAGCCTGAAAAGTTCAGGTCATAGGTGGCTCTTAACTGCTCGATTTTTTGCTGTTTTAAGGTTGGAAAATAATTGAAGTCAATATGATAGGTACTTTCACCGACCTGAATCTGGCTGGCCACCACATCCGGCTGATAGCGCAGGGTATAGCTGGACACTAGTTTGGCAATGGCCTGATTATAAAAATCGCGGATTTGTACCTGACGGTTGTCAAAAATCCGGTCTTGTGGCGCCCGTTCGGTCTTGAACATATAGGCATAGCTATAACGGATACTTTTATCCAGCATAAACAGCTGCTGATCGAGGCATTTTTGATAGTTCTGCTGCTGTAATTGCTGTTTTTCTTCAGACTGGTGTTTGCTTAAAATCCCGATTTTACAATTGGAGGAATCGGCCAGTTGCATGGCTTTGGCCAGATAGACTTCGCTGGCAGTGGACAGCAGCTGTTCATCCAGAATTTCCGGAATCTGCTTCAGTTCATCAATACACTGTTTCGGGTTTTCGGTACAGATTTGCGCTTCACGGCCAGTCATGGACAAGACATTGAGGCTGGCCTCGCTCAAGCGGTCACGAGATAAAATACTTTCCCGCTCGTTGGCAATGCTGACATTTAATGCTTGCTGTTTAACACTGACCGTTTGGCAGCCAACGAGAATGGAACTGCTGAGCGCGGTGGCCAGCATCATCTTATACGTCATAGTGGTCATGTGAATTCGCATCGTATTTTATAAGTTTTTTTTAATCATACTGAATTTCTTGGTTTTTTCAATTGACAAAAAAATAGGCCATCTAACATGACCTATTTTTTCTTGCACCAGACTTAAGCCTTCGGTGTCATGATTTGCCAGACATTCCAGCGGCCCTGTTTTTCAATTTCAGTAATTAAACGGTCGGCCACAGCTGCTTCTTGCGGATACTTGATCTTGTAGTTTTTCAAGGTCTGTACCGCATTTTTCTTCTGCTCTAAAGCAATATAGTTGTTGGCAGCAGCCAGATAGGCTTCCTGTACGCCAGCCTTCATGGCTTTATCTAAATAAGAAATTGCTTCACGATGACCGCCACCTTCAGACAGGGCAAAACCAAACCAGAAATTGGCTTCGGCATCTTCCTTGTTAATTTTCAGGATGCGCTGCGCATAAGCCAGAGAACGGGTGGTATAAATTGAACCTAAGTCCAGGTTACGTGCCATTACGCTGGCTTTAAAGGCACGAATCAGCACATCAAAAGAGGCATTTTCCTGTACCGCCAGGCTGTCCAGTTGTTGGGTGACTTCTTTGAGTTTAGCTTCAAAACCGCGGCGTTCCTGACGGTCAGTAAAACGTGGTGGATAGTGACGTGCTTTACCTTCGACCATCTGTAAAAAGTCATCAATTTCGGTGATGTCAATTTCATTTTCACCGGCCAGCACCGCAAACTTCAAGCTGCGCTGGTTGTTGTTGATGGTCGGAATAATCAGACGGTTGGTGTCTAAAGTAATTTTTTTCGATGGATTATCCGGGGCAGTTACTTCCATTTTAGTCACTGGCTGGGCCGCAGCCTGTTGCAGGTTCAGTTCAAATGGAGGAGGTGCATCATAATTAAACGGATTTAAAGCATAAAATGGAGGGGTCAGATCAGGCTCGGTAAACACAATTGGTGCATTGGCTGGGTTTTGTTGTTTTGGTGCAGTGGAACAGGCTGAAACTAAAGTGGTCGCAATCAGAGCAAATGCCAAAGGCTTAAGCGTCATAATATTCATCCGTTAATTTATTTTAAAATGGCTGAGCATGTTCGTCAGTCTAAAAAATCTGTGACGAACATGCAAGAGAAGGCAAGAAGTTTGCTGTTACCGTGTTGTTAAGCTTTGGACTGGCTGCTTTGTGCTTCACATTCACGGCGCACATCTTCAATAATTTTTAATTCTTCAGCACTAAACGGCTGTTCGTTTTGCTGCTGCTTTTTAAAGCTTGGGTCGAGTAAAGACAGACGCTGGCATAAGGTATTCATGCGTTTTTCATTGTGCTGAATACGGTCTAGCAAGACCCGCATACCGTCTAGAATCGGATCAGACTGATCCTGGGTGGCCGCATAGGGCTGGAAACCGATGCTTTCAGCATAGTCACGGCGACGTGCTTCGGCTTCATCTTTCGGCTGATCTTTGGTAATAAAACGCGCCGGATTGCCGACCGCGGTGGTATTGGCCGGTACCGCTTTGGTCACCACTGCATTGGAACCGACTTTGGCATTTTTACCCACGGTAAATGGCCCGAGAATTTTCGCGCCAGCACCAACAATCACGCCATCTTCTAAAGTCGGGTGACGTTTGCCTTTGTTCCAGGTGGTCCCCCCAAGGGTCACGCCATGATACAGGGTCACATCATCGCCAATTTCGGCTGTTTCACCAATCACCACACCCATACCGTGGTCAATAAAAAAACGGCGACCAATTTTCGCACCTGGATGAATTTCAATACCGGTGGCAAAGCGGCTAAATGAAGACAGCAGGCGCGCCGAACCCTTGCAGTCTTTGTTCCAGAGTTCATGTGCAACCCGATGCATGATCAGGGCATGAATGCCGGGATAGGTGGTTAAGACTTCCAAGGTATTGCGTGCAGCAGGATCGCGCGCAAAGACAGCTTGTATATCTTCTTTGAGCTGTTTAAGCATTATCTTGATCCTCGTCCTGTGTCGATGTTGTTGATGATTTTTTCCATGAACCGTTATTCAATGCCTGTACGCGACTAAAAATGCCACGTAATAAGTGATATTCCATACGATCTAATTGTATACGTCCAAAAAGCCGACGCAAGCGCAAAGGTAATAATCTTGGATTTTTCGGATCCATAAATTCAATCTCGGCCAGCATTTTTTCAATATGCGGATAGAACTGTTCCATCTGGGCATGGGTCACCAGAGGCTCATCCCATTCCATTTCGATACCATCAAGAACCTGCATGGTGGCTTTAGGGTCTGGCTGCTGTTCTACCCGGGCCATGGCTGCCATCCGCATTTCATAACAGATAATCTGAATGGCCTGGGCCACGTTTAACACGCCGTAATCGCTATTCACCGGAATGGTGACATGGTAATTGGCTAGGGCCAGTTCTTCATTGGTCAGACCACGATCTTCACGGCCAAAAATCACCGCAATTTCCTGATGCGATGCCGTGACGGCCTGCATGGCTTTTTCCGCAGCCGGGCGGACATCCAGCAGCGGCCAGGGAATGGTGCGGCTGCGCGCACTGGTACCAAACACCAGATGACAGTCCTGAATGGCCTGTTCCAGGGTGTCGACAATTTCAATCTGTTCAATCAGATCGGTGGCACCGGCCGCCAGTGCGTCAATATCCGGATGCGGATAGGTCTTCGGTGCGACCAGCACCAGTTTGGACAGGCCCATGGTTTTCATGGCGCGTAAGGCGCTGCCGATATTGGCGGGCAGAGTGGTATTGACCATGACAATACGCACATGGGAGAGATGTGCTGACAAGGCAGCATTGTCGACTTGACTCATACAAGGTCCAGAATAAAGAAAATTTTAAATTAAGAATATTGACCCATTTCGGCCTGATATAAATCGAGCGCATCATCCATGCTCATGTCCGCTGGAGGTGCCGGAACGTGGGCAGGCTTGGGCTCATGCGCCACCGCTTGGGCGGCTTTAGATTTCACCTGATATTCGATATGCAGAGCATCTTTACCAAAATAATCACGTAGCTTGATCAGCAGTTCATCCATTGGCGCGACTTTCCATTGCACGCCTAAATGCAGTTCAGCAGTGGCATAACCATAATCTACATACAGAATCACAGGAATATGCGTGCTCATATCAATATTGGTATACGGCATCAAAATCTGCTGTACATCACGACTCAGCGTTTTACTGTCATGTTCGGCAGATAGCGTAATCTTGATACTGTTAGCCCGTTTCTGACGGATTTCATTCAGGCTAAAGGCTTTGGTCAGACGCCCCATTGGACGGTCAAAACCTTCGCGCTCATAAATTTCGCCTTCAATCACCACCACTTTTTCAACCTGGATGATGTCTTTAAAGCGCTGGAAACGCTCGTGATTGGCTGATACTTCAATTCGTGCGGTGCCATCATCTAAGGTCACCACCACCCGGTTCGGGAAGTTGGCCACATCCAGCACCAGTCCGGCAAAGACTGTGGTGACCCCACGGCGGGTCGGACTCAGTTCATTAATTCGCGCCGGAATAAAGGATTTCAGCTCAGCCCGGTATACATCAATCGGGTGGCCGGTCAGGTACAGGCCTAAAGTATCTTTTTCACCTTTTAAGCGGACTTCATCGGACCACGGTTTAACCGGTTTGGCCGGTTTGCGCTGCACTTCTTCGACTTCACCAAACAGGTCCATAATCCCGGTTTCACGGTTAGAACGGGCCTGTTCTGCAGCTTGCACCGCTTCCGGTAACTGCACCATCAGGCTGGAACGTTCAATGCCTAAACAGTCTAGCGCACCGGCACGAATCAGGGCCTCTAAGGTGCGTTTATTGATTTTTTTCAGGTCAATCCGGTGACAGAAATCAAACAGGTCTTTATATGGTCCTTGCTGGATACGCGAATCAATCACCGATTGCATGGCCTGTTCACCCACGCCTTTAATTGCGCCTAAACCATACACAATGGTTTTGTCGTCGGTGGCATGGAAATGATACAGCGACATATTCACCGACGGTGGTAATACTTCCAGACCATTGTGGCGGCAGTCATCAATCAGGAACACCACGTTATCGGTATTCTGCATTTCCGAGGACATGACGGCAGCCAGGAACTCGGCCGGGTAATGGGCTTTGAGCCAGGCGGTCTGGTAGGCCACTAACGCATAGGCAGCGGCGTGTGATTTGTTAAAACCATAGCCGGCGAATTTTTCCATATAGTCGAAAATATGGTTGGCGGTGGCTTCATCAATATCTTTTTGGGCCGCACCTTCAATAAAGATTTTACGCTGCTTGACCATTTCTTCGGGTTTTTTCTTACCCATGGCACGGCGCAGCAAGTCCGCACCACCAAGCGTATAGCCGGCACAGTACTGTGCGGCCTGCATCACCTGTTCCTGATACACCATAATGCCGTAAGTCGGTTCCAGTACACCTTCGAGCAGCGGATGCAGGTATTCAAATTCACCGCCATGCATACGGTGAATAAAGTCCGGAATCAGGTCCATTGGACCCGGACGATACAAAGATACGAAGGCAATAATTTCTTCAAACTTGCTTGGGCGTGCTTCTTTCAGCATCTTTTTCATGCCCACGGATTCAAACTGGAATACCGCAGTAGTATTAGCATTGGCAAAGACCAAATAGGCATCTTTGTCATCCAGCGGAATATGCGCAATATCCAGCGGGATCTCGGGTTTAACCCGTTTATTAATATTCTGCACCGCATCTTCAATTACGGTCAGGTTACGCAGCCCCAAGAAGTCGAACTTGACCAGACCGGCGGCTTCAACGTCATCTTTATCGTATTGGGCCACCCGGCCGGTGCCATCGGCATCGCACAGCACCGCAGAGAAGTCGGTAATTTTGGTCGGTGCAATGACCACACCACCGGCGTGTTTACCAGTATTTCGGGTAATGCCTTCGAGCTTTAATGCCATTTCCCAGATTTCAGAAGCATCGTCATAGTCCGGGTTACCCGGATTGGTGACAATATCTTTTAACTGCGGTTCAGCCGCCAGCGACTCTTCCAGACTCAGACCCAAAGGTTTGGTCGGAATCATTTTGGAAATACGGTCGGCCAGACCATAAGATTTACCCAAAACCCGGGCCACGTCACGAATCGCGCCTTTAGCGGCCATGGTACCGAAGGTGGCAATCTGCGATACCGCATCACGGCCATAGGTACGGGCCACGTAGTCAATCACGCGGTCACGGCCGGCAATACAGAAGTCGACGTCAAAGTCGGGCATCGAGACACGTTCCGGGTTCAGGAAACGTTCGAACAGCAGTTCATAGCGCAGCGGATCCAGATCGGTAATTTTTAAACTGTACGCCACCAGCGAGCCGGCACCCGAACCACGACCCGGACCGACCGGCACGCCGTTATTCTTCGACCACTGAATGAAGTCCATCACGATCAGAAAGTAACCCGGGAATCCCATCGAGTTAATAATATTAATTTCGTATTCAATCCGCTCATCATACGGTTTGCGGATTTCAGGCCAGTCTTCATCGCGCTGCGCTACCGGATAAAGATGGTTCAGGCGCTCTTCCAGACCTTCCTTGGATAAATGCGCAAAGAAGGTTTCAATGGTATGGCCTTCCGGAATCGGGTAATCCGGCAGGAAGTATTTGCCCAGTTGCAGCGTCACATTACAGCGCTTGGCAATGTGATAGGTGTTTTCAATGGCAGACGGAATGTCGGCAAACAGCTCGGTCATTTCTGCAGCGGTTTTAAAATACTGCTCCGGGCTGTAGTTTTTTGGTCGGCGGCTATCGCCCAAAACATAACCATCGGCAATACAGACGCGCGCTTCATGCGCTTCAAAATCTTCACGGCTGATGAAGTGCACATCATTATGTGCCACCACGCCAATATTATATTTTTTCGCCAGCTGTACCGCTTCATAAATGAAGTCTTCTTCATTCGGGCGATTGGTGCGGGTCAGGGCCAGATAAACCCGGTTTCCAAACTTGGCAATCCATTCTTCAAGTAAAGGTTCGGCTTTTTGCGGGTTAGAGGTACAGAGCATTTTACCGACATCGGAGTGAATGCCGAGCAGGGCGATTAAATCGTCATGCTGCTCCAAGACCCAGTCTTTCTGTACGCAGGGAATATCCAGCTGCTGGCCTTCAATAAAACCGCGCGACACGATTTCGGTCAGATTACGCCAGCCATGATTGTTCATGGCCAGTAAGGTCATGCGATGTTCGGCATCATTCAGGCGGATTTCCGAACCCATGATCGGCTTGATGCCTTTGCCCAGACATTTGCCATAGAATTTGACGGCGGCATGCAGGTTGGACAGGTCGGTGATGGCCAGGGCAGGCATTTCTTCACTGGCTGCGGCTTTGACTAAATCAGGTATACGTACGATAGATTCTGTAATCGAAAATTCAGTATGAATACCAAGATGAACAAAGTGCATAAATCAGTCCCTGCAAAAACCACTGCACATTTTAGCACGGGATTTTGGCTTTCAGTTTGAAATTAAGGGGAAATGGCGAAGTTTTAGATATGTAAACCAACGTAGCGGATTGGTTTCTCATCACTTGAACAGTAATCTGCATGGGCTGAAAACCAGCGTTTTCGGGCTGCTATGAGGGTGATTAACAGCCAAAATAAAACCCTCCGTAGAGGGTGATTAATTTGAGAATGAGTAATCTGTCTCGTTCTGGATAGAGAGGTGAATCCTTATCTGAGTTTAGCCAGCCATTCACCCAGCATCTGCACAATTTGCACCAGAATCAGCAGTACAATGACGGTCAGAATCACCACGCTGGTATCAAAACGCTGGTAACCGTAAGAAATGGCCAGATCACCAATACCACCGGCACCGACGGCACCGGCCATTGCAGTTGCACCAATCAGGCTGATGGTGGCGGTGGTCAGGTTTAGAATCAGCGAGCTACGTGCTTCCGGCAAAATAAACTTGAAAATAATCTGCAGCGGTGTCGCACCCATGGCTTGTGCTGACTCAATAATCCCTTCATTCACTTCCAGCAATGAGGTTTCCACCAGACGGCCAATATATGGACCGACATAAATGGTCAGCGGGACAATGGCAGCCCAGGTGCCAATTGAGGTACCGACCAGAAACTTGGTTAAAGGAATAACGGCAATTAACAGGATAATAAACGGCAGGGAACGTAGCGCATTTACAATCGGGTTCAGGCCATGATAAATCGCGCGGTTCGGTAAAATACCGCCCGGACGGGTGGCGACCAGGGTAATCCCCTGAATAAAGCCCCAGATACAGCCAAACAGCATGGCAAAAAACACCATGTGGAAAGTTTCTTGTAAGGCTGTGACAAACTGGTCCATCGACAGGGCGCTTTTCCAGAACGGCGCGGTCAGGCTGGTGAGCCACTGGACAATTAAATCTCTCATCCTTGTACTCCTGCTTGTTCAACCTGAACCCCATTTTGTTCGAGGAACTGAAGTGCTTGCTGAATAATGGCCGGGTCCCCTAGCAACTGAATAAACATCTGCCCAATCACCGCGCCATTAATTTCAGTCATGTTGGCAAATAAAATATTCAGGCTTAAATCAAACTGTTTAATTACTGCCTGAATCACGGTTTCCTGCGCCGATTTCCCTAAAAATTTCAGGCAGTAAATACTGTGCTGATTCTGGTTTTCCAGATTGTTTAAAATATTCACCGGTAACTGCTGTTGCAGCACGGTTTGAATAAAATTCTTGGTGGTTGGATGCTGCGGCTGGCTAAAAATGTCCAGGGTAGAACCGGTTTCAATCACCTGGCCATGTTCCATAACGGCCACATAATCACAGACTGATTCAATTACATCCATTTCATGGGTGACCATGACAATAGTAATGCCTTGTTCACGATTAATTTTTTTTAGCAGTTCCAGCACCGATTGCGTGGTTTGCGGATCCAGCGCACTGGTGGCTTCATCACAAAGTAAGATTTTAGGATGATTGGCCAGGGCACGGGCAATCCCGACCCGCTGTTTTTGACCGCCAGACAGCTCATCTGGATAGGCATCTTTTTTATGTTTCAGATCAATAAATTCGAGCAGTTCATTCAGGCGTTTTTCACGCTCTGCCGCTGACCAGCCGAGCAGTTTCATCGGCATTTCAATATTGGCCGCTACGGTTTTGGTTTGCAGCAGGTTAAAGTGCTGGAAAATCATGCCGATATTGGCACGTTCCTGACGCAGCGCCTTGGCACTTAAAGCGGTAAAGTCAGTGTTATTGATGATTACCTGACCTTCATTCGGGCGCTCCAGCAAATTAATCAGGCGAATGAGGGTACTTTTTCCTGCACCACTATAACCAATAATTCCAAAGATACTGCCATCTGGAATTTGCAGATTGACCTGATCCAGCGCGCGAATGGTCTGGCCTTTAAGCTGATAATGTTTGGAAATATTCTTAAATTCGATCATAGCGTCAAGAAACTGTACAAAAATGAAAAACAGGCAAAGTACACTTTGCCTGTTTGTTAACTCAGCATTATATGCTTAATTGGTTTCAGTTAAATAGCTGACTGGTTTATTTACCGCAACTTTTGTGCCACCGAAGTTTTGATCTACATACTGTTTCACCGCTTCAGTGTGATAAAGCTCACCGACTTTTTTCAGGATCGGGTCATCTTTACGTGCTTCTGCAACTGCCAATACGTTGACGTTCAGCTTGGTGCTCTGGTCAATTGGTTCGTAGAAGATTGAATCTTTCAGTACGTTTAAACCGCCTTCCATCGCTAGGGTATTGCCTAGCACAATGGCATCCACTTCATCTTTAACACGAACTGCAGTCGCCATTTGAATTGGCTTGATGACAATTGCTTTGGCATTTTCAGTAATGTCATTTGGAGTGCCCGTTGCAGGAGAGAAGCCTGCTTTCAGCTTGATCAGACCTGCAGATTGCAATAACAGCAGGGCACGCGCTTCATTGGCTGCATCATTCGGAATAGCAATGGTCGCGCCGTTCTGGAACTCTTCCACTTTTTTCACTTTGCTTGAGTAAATACCCATTGGCTCAAGATAGGTGGTCGAAACCGGCGCAATCTTCTGCTCATTGTTGGCATTGTAAGCCACCAGATAAGCATAAGACTGGAATGCGTTCACATCAATTTCGTTGTTTGCCACAGCGGTGTTCATTGAAACGTAATCGGTGAAGTTTTTCACTTCCAGCTTGATACCCGCCGCTTCAGTTTCAGGCAAAGTCGCAATATAGCGCCAGATGTCAGCATCGGAACCGGTAGATGCCATGGTGACGGTTTGTACAGTTGCAGCATCAGTTTGTGCGGCGTCAGTTGCCGGCGTTTCCTGTTTTGCACAGCCAGCTAAACCAACAGAAAGACCTAGAACCAGGCCAAGGAACTTTTTCATGTGTCCATCCCAAATAAAGTGAAGCAGCCAGGCTGTTACTTTATTGATAATTTTAAGCGCCGGGGTTTCACTTGAGCCGGAAGAGGCGAGATTCAAGTCCGTCCAGTGCGCGAATTCGTTTAGGCTTTTAGCTATCTGCTGTATTTTTCAATTGACTTTAAAAACGCTTAAAGCCATGTAATTGAAAACTTTATTTTTAGAAGATAGCGAAAAAATGGCCTACATCATAACAATAAATTGATATACAAAATAGTGTATAGAAACTAGACCTTTAGCCGTATTCCTGCATAAGTAAAGTTCATAAAATAAGAAAAGAATAAATAAATCAATTTACTATTTTGAATTGAAAGGGCTAAATCTATGAAAAAATCTTATAGATGTTTATATAAAAAATTATCCAATCTAAATCGTAAAAATAGATATAGCACAGATGGGGTAGGATGATAGATCTTTATAATGATTATTTCCTTCAATCCTATGACAGTTTTCATCCAAACTTGAGATTTTTAATGCGCTTGCAGATAGCTTTGGCGATCAATTTGATAGACACATGCATGAGTAAAGGATGATCTGCCGGCACCAGCGGATGCGCAAAGGTTTTGACTTTGCTTAAGCCAATTTTTTGCATGACTTTTTCCGAGGGCGTGTTGAGCACGGTAGTAAAGGAAACTACGTTGTCCAGCTGTAGCTCACGAAAAGCATAATCCAGTACGGCTTTTGAGCCTTCGGTGGCATAACCGTTGTGCTAGTATTGCTTGGCTAGTCGCCAGCCAATTTCAATACATGGGGCAAAATCATAGTGTTCCAGATGCTGATGTAAGCCAATAAACCCGATAAATTCACTGCTGCTTTTTAGTTCGACAGCAAACAGGCCCCAGCCGTGTGTGGCAATAAAATTTTGGATACGTTGCATAAAAGCCAGACTTTGCTGCTCGGTCAAGGGATTGAGGAAATAGCGCATGACTTCAGGATCGGCACACATTTGGATAAATGGGGATGCATCACTGTCTTGCCATTGGCGGAGGATCAGGCGAGGGGTTTTTATAATTGAAATCATGTTTATCTTGAAATTTGTAAATTTGAAGTAATAATTGTATGAGAGCAAATTAAGAGTAGAAAAATGGATCTATTAGAAAAAACATTAGAAAATATAAAGGATTTAGCACAAGAAAAAAATTTATATGCTTATATTTCTGGCAAGAAAAGTAAAATATTTTTAGAAAATTCTAGTCATCGTTATTGTATCGATGATGGAAGACTTCTGAAATTATCACGTATGAATGATAAAAAGTGTGTGCTGTTGGAGATTGAATTAAATAATGGCTTAAAATTATATAAGCATAGAACTGAAGTTTTAACTAGAAAATATAAAGGACGTTCTGTTAGTCTGGAATGGATTAAGGGATTTATAAATGCCAACAAAGATACATCAATTTTATTAGATACAAAAAATCCTAACCAATTAGAAGAAAAAGATTTAAGAGATATTTACAAACAAACATTTAATACTGTAGATACAATTTTTTGTAAACAATGTGGTGGTGATGGGGGGCTGAATGGTAGATGTCCAAGATGCTCTGGCAATGGATTAGAGCCTATTGTTTAAAATGAGAGCATTTAAAAACCCCGCACATAGCAGGGTTTTTATTTAATCTAAATATAGATTAAGCATTTTCACGCGCAATTGCACGGTAACCAATATCTTTACGATATTGAACGCCGTCGAAGGTTACTTTTTGGCAAAGTTCTAAAGCTTTTGCTTGTGCTTCACCAATGGTGTTGCCTAGTGCAGTTACGCAAAGTACACGACCACCAGCAGTGACAATCTCACCATTTTCATTGGCTTTAGTACCGGCATGGAACACTTTGGCATCGGTCATTTCGGTGTTTAGACCAGAAATCACATCGCCATTGCTAGACGTTTCTGGGTAGCCTTTAGATGCTAAAACAATACCGACAGTCTTACGCTCATCCCATTCAGCTTCTGCTGGCAAGTTACCTGCAATACCAGCCTCAACCAGATCAACCAAAGATGATTTTAAACGCATCATGATTGGTTGAGTTTCAGGATCACCGAAACGACAGTTAAACTCGATTACCTTTGGTTGACCTTGTTCATCAATCATCAAGCCAGCGTACAAGAAACCGGTGTATACGTGACCATCTGCTTTCATACCGTCAACGGTTGGGCGCATTACTTCTTTCATCACGCGCTCAAATACGTCTGCAGTCACCACAGGCGCAGGAGAGTAGGCACCCATACCGCCTGTGTTTGGACCTTGGTCGCCTTCAAAAATACGTTTATGGTCTTGAGAAGTGGCCATTGGCAAGATGTTGTCGCCATCAATCATACAAATGAATGATGCTTCTTCACCTGCAAGGAATTCTTCGATGACTACGCGAGAACCGGCATCACCAAATTTGTTGCCTGCCAGCATGTCATCAATGGCTGCAAATGCTTCTTCGTTGGTCATCGCCACGATTACGCCTTTACCTGCAGCAAGACCATCCGCCTTGATCACAATCGGCGCACCATTTTTTTCAACAAAGGCTTTGGCTGCATCAACTTCAGTGAATACGTCATAGAATGCAGTTGGAATGTTATGGCGTTTTAAGAAATGCTTGGCAAATGCTTTAGAGCCTTCAAGCTGCGCTGCAAACTGGGTTGGACCCCAGATTTTTAAACCTGCTTCACGGCAAGCATCCACCACACCATTGACCAGCGGTGCTTCAGGACCAACCACGATTAAATCTACCGCATTGTTTTTTGCAAAGTCGATAATCGCCGCATTGTCTAAAATGCTTAAATTGATGTTTTCACATTTAGCTTCGGTTGCTGTACCTGCGTTGCCTGGTGCAACAAAAACTTTAGCAACTTTTTCATCTTGTGCGATTTTCCATGCCAATGCATGTTCACGACCGCCATTACCCAAAACTAAAATGTTCATTTAAAAAATCCCTCAAAATTGAATCCCTCCCAACCTCCCTTTAAGAAAGGGAGGGGAATCGCGAAAAACACTGTTCTCTTACGCGAAAAGTCCCCCCTTTTTACAAAGGGGGATTTAGGGGGATGATTAAATACGACTTCTAATTAATTTAGTTAATTAGTGACGGAAGTGACGCATGCCAGTGAACACCATGGCAATACCAGCTTCGTCAGCTGCTGCAATGGTTTCTTCATCACGCATAGAACCACCCGGCTGGATAATGCATTTGATCCCTGCTTTCGCAGCGTTATCAATACCATCACGGAACGGGAAGAATGCGTCAGATGCCATCACTGCACCTTCAACCACGAGGCCTGCATGTTCAGCTTTAATTGCTGCAATACGCGCAGAGTTTACACGGCTCATTTGGCCTGCGCCCACACCGATGGTTTGACGGTTTTTCGCATACACAATCGCGTTAGACTTCACGTATTTCGCCACTTTCCAGGCAAAGATCATGTCGTCAATTTCTTGCTCGGTTGGAGCACGTTTGGTCACCACTTTAAGATCATCTTTGGTGATCATGCCCAAGTCTTGGTCTTGCACCAGCAAACCACCGTTGACACGTTTGTAGTCCATTTGTGGCGCACGTTCGTCAATTGCTGGTAATTCGCCACAGACCAGTACACGTACGTTTTTCTTCGCGCCAGTCACGTCCAAAACACCTTCAGCAACGCTTGGTGCAATAATCACTTCAACGAATTGACGGTCAACAATGGCTTGTGCAGTTGCAACGTCTAATTCACGGTTGAATGCAATGATGCCACCGAATGCAGATTCAGGATCGGTTGCATAAGCCAAGTCGTAAGCCGCTTGAATGCCGTCTAAAGATACCGCAACACCACATGGGTTGGCGTGTTTTACGATCACACAAGCAGGTTTCGCGAATGATTTCACGCATTCAAGCGCAGCATCAGTGTCGGCGATGTTGTTATAAGAAAGTTCTTTACCTTGCAGCTGTTTAGCCGTTGAAACAGACGCTTCAGTTGCTGCCGGGTCTACATAGAATGCAGCAGATTGATGCGGGTTTTCACCGTAACGTAAATCTTGTGCTTTGTTCAATTGTGTATTGAACGTACGCGCAAATTTGTCTGCTTCGCCTTGTTCTTTACCAACGCGAGCGCCTAAGTAAGATGCGATCATACCGTCGTATTGTGCAGTATGTTCAAATGCTTTCACTGCCAGGTCAAAACGGGTTGCGTATGACAGGCCACCTTCAGCTTTAAGCTCGGCAATAACAGTCGCATAGTCAGAAGCATTCACTACGATACCAACCGATGCATGGTTTTTCGCCGCAGCACGCACCATAGTTGGACCACCGATGTCGATGTTTTCAATCGCATCTGGCAGGGTACAGTCAGGTTTTGCAACCGTTGCTGCAAATGGATAAAGGTTCACTACCACTAAATCGATTGCATCGATGTTGTGTTCTGCCATTACAGCTTCGTCTAGACCGCGACGAGCCAGAATGCCGCCATGAATTTTAGGATGTAAAGTTTTTACACGACCATCCATCATTTCTGGAAAACCGGTGTGCTCTGAAACTTCAACTACAGCGATATTGTTGTCTTTAAGCAACTTATATGTACCGCCTGTAGATAAAATTTCTACCCCAAGAGCCACTAGATTTTGTGCAAATTCAACAATTCCAGTTTTGTCAGAAACAGAGATTAAAGCGCGTTTAATAGTCATGATTTTCGTCACAGTTATCAAAAAACAGATTAAAACATTAGCAAAATGCGGTTAAAAAAAATGCCCACGAAAGCCGCGAGCATTTTATCATTTATTCACTCATTAAACCGTGAGCTTTTAACTTTTTACGTAAAGTACCACGGTTTAAGCCTAGAATCTCGGCAGCACGTGTCTGGTTACCACGTGTATATTCTAGAACTACAGATAAAAGAGGTTTCTCCATTTCTGCTAGCACCATGTCATACACCTGAGAAGGTTGCTCGCCTTGCAATTGAGCAAAGTAATGGCGAACTGCGCGATCAACGTGGATACGAAGAGCGACATCAGATTGTGCAGTAAAAATAGGAGATTTGCTATTCATGCGAATTAATCCGAAAAATCAGATATCACTTGGGTAAAGTGATATATAAATGTGGTCTATAAATAAATGAACCCCGTTTTAGATCCTAAAACGAGAGTTCTAAAACTGGAACATTTAGCTTGCCACAACTCACAGCGCTGGTCGAAAAATAAGCGTAACAATAGATTAATAATTGTTACAGACCAAAAATCGAAACGAAAAAACCTGCTCAATACGCGTTATTGAAAATAAGGCGCATTCTGCGAGTTTCTATTTGTTTTGAATTACTGAGGAGTATGCAGCACTAAGCTTACGTGGCGCGTATCATACCATTGTCTTAGAAAAAGTGAGCAAGAAAACTGCACTTTTTTTACATTTTTTTTTAATTTTTAAGGCTTGATAATTTCTAAATTATAGGTATCAAAGCTTTTTCGGGTCACTGGCAGCTGAATTTCAAACTTGAATGGGGTATTTTTTGGAATCCGCTCAATGCTGGCCAGACTTTTAATTAAATACTCTTTCGGTTCGAGTACATAGGACGCCACTTCTTCATTATCATCTTTTAAGGTGATTTTCAGTTTTGGCAATACCAAACTCTTGTCATGAAAATTGATCAGCTCGCCGGAGAACAAGGTATGTTCATGGTCATAGCGTTTCACCCGCACACGGTTAATTGAAATCAGGCTGTACTGCTTTTCAAAGGTTTCACAGTTAAACAGCTGGCAGACCCCGTTAAAAGCCACAGTCAGGGCAGGGCTGTTGTTCATGAATTTCGGGTTAAACCATAGAATCTGGAAAATCAGCAAACCGACCAGACTAAAATTGACAATACCCCACAGCGTGTAATAGCCCGCACCATGTTTCTTGCGTTCTTGCTGCAGTTCATTTTCAGACAGATTCATCGAAGGAATACTGGCAATCGGTTCGGTACTGAAATAATTCAGATTGTTTAAGTAGGTCTTTAAATCAATATTGGAATGTTCAACCTTACGGTCAAAAATATCCAGCAGATGGGTTTCATGTGTGTCGTCAAAAGCCAGACCATGATCGGCCAGAACCGGCGAACTGACCTGTCCACCAGTAAAACCGTTGTATTCGAGCTGGGTTGGCGCAGGCTTTGGCTGCACCAGATGCGAGAGTGCATTAAAGGTAGAGGCACATTTGGGACAGCAAACCATGCCCTGAGCCACTGTAAGCTGTGCAACAGAAACTTTATAGGTGGTTAAACACTCGGGGCACTTGGTCTGCTTTTCACTCATAAGATCTATAGAGGTTGATTAATGCGGCTGGCGCTTCCCGGAAATTCGGCACCAGTTTTCTTCACGTTTTTCGACCTCTAATATATCAAAAAATTCAGAATAAACACTAGAAACTTCAGCAACTTGCTCTTCGATTACACCTGCAAGTGCGAACTCTCCCTCAGATTTGGTTAAAGTTGCGAATTCAGGCGCAAGCATCATTAACGGGCCAGCCAGAATGTTGGCAACCAGTACATCGGCTTTCTGATCTTTTAAGGTTTCATTAAACTCTTCAGGCAGACCGACAAACAGACGATCCAGTACGCCATTCAATTCAGCATTTTGCTGGGTGGCTAAAACCGCTTGTGGGTCAATATCAGTGGCATAGACTTTTTTCGCACCTAAAAGTAGGGCAGCAACACCTAAAATGCCAGAACCGCAACCATAGTCGATGACGATTTTATCTTTAACATCGGTTTTACCTAACCATTGCAGGCACAGGAACGTTGAGGCATGGTTACCGGTACCAAAGGCCAGACCCGGATCCAGTTTAATATTCACCGCATCTGCTTCAGGGGGCTCTAGCCATTCCGGTACAATCCAGAATTTTTCAGCAATCTGGATTGGCTCGTAATAATCCATCCATGAGCGTTCCCAGACCTGATCTTCCAGGAATTCGCTACGCATTGGTGCATCTGGCAGTTGAGTGCGAATGAAAGTTTCCAGCGCAGCCACATCAATTTCTTCGTTTTCGTCCTGTGCATAAATACCGGTCACAATCACCTTGTTCCACAGCGGTGTTTCGCCTGGAAGTGGTTCAAGCAAGTCCTGATTTTCAGCATCATCCAGCGTTACACTCACGGCGCCAAGTGAGCTGAGTAATGTTTCAGTAAAGTCGACTTGAGCTTGATCAACAGTAATATGTATTTGTAACCACTTCACAGGAATAACCTAATTTGTTTTTTCAAAAGGATATTGTAGCGGAAGGCAATCGGTTTCGCCTACCAATGTACAAAATAAAAAGGATGCCAGCGCGACATCCTTGGGTGAAAAAAGTACTTAACTGTTTGCCACCACAGGCTTGGGTTCGGCAATCGGCACAAAGCGGTTTAATAACATGCCAAAGATGGCGGCGAAGATATACATGAAAATAGAATAGACTGCCGCCGGCATGGCCACGGTTGAACTGGCCATAACGGTTAAGGCAATGGTCATGGCAAGCGTGCTGTTATGAATCCCAATTTCAAAGGCACTGGCACGGGCCTGGGCGCTATTAATCCCAAACAGGCGTGGGACGAAGTAACCAATCACCAGACTGGAAATACAGAACAGTGCGGTAGCCAGGCCAATATCACCAATATAATTCAGGATATTGTGTCGCTCCTGCACAATAGCCCCGATGATAATTAAAATCAGAAAGATCACTGCAAAAATCCGTAAGGGCTTGTTCAGTTTCTCGGTCAGTCGCGGGGCATAATGACGAATTAACATGCCAATAATCACCGGCACAATAATAATCCCGAATACCTGCAAGATTTTACTGAATTGCAGGCCAATGCTTTGGTCAGCCTGTAAAAAGTGGGCAATTGCGAAATTGACGATAATGGGTAAGGTCAGTGCTGCAATCACCGAGTTAATTGCGGTTAAGGTAATGTTGAGCGCCAGATCGCCCTTAAATAAATAACTGAACAGGTTGGCGGTACTGCCACCCGGCGAAGCAGCCAGCAGCATCATGCCGACGGCCAGTAACGGCGGTAGTGCCAGAATTTTACATAATAAAAAGGCAATCCCGACCAGCAATACCAGCTGGCAAAATAGTGCGACCAGGACTGCTTTGGGGTGTTTGGTAACGCGTGCGAAATCTTTGGGCGTGAGTTCCAGCCCCAGCCCAACCATAATAATGGCCAGCGCCAAGGGCAGCATAACGGTAATAATGCCTGAATCCATATGACCTTCCTGTCAAATTTATCCTTGTGAGAAAAGACAGTTGCTTCATGCAAAATATCTTTTACTGTTTATTCAAATTACTCTATGACTTTCTGTTTTACCGAATTTAACGGCATTCGTCTAGCCAGTAAATGTCCAAAGATCAAGGCAAACATATACATGAAGATGGTGTAAATAGCGGCAGGAATGGCAATCTGGGTGCTTTGCAGTACCGACAGTGCCAGGGTTAAAGACAGCGCGGTGTTATGAATACTCATAAAGAAACCACAGGAGCGCGCCTGCTGTTCGGGAATGTCCATTAGTTGTGGCAGCACATAACCGGCCACCAGACTAACAAAAGCATACAGCGCAGTGGCCAGTCCGACCTGTTCCATATACTGCGCCAGCTGATAGCGTTCCTGAAAGAGCGCGAAAAAGAACAGGGCAAAAATAAAATACACCGACATGCGCCGAATCGGTTTACTCAGCCGTTTGGCAAGCTCTGGAAAAGAGGAGCGAATGGCCATCCCTAAACAGACTGGTACTAAAATTAGCAGGAAGGTATAGGCAATCCGCTCAATCGGCATGCTGATTTCGGTCTGATCGGCCATGAAATAGCGCATGGCAATACTAATCACAAAAGGCAGGGTTAAAATGGCCATCACCGAATTAATGGCGACCACAACAATATTTAAAGCCACATCGCCTTTATAGACATAGCTGAACAGGGCAGAGGTGGAACCACTAGGGGTAGCTGACAGCAACATTAACCCCACTGCCAGCAAAGGAGGTAGTTCTAAAAACAGGCAGAGAATAAATGCCAGTCCAACCAGCAAGACCTGCCGGGTAAACAAGGCAATAAAAATGACTTTCGGTTGCTGATTGACCCGAATAAAATCTTTAGGGCTGAGTAGCAAGCCCAAACCCATCATTAATACCGCCAAGGTTAGCGGTAGAAAGAAGGTAAAAATGCCGCTTTGCATGGCATCATCCTATTTAATTCTTATTTTCCCCAGTTTCAGTGTAATTGAGTTGAGTTTTAAATCAACCATAAAAATAATAAAAACAGCCATTTACTTGGTAATAAATGGCTGTTTTCTTGATTGAGTTCACATATTTTAGCTAGATGTGAATCGGGTTGGAGTTTACATTTGAGCAGGACGCGGCGGGGTAAATCCAAGGGCACATTTACCACGAACTTCTGCACCGGAAATGGTTGCCGTGGTTGCATTCATGTCTTGGCCACAGGTGGTATACAGTGCAGCTTCATCACCCTGAATATCGAGTTTTCTGTCTGCCGGGAAGAACTGTGGCTGGCAGGTACCGTTCCAGATAATGCCACGATAGGCAAAGCTGACCGCAGCACCTTGAGATTTGCCTTTACAGACATTCTGATAGCGCTGTGAATCGTACACTTTTTCAACTTTGTCATTTGCCTGTACAGCTGCAAATGGAGATAAACATAAACCGCAGAGGATGGATGAGAGGAGTATCTTCTTATTCATAATTCGTACCTGTGCTTGTTTGTAATGAGTACATGATTTAGGATAAAAAATAATCAAAATAAAACAACCTATATCTGGTTAATTTTTAATATGAAATGTTTTTATTTGCGGTATATCTGCAACGTTCATTTACATTGCCAGGCGATCAATCAGGTGAAAAACCACGAGAAAATCCAAATAAAATTGACTTAATCTGTCAACTTATACGCCGGCTTTTGCTATAATATTCTGTCATTTCTTTTTATCTCTCAATTTACCACTATGCATTATCCTAAAGTTTACGATGTCATTGTTATCGGCGGCGGTCACGCGGGTACGGAAGCGGCTTTGGCTGCGGCGCGTATGGGCCGACAAACCTTGCTCTTAACTCATAACATTGAGACTTTGGGGCAGATGAGCTGTAACCCGGCCATTGGTGGTATTGGTAAATCGCATCTGGTGCGTGAAATTGATGCCTTGGGCGGTGCGATGGCGCTGGCTGCCGATAAAGGCGGGATTCAATTCCGTATTCTGAACTCGCGTAAAGGTGCTGCAGTGCGTGCCACACGTGCACAGGCTGATCGGGTTCGCTATAAAGCTGCCATTCGTGAGACTTTGGAAAACCAGGCCAATTTGGATATTTTCCAGCAAGCGGCGGATGACCTGATTGTAGAAGGCGATACCGTTAAAGGTGTGGTCACCCAAATGGGCATTCGCTTTGACGCCAAAACGGTAGTATTGACTGCCGGGACCTTCCTGGGTGGTGTGATTCACGTCGGTCTGGAAAAATCCAGCGGTGGTCGTGCCGGTGATCCACCCTCTATTTCTCTGGCACACCGTTTACGTGAATTGCAGCTGCCGGTGGGCCGTTTAAAAACCGGGACTCCACCGCGTATTGATGCACGTTCAGTTGATTTTTCGGTGATGACGCCGCAGCCGGGTGATTTCCCGTCTCCAGTGATGTCATTTATGGGCGATGCGTCGATGCATCCTGAACAGGTTAACTGCTATATCACCCATACCAATGAAAAAACCCATGACATTATTCGTGGTGGTTTGGATCGTTCGCCAATGTATACCGGCGTGATTGAAGGGGTAGGTCCACGTTACTGTCCTTCGATTGAAGATAAAATTCACCGTTTTGCCGACAAAGATTCGCACCAAGTGTTCTTGGAGCCTGAAGGCTTAGATACCCACGAGCTGTATCCAAACGGTATTTCAACTTCACTGCCTTTTGATGTGCAGTTTGAATTGGTACGCTCAATCCGTGGTATGGAAAATGCCCATATTCTGCGTCCGGGTTATGCGATTGAATATGATTACTTTAACCCACAAGCGTTGAAATTCACTTTGGAAACCAAAGCCATTAATAACCTGTATTTTGCTGGTCAAATCAACGGGACTACTGGTTATGAAGAAGCCGGTGCGCAAGGTCTGCTTGCAGGTTTGAACGCTGCACGCCGTGCCTGGGATCAGGAACAGTGGACGCCAAAACGTGATGAAGCGTATATGGGCGTACTGGTTGACGACCTGATTACCTTGGGAACCAAAGAACCGTACCGGATGTTCACCTCACGTGCCGAATACCGTTTAATGCTGCGTGAAGATAACGCAGATCAGCGTTTAACCGCGATTGGCCGTGAACTGGGTCTGGTGGATGATGCACGCTGGAATGCTTACTGTGAAAAAATGGATGCAGTTGAGCGTGAGAAAGGCCGTTTACAGCACTTGTGGGCTGCGCCAAATAACCCGATGGGTAAAAAATTCGTTGAAATGACGGGTGCAGACCTTTCTAAAGAGTGTTCTGCAATTGACCTGCTAAAACGTCCAAACATCACTTTTGCGCAAATTGCTGAACTGACTGGTTCAGAAGTATCGCAGCAAGTCGGTGACCAGATTGAAATTGCGGTGAAATACGAAGGGTATATCAACCGTCAGCATGAAGATGTGGCGCAGATGAAACGTCTGGAAGAAACCAAAATCCCGGCTGATTTTGATTATGACGGTGTATCCGGTCTGTCGCGTGAAATCACCATGAAGCTGAAACAGGTATTGCCGGAAACTCTGGCGCAGGCCAGCCGTATTCCGGGCGTGACTCCTGCGGCAGTTCAATTGGTGATGATCACCATCCGTAAAAATGCTCAAGCCCGTAAATCTGCTTAAAAGAACCTAATCTGTAAAAAGCCCGCGGTTGAGATCGCGGGCTTTTTTTATGCATTGAATAAATATAGTGGAAATTGAATTTAAGAAAAAAATAGATTTAAGCTGCAGATCTTATGATTTCACAGATGATGTTGGAAGCGTTACAGTCATCTTATCTAAACAGAGAGGAGTAGATGATGACCTTAAAAACCATTCGTTATAATACGGCTGAACTGGCATGCTAACGATAATCGCATCCTGTTCAACTTCCCTAAAATCAGCAGCGATAACAACAAAATTGAAAAGAAAATAAGTAAATGTTAGGTCCCAGACTTGGGACCTTTTTTATTCATTGACTTGATGCACAGCGTCAGACACTTCTGCCGGTTCAATCTGTACCAGTTTTTTGCCAAAACTGCGCAGCCACCACACCAGTTGCGAGGTAAATGGCACATTGGAAATGACCTGATACAAGCCATTGTTCAGCTGGATAATCTGCTGATCTTTGCTTAAACGGGTTTCTTCAAAATAATGCGCATCGGCTTCTGACATGGTCAGTTTCAACTCGATATTTTCAGTCGGCTTGCTGTAATCGACTCTAAAGCCCAGCGCGCCGGATTCAATATAGGCATCAATATCAAAATTAACCGGATGCAGGGCGCGGGAATTTAATACCTCCGCCGATTTAAAGCGATGCAGGGCAAAGGTCTGAATATCGGTTTTGTCGTGTCGAGTGCAAATCAGATAAATCACTGCACCTTTTTGTACCAGCGCCAGCGGATTCAGAATATAGGTCTTTTCTTCCGAAGCGGTGGTACGTGGATGGTAAACACATTCCAGCTGTTTGTCCTGTAGCAGACCTTCATAAATAGCCTGTTGTGCGCTTTTATCGACCACTGGCGGAATCAGCGGCTGAATGGCCGGCACAATCCGCACCCGGTTAATCCACTGGCGGACATTGTTCTGGGTCGACAGGCTGCGCCGTGCCAGATCAAACCACGGAGTCATTTCCTCAATCAGGCTAGGTGGTAACAGATGTTTGAGATGTTCTTCCACCATCATAAAGGTGACTGCCTGTGAGCTGGTCATGTGCGGCAGGCTTTGTAGCGGTGCATCGGAGCGCCAGCGCCAGCCTTGCGGGACGGTGCCATTATTTTCAATCGGGAAGCGCTGCGAAATCTGGTTTAAATCACGCTGGATGGTACGTAGGCTGATATCAATGCCTTCACGTTGCAGAATTTCTTGTAATTCACGGGTGCCCATCCATTTTCCGGTAGAAAGGCGGGACAGGATTTGCCACTGGCGATAGAGGCTATTGGACGTTTCTTTTTCTTGTGTCGACATATTGGAATCAGCGCTGAGATAAATATTGGAGAGTACATGGCTATAGTCCACACAATAAGAAATGTCATGCTTTTTGGCAAGTGGCAGGCACGAGGTCTGGCGATAAATTGATACAAGATGAAGCAAAATAAGATTTGTTTTATCTGTACAGATCGGCGATAAAGAAAGAGTGAATGCTAAGTCACAATTATTGGCACTGGAATTGCTTATATAAAATTAGAAAGGATAACAATGATGAGGTTTGTATGCTGAAAGAAAATCAAGATACAAATTCAATAGATACAATAACATCAGACCATCTTTTAGAGCGGGTGCAGGTCTCGGTGACCGATATTTCGCTGCCGCAGCAAAAATCATCTGTATTATTCGAACAATTGAAATCTGAATTTTTTAATGAATTGTCGGGCGAACAGAGCCTTGCCGATAGTGCCGCGCAGAAAATCGAACAATGGCTGACCCAGCACAGTTTAGAAGAACTGACAGCACTGAATGATGCCGCCAAAGCACATTTTCTGTATCAGGGAATTACCTTTACCGTGTATGGCGATCAGGAAGGCGCCGAGCGCACCATTCCTTTTGATATTATTCCGCGGGTTATGGCCCGGCAGCAATGGAATACAGTGGCCTTGGGCTGTGCCCAGCGTACCCGGGCGCTAAATCTGTTTTTACATGATATTTATCATCAACAGGATATTCTAAAAGCCGGTATCGTACCGGAACTGCAGGTGCTGACCCACGAAGCCTATCAGCCACATATGCTTGGTCATGGTCTGAAGGGTAAGGTCTATAGTCAGATTAGTGGCATTGACATTATTCGTGATCAGCACGGTGAATTTTTTGTGCTGGAAGACAATTTAAGAACGCCATCGGGTGTGTCTTATATGCTGGAAAGCCGTAAGATTAGCCAGAAACTGATTCCCCAGCTGTATCAGCAGAATAATATTCAGGGCATCGAGCATTATCCGCAGCTTTTAAAAGAAATTCTGGCCGAAAATGCCTATGTCGATCAGCCTTTTATTGTGGTGCTGACCCCGGGGCGCTATAACAGTGCCTATTATGAACATGCATTTTTAGCCTGTGAGATGGGTGTACCTTTGGTAACATCGAGTGACCTGTTTGTATTAAATGACAAGGTTTATGTGAAAACGGTGCGGGGCAAACAGCAGGTTGATGTAATTTATCGCAGGGTAGATGATGCATTTTTAGACCCGCTCTGTTTCAGACCGGACAGCACCCTGGGTGTGCCGGGCCTGATGTCGGCCTATTTACAGCATCACGTCGTCATCGCCAATGCGCCGGGAACCGGGGTGGCCGATGACAAATCCATTTATCCTTATGTCGATAAAATGATTCATTTCTATTTGGGTGAACAACCAATCTTAAATAATGTCCCGACCTATCAATGCCGCGAAGCAGATGATCTGGCCTATGTGCTGGAACATCTGGAACAGTTGGTGGTGAAAGAAGCACAAGGTTCAGGCGGATATGGCATGCTGATTGGTCCTCAAGCCTCCGAGGAGCAACTGGCCGAGTTTAAAATGAAAATTCTGGCCGCACCGCAAGCCTACATTGCCCAGCCGACCCTGAATCTGTCGGTGAGTCCGACCTTAACCGAACAGGGCATTGCCGAACGGCATATTGATTTACGTCCTTTTGTGCTCAGCTCGCCTTATCGCACTGAAATTGTTCCCGGTGGTTTAACCCGTGTAGCCATGCAGGCCGGTTCGCTGGTGGTCAATTCATCTCAAGGTGGTGGCATTAAAGATACCTGGGTGGTTGATCCCTTACATTCATAACAACTCCCAAGGAGAATCATGTGATTTTACTGAGTCGTAATGCACAGCAGATTTTCTGGTTGGGTCGTTATTTGACCCGCATCCAGTATTTATGCAGTCAGTTTCCATTTAAATATAATGATGATGCCTTGCAGTATGCACACGCCTTCTGTTTGCCAGCCTTTGATGCGGCATCTTTAAATGAGCTGATTCTAAATCCGGAACAGCCCGCCTCTTTTCATCAGCAGTTTCAGTATGCCAAAGATAATATTCAGGATTTACGCGGGGTCTTGTCGGCACATGCCTATGCCGAATTAAACCAGTACATTAAAAATGCCAAAGAAAATCCGGCCTATATCTGTGATGTGGTCGGAGATTGTCATGAAGTCTTAGAAGCTGAAGCATCTGATATTTTTCTGTTCTTTAAATTGGGCCAGCATCTCGAGCAACTGGACCGGCAATTGCGCTTAAAGCAGGATATTCAGGGCACGGTCTATTATATTGAAGTGGTGGTGGGATTATTGACCCAAGCCGGCTGGGATTCTTTATCCGAAATCTGGATGAAGCTGAAGCAGCAGCCCGACAGCATGCATTTTTACCAGTTTAGTGACCATATCCAGCAACTGTTCGAGGCCGATGCATGAGGCTCATGATTAATCACCAGACCCATTATCATTATTCGGCACCGGCCTGTAACAGTATTCAATATATTAAAATGACCCCGCCGAACAATGCCCATCAACAGGTTCATCATTGGGCGATTAGTGTGCCAGGGGAATCCGAGATTAAACAGGATGCTTTTCAGAATATCTGGATGACCAGCACCCAGCGCTTTAGCTATCAAAGTCTGAGTATTATGGCGCAGGGCATTGTCGAGTTGCGTCCGCAGATGCGATGGGGCCTGCAAGATCAGCTGAATCCCTATCTATTTTTACAACCAACAGCCAGCACGCTGTGCAGCCCTGAAATGCAGTGTTTTGCACGGCAGTATGTGTTGCAGGTGAATCGTGACAACCTGATCCGTTTGTCAGAAGCGATTTTAAGCCATATGCCATACCGTCCGGCCCAAACTTCGGTGCAGACCACCGCCATTGAAGCCTTTCAGGCCAAACAGGGCGTCTGTCAGGACCATGCCCATGTGCTGATTGCCATGTGTAAATCTTTAGGCATCCCGGCACGTTATGTTTCCGGTTATTTATATAGCAGCAACAGTTCACATCTTGCCAGCCATGCCTGGGTAGAGGTATTTTTAGAACAGCACTGGTACTGTTTTGATGTCAGCAATCTGGCTTTTCAGCCAGACTCGCATGTCTATCTGGCCGTCGGGCGGGATTATTGGGATGTGGCGCCGGTCCGTGGCGTAAGAGAAAAAGGCGGCATCGAGCACATGCAGACCATGGTGCAGGTTCTGGCCTGCTAAGTAATGGATGACAATTAAAAGGATAATGCTATGACGTATTGCTGTGCGCTGCGTTTAAAAGATGGTCTGGTGTTTATTAGTGATTCGCGTACCAATGCCGGGGTCGATCACATTTCGGTATTTCGCAAGCTGTATACCTTTGGGGTGGAAGGCGAGCGCCTGATTACCATTCAGACCTCGGGCAACCTAGCGACCACACAGGCAGTCATCGGTCATTTAAAAAATCATCTGACTTTAAACCAGGAACCGCATTTATATAGTGTCAAAACCATGTTTGAAGTGGCAGAATTGGTGGGTTGTTTGCTGAAAAAAGTCATTCAGGATGTTACCGACGATAAAGACGAGCAGCATAATTATTATTGCAATTTACTGGTGGGCGGGCAGATTAAAGGCGAGCCGATGCAACTGTATCATATTTATCCGCAAGGGAATTTTATTTGCGCCACGCGTGATACGCCGTTTTTCCAGATTGGAGAAAGCAAATATGGCAAACCAATTCTTGACCGGGCCTTACGCTATGATATGTCGCTGGAAGATGCCTTACGCTGCGGCCTGATTTCTTTTGATTCCACTTTACGTTCCAATGTGTCCGTGGGTATGCCGCTGGACTGTATGGTTTATCATAAAGACAGCCTGCATATTCCTTTGGGCAAACGTATTTGCGAAGAAGACCCGTACTTTGAATATATTAGCAAGCAGTGGTCCGATACCTTAAGACGCGGGTTGCAGGAATTGCCGGTGCCAACCGAAGATTATTTGACTTAAAAGCTCAGTCCCTTTATTTTAATCAAGTTTTCCTTGAATGATAAATCCTTAAGAAAATCAAAAAATATTCGTACAGATCATGATAAGGACTTGAATATGTTTCAGCTTTGCTATGCCAGCCAGAGTACCTCGACGGCTGAAAATTTACTGCAAGATTTACGCAATATTCTGATCGAAGCGCGCAATGCTAATACCCAGCATCAGGTATCGGGTGTGCTGTGCTATGCAGAGGGTTATTTTTTTCAATGTCTGCAAGGTGATGAACAGGCCGTTCAGGAAATTTTTGCCGGGATTGTTGGTGATCCGCGTCATCAGAATATCCAGATTTTTACCGAGAATCATGTTGCCCAGCAGCGTTTTCAGGATTGGGCCATGAAATATGTGATGCGTAATAGCGAGATCAAAGCCTATTTTCAGCAACTCGGTCATGCGCAATTTTTACCGCATCAATTAAATGCCACACAGGTTGATGGATTGCTTCAGGTGCTATATGAGGCGCTAAATCATTCGGTGGTAGATGAGGTGGCTTAAATCTGCTGCCTGCGTTATAAAAAGAATAAAAAAAGAACCTCCATTGAGATTCTCTTTTATTGAAAAGATTAAATAACTTTACGGTCCGGACGCTGGGTTAAGCGGCACAACAGCTCATAACCAATGGTGCCATTGGCTGCTGCGACATCATCCACTAATCGTTGCTTGCCCCAAAGCTCGACTTCCGTGCCTAACTGAACATCCAATCCAGTTACATCAATAGCAATCATATCCATGGCAACACGACCGACTACAGCTGCTTTTTGGCCTTTAATGGCGACAAAATTCTGCGCAAAGAAGGCACGTGGATAGCCATCACCGTAGCCAATGGACACAATAGCCAGTTGCATAGCTTTATCGGCAGTAAAGGTCGAGCCATAACCAACCTGTTCACCGGCCTGAATCTCATTTAAGGCAATAATTTCTGCGCTAAAGGTCATCACCGGTTTTAAATCTAGTGCATAAATATCTCGGTCTGCAAACGGAGTTGCGCCATAAAGCATGATGCCGGGACGGACAAAATCAAAATGCAGTTCCGGATATTTATAAATAGCAGCAGAATTACAGCACGAAGCTAAAATCGGTGCGCAGTCGTTTTTTACTTCCAGAAACTGACGGATCTGTTCATCATTCAGTGGATGATCAGCATCTGCATTGGCAAAGTGCATCGCCAGAACACAGGTAAAGCCGGCCGATTTTAATTGCTGAATGACCTCTTTAATCACCTCAAGTTTAAAGCCCAGACGGTTCATGCCGCTGTTGAGCTTAACCCAGACTTTCAGATTTTTAGAGATATAGGCATCTTTGTGCGCAATGAGCCATGTAACCTGTTCAGGCTGATGCACCACAATCTCGATATTCTGTTCAATGACAATTGGCATTTCATCTTCAGTGAACACGCCTTCAATCAAGGTGATGGGTTGCTGGAACCCCAGTTCACGAATTTCTAGTGCTTCTTGTAAACAGGCGACACCAAAGGCATCGCTGTTTTGTAAGGCTGCTAAGCAGTCTTTAACGCCATGTCCATAAGCATTGGCTTTGACCATACTGACAATTTTGGCAGTCGGGGCAAGTTGTCTGACACGGTTTAAATTATATTGAAGCGCAGCGCGATCAATATAAACTGTAGCTTGGCGCACCCTTATTTACTCCTACAGGGTCATGAAAAGGCAATGATGGCTGAATTATTCATCATCATCGTACTGAGCATAAAACTCAGGGGAAAGGTTACTAAAGCGGGTGTATTGGCCTTCAAACGCCAGACGCACGGTGCCAATCGGGCCGTTACGCTGTTTACCAATAATAATTTCGGCAGTACCGGCTTCTTTAGATTCCTTGTTATAGACCTCATCACGGTAAATGAACATGATCAAGTCGGCATCCTGCTCAATCGCACCCGATTCACGTAAGTCGGACATTACCGGGCGTTTGTTGGGACGGTTTTCCAGCGAGCGGTTGAGCTGAGAGAGGGCAATGACCGGACATTGCATTTCTTTGGCCAGGGCTTTCAAGCTACGCGAAATTTCTGAAATCTCGCCGACACGGTTATCGCCCATGCCCGGTACTTTCATCAGCTGCAAATAGTCGACCATGATACAGCCGAGTTTGCCGCCGTGCTGTTTGGCAATTCGGCGTGCACGCGAACGTACTTCGGTTGGAGGCAGTGCTGATGAGTCATCAATATATAAATGCTTTTCTTGTAGCTGTAAAATGGTGCCGGTGACTTTGGACCATTCATCGCCGCTGAGTTTGCCGGAACGTAAATTCCCCTGATGCACTTTGCCATACGAGGAAATCAGACGCATGGCAATTGAATCGGCTGGCATTTCCATGGAGTAAACCAGCGCCGGCAGGTCGTTATTGAACAGTACACTTTCAACCAGGTTCATGGCAAAGGTGGTTTTACCCATTGACGGACGGGCCGCAACAATAATCAGGTCGCCAGCTTGCATCCCCGAAGTTTTATTGTCCAGCTCGACAAAGCCGGTGGTCAGACCGGTAATATTGCCATCCATTTGCGACAGTTCATTTAACTTGTCGAAGACATCGGCCACGACGGTATTAATGGCTTTCGGACCGGCATTTTTCTTGTTGTTATTGTGCTGCTCGGCAATCTGGAAAATATTGGTTTCAGCGAGGTCTAGAATTTCACTGACAGTGCGGCCTTTGGTGTCATAGGCATTTTGCAGAATTTCCGAGCTGACTTTAATCATGTTTCTTAAGGTCGAAAACTCTTTAATTTTAGCCGCATAAGTTTCCAGGTTATAGAAACTCGATGGTGAATCGGCCATCAGCTGCATGAGATATTCTTCACCACCAATGGCATCAAGCAGATTGTGCTTGATCAGCCAGTCATTGACCAGAACGGCATCATAAGGGGAGTTTTCTTTGGCCAGGGTATCAATGGCACGGTAAATATATTTGTGTCGCGTGGCGTAGAAATCGGATTCCTGTAATACATCTCCGACCTGTTCCAGTGATTCGGCCACGGTCATGAGGGCAGCCAGAACGGCCTGCTCAATGGCCAGGTTATGCGGCGGGGTGCGAAACTCTTTGAGTGCACCGGAATCGTTGCTGGAACTCTCTGTTTTGACTGGAGTTGGTTTGGTGTTGGCCAGCGCCTGTGACATATAATTCCCTGATTTTAATACGATGAATACCAAATAAAACCGGTGGTCTTATAGCATGAATTCAATAAACGGTGTAACCACAAATCATACGCGCTCTGGCAAAAAAAGCGAGCAGATTTTAAGAACGGATAGCTTACAAAAAAGGTGAGAAGATTTTTACAGAAATAAAAAAAGAGCATGCCAAGGCATGCCCTTTTTTCTTGCGAGAAATTACTCAGATACGATAGTAACGAGAACTTCAGCAACAACATCATGGTGCAATTGGATTGCGATGTTGAATTCACCAGTGTGACGAAGCGCACCGTTTGGTAAACGAACTTCTGAACGGTCTACTTCTAAACCAGCGTTCGTTAACGCGTCAGCGATGTCACGAGTACCGATTGAACCGAATAATTTACCTTCGTCACCCGCTTTCGCAGTGATTACGATATTTACTTCGTTCAGTTGGTCAGCACGTGCTTGAGCAGCAGCCAATACTTCAGCTTCTTGCTTCTCAAGTTCAGCACGACGAGCTTCAAAAGCAGCAGTGTTTGCTTCAGTCGCAGCAACTGCTTTACCTTGAGGGATAAGGAAGTTACGGCCGTAACCAGCTTTAACTGATACTTTATCGCCTAATTTACCAAGGTTTTTAATGCGTTGTAATAAGATAATATCCACAGCTCAACCTCACTTATGATTGTCAGTGTAAGGGATCAACGCTAAGTAGCGAGCTTGTTTGATCGCAAGCGCTAATTGACGTTGGTAACGAGCTTTAGTACCTGTAATACGGCTAGGAACGATCTTGCCGTTTTCAGTGATGTACTGTTTTAAAGTATCGATATCTTTGTAGTCGATGTACGTAACGTTCTCAGCTGTAAAGCGGCAGAACTTGCGACGACGGTAAAAACGTGCCATTGATGTTCTCCTTATGCTTCAGCAGAGTCTTGGTTAACTTGTTGTGCTTCTTCACGTTGAGCTTTACGCGCACGTTTTTCTTCAGCACTCTTAGCCAGTAAAGACTCTTCAGTGATAGCGTTTTCACGACGGATGATTAAGCTACGAAGGATCGCGTCGTTATAACGGAACAATTCTTCAAGTTCATCAAGAGTCGTTTGACCACATTCAACGTTCATTAAAATGTAGTGCGCTTTGTGAATTTTGTTAATTGGGTAAGCCAATTGACGACGGCCCCAATCTTCTAAACGGTGAATTTGACCTTCAGCTTCTTTGATGTGAGTCAGGTAACGTTCTACCATACCCACAACTTGATCGCTTTGGTCTGGGTGTACCAAAAGTACGATTTCGTAGTGACGCATTGTCAGCTCCTTACGGTTTATGCAGCCCCTGACCAAATAGCCAGAAGCAAGGAGTCACAACCAGGGTTGTGTCGCAAAATTGCGAAGCGTGAATTTTAGTGCTTTTGCTAACGAAATACAAGCCATTGAACAAAGAGCTTGATCACTTATTTCAACAAAAGAGTGAGGTGGGGGAATTATGGTAATAAGCTTACTAATAGAGAGTAAGTATCTATAAATCAGAAAAAGAGATCGAAGAAAAGAAAACTGGAATTAGAAGGGGAGTTCCATCTTAAAAGATAGAGAGGGCTCTATCTTTTAAAAGAGGATGATTGAATTTGCAGGAGCTTGTGCAGTAATGCTGAAGCTTAAACTGATCACGGTAATTAAAATTACAGAGAACAGGAAAAAGCGTTTTGCCCACAGCTGATCATTTTCTGCTTTAAAGCCGAGGATGGCAATGTACAGCCAGTAAATACACAGGGCATTTAAAATCAGCAGATATAACCAGTTGGCATATCCAAATACAAATAAGGCATTCATGACCACCGTAAACAGAATCACATAAATTAGCGACTCTACTTTGGTGCGATACACAGAACGCGCCACAGGTAAAATTGGAATACCTGCATTTTTGTAGTCATCGAAGCGGTAAATGGCAATCGCCCAGGAATGCGGCATTTGCCACAGTGCATAGCCCAGAAAAATAAGCAGGGCAGCCAGGTCAAACTGGTTTGCAACCGCAGTATAACCAATAACTGGTGGGCTTGCGCCCGAAATACTACCAATAATGGTCTGATGAATGGTGGTGCGTTTGGTCCATAAGCTATAAAAGCCGACATAAACTACAAAACCAATCACGGCAAAAAGGAAAGCGTACGCATTTACCCCAAACCATAAAATGCTAAAACCCAGTACACCCAGCACTAAAGCAAACACTAAAGCAACCGGAACTGAAATGGTTTTTTTTACCATCGCACGATTTTGTGTACGTTGCATTTTTTGGTCGATGTCTTGGTCAATTACGTTATTAACCACACATCCAGATGCCACTACCAGGGTAGTGCCCAGAAGGGTAAGAAGCAGGAGAAGGAAATCTACAGAACCTTGAGTGGCTACAAAGTAGCCACCCAAAGTGGTAACGAAGTTACCGAAGAGAATTCCTGGCTTAGTCAGGAATAAATACTTTTTCAGCATGACAACCAGTTTAGATCATCATGTTGTAGTGAAGGTAGTTCATAATCCATACTGAACCGACTAACAGAATAGCGATACAGAGGATTGTATAAATAAACGCAATCACGTTCCAGCGTTGTTCTGAAGACGAGTTCATGTGCAGGAAGTAAACTAACTGTACAAGAACCTGAGCAACCGCAGTAATCGCAATAACTGTGACCAGCAGACTGCGGCTAAAACCACCTGCCATAACCATACCAAAAGGAATAACGGTTAAAATAACAGACAGGATAAAGCCAACAGAGTACTGCTTGAAGTTACCGTGTGATGCGCCAGCAGCGTTGTGATCGTGACCCATTATAGAACTCCCATCAAGTAAACGACGCTGAATACACAGATCCATACGATGTCAAGGAAGTGCCAGAACAAGCTTAGGCAAGCAAGACGACGCATGTTAGGTAGAGTCAAACCATATTTCTTGATTTGAATCATTAACACGATCATCCATACCAGACCAGAAGTAACGTGAATACCGTGCGTACCAACTAAAGTAAAGAACGCAGATAAGAACGCACTAACGCTTGGGCCATGACCAGCGTGAACTAAATGATTGAACTCATATAGTTCCATGCCAATAAAGATCGCACCGAAGATCCATGTGATGCCTAACCAAGTTAAAACTTTAGCAACATCTTTTTTGTATGCAGCCAGAACTGCAAAACCAAAGGTTACTGAAGAGATCAGCAGGGCGAAGGTTTCAGTTAAAACGAAACCTAAAGACTCGCCAAAAAGATCTTTTGCACTTGGAGTACCAACTGGAACGTGGCTGCTTAATACAGCGAATGCAATGAAGAGTGTACCGAAAATGATCAAGTCACTCATCAAGTAAGTCCAGAAACCAAAGACAGTGATGTCAGTATCATCGTGATGATGATGCTCATCGTGTCCGTGGTTGTCGTGATGAAGTACCTCAGCCATTGTCTTAGTCCTTCTTCAAGTGTTTTTCAAGTAAGGCATAACGTTCGTTTTCAATGCGTTCTACTTCTGCTGCAGGAACATAGTAGTCCACTTTCTTCGTGAACGAGCTCACGATGAACGAAATGATAGACGCGATAAACGTTACAACTACTAACCACCAGATGTGCCAGATAAGTGCAAAGCCCATTACTGTGATAAACATAGCAATCACAAAGCCCGCAGCACGGTTGGTTGGCATGTGGATGTCTTCGTACTTCGCTGGTTTCGCGTAAGCTACGCCATTCTCTTTGTCAGTCCAGAAAGTATCAATGCCATTGATCTTTGGAAGATGCGCAAAGTTATAGAACGGAGCAGGAGATGAAGTCGCCCATTCAAGGGTACGGCCATCCCAAGGGTCGCCAGTGTGGTCAAGACGCTGGTTACGTTGCAAGAAGCCAACAATGATTTGCATCAAGAAGCATGCAATACCAATGGCAATCATTACCGAACCCACCATCGCGATCATGACATATGGGTCCCAATCTGGGTTGTCATATGTGTTCAGACGACGCGTCATACCCATGAAACCAAGGATATACAGCGGCATGAACGCAAAGTAGAAACCTAAGAACCAGAACCAGAATGCAGCTTTACCCCAAGTTTCATTCAGTCTCCAACCAAACATTTTTGGCCAGTAGAAAATGATACCTGCGAACATCGCGAATACTACACCACCAATAATTACGTTATGGAAGTGAGCGATCAGGAATAAAGAGTTGTGTACCAGGAAGTCCGCTGGTGGAACTGCCATTAATACACCTGTTAAACCACCGATACCGAAAGTCACCAGGAAGCCAAGTGTCCACAGCATTGGAGTTGTGTAGGTGATGCGGCCCTTGTACATGGTGAATAACCAAGAGAAGATTTTCACACCCGTCGGGATCGCAATAATCATGGTCATGATACCGAAGAACGCGTTAACGTTGGCACCTGCACCCATGGTAAAGAAGTGGTGAACCCATACAACGAAAGACAATACAGTAATTGCTACAGTTGCATACACCATTGACTTGTAGCCGAACAACGTTTTACGAGAGAACGTCGCAACAACTTCTGAGTAAATACCAAATGCTGGTAATACCAAGATATAAACTTCAGGGTGACCCCAAGTCCAGATCAGGTTTACATACAACATTGGGCTACCACCCATATCGTTTGTAAAGAAGTGGAAACCGAAGTAACGGTCAAGTGATAACATTGCAATTGTTGCAGTTAACACTGGGAATGAAGCAATGATCAGTACCGCTGTACATAAAGATGTCCAGGTAAAGATCGGCATGTCCATTAATTTCATGCCAGGCGCACGCATCTTGATGATGGTAACGAAGAAGTTAACACCCGTTAGAAGCGTACCTAAACCGGAGATCTGTAATGCCCAGATGTAGTAGTCCATACCTACGCCTGGAGAGTATTCAATACCTGACAGTGGAGGATAAGCCATCCAGCCTGTTGCAGCGAACTCACCAAGTGCAAGTGAAACCATGATTAGACCCGCAGCACCAGCGAACAGCCAGAAGCTTAAAGAGTTTAATAATGGGAAGGCAACGTCACGAGCACCAATCTGTAAAGGTACAGAGATGTTCATCAAGCCTACTACAAGACCCATTGCCACGAAGAAGATCATGATCACACCGTGCGCGGTGAAGATCTGGTCGTAGTGCTCAGGGTGTAAATAACCTTCGCCACCACCTCGTGCAAGGAATTGCTGAAGACGCATCATGATCGCATCGGCGAAACCACGCAGCAGCATGACCACAGACACGATGATATACATGATACCAATTTTTTTATGGTCTACAGATGTGAACCATTCATTCCACAGGTAACCCCATTTCTTGAAGTAGGTAATACCCGCAACAAGAACGAGACCGCCCAGGATCATCATTACAACTGTAGCCTGTACGATTGGATCGTACGGAATTGCATCTAGTCCTAACTTACCAAACATGTCTTATTCCTCTACAGAAGCAGTCGCATGTTCAACGTTTACATGAGCTTCTGAAGCAGGCGCTTCAAGCGCAGTTTCAGCTTGAGCTGAATGGTCTGCACCATGGTAGTTACTCATGTATTTATTGATCACAGATTCAAACAAGCCTTGCTCTACAGAAGAGTAATAAGTCACAGGATGTGGCTGAGTCTTATAAGGACCTTCTGCTTCAGCAGTTGCAGCAAGTTTTTTCTCTAGTTCTGTTTTCGCGTTACGAACCATTGCATCAATTTGTTTCTGTGAACGGTTACCGTCACGTAAAGATGCAAATTCAGCTTGATCTAGAACTGTTTTTTGAACAGCTTCAGGATTGATCGTTGTGCCTTGTCCGGCTTTAACCGCAGTTACCCATTGATCAAAATCAGCTTCAGTTACAGAGTGAGCAAGGAAGCGCATTTGAGAGAAACCGTAACCTGAGTAGTTAGACGAGAAGCCGCGGTATTGACCGGTGCTGTTCGCTAATAGGTTCAGGTGAGTCTGCATACCCGCCATTGCATAAATCTGACCAGACAATGCAGGGATAAAGAACGAGTTCATTGTAAAGTTGGATGTTAAGCGAAGGCTTACCGGCGTTTGCTCTGGGAAGCGGATTTCGTTAACAGTCGCAATGTTCTGTTCTGGGTAGATGAAGATCCATTTGAATTGTTCAGCAATAACCTGAACAGTTAATGGAGCCTTATCTGACTCGATTGGACGGTATGGGTCATACTTGTGGGAACCCCACCAAGTTAACCAAGCTAGAATACCAATAATAATAACCGGGATACCCCAAACCACGATTTCAATCGCAGTAGAGTGTGCCCATGTTGGTTTATAGTCTGCATCTTTATTTGATGCGCGATATTTCCAACCAAACCATAATGCCATGATGATTGAAGGAATCACCACTAATAGCATCAAGTAGATCGCAGTCATCATCAGGTTCGATTGACCTTCAGCAACTGGACCTTGCGAGTTTAGAAGTACCATATCACCGCCACACCCGGTTAAGAGTGCAGCCATCGTAGATAAAGACAATACAGCTAAAATCGTTTGTCTCATTTTACAACCTCGGTGAAGAGTCCCATTCCCTAATTTAATTATGGGATAGCGATTATAGTGTCGCATGATTGATAAGTTTTTTTTGACGCAAAAATCCTTGTCAATCATGATACACCGCTACGTTGTAGGGCATTATGCCTGATATCGACAAACTAAGCTACTCAAAAAGCGCCTTTAAAGGACTGTAATAAAAACCGATTTTGTCACTCGGAATTAACTTTTTTACGAAATATTTTTATTTGTATATCAATGTAATGAATAAAAAAGGGATGAAATTTCATCCCTTTTTTTGATCTTTTATTTTTCTTGCTTTACGACTTTGGTTTTGGCCAGTTTGTCATGCAAGGTCTGACGTTTTTCACCCAAAGCGAAGATATAATCGGCAATTGTAATAAACGGCATGAATAATAGATTCAAAATAATGAAAACCAGGGTACGCAGGGCGAACACGCGGGTCAGGCCTACTTTGCTATGGTCTTCAGCATCAACAATCTTGATTTTGGTTAAACGTTTACCAATACTCTGGCCACTTTTGGCCAGTAGAAATGCCTGAATCCCGAGCATAATCAGCAGGTAAATAGCCATCATTTGCCAGGCATCGGCAGGAATCAGGCGAAACAGTTCCGACTGTAGTTGCACGGCCTGATCAGAGCTGGTGGCTGACTGCATTTTTTGTTGCAGTTCAGACAGTTGACCAAACTGGTCCTGCGTTAAAAAGAAAGATGGAATGGCGGCAGCCGGTAACCACAGCAACAGGTCAATAATTTTCGCCAGTGCACGGGTGCCGATAGAGGCCAGTTCGGTTTGAGCGGCTTTTGCTTGCGGCTGGTTCAGGCTTGAATTGTTATAGCTGGCAGTATTCTGCGGCTGCTGAAACGGTGATGCTTCCGGTGCGGCCGGCGCAGGCTCATAGCCTTCAGGTTGATATACAAGTTTACCTTGGGTGAGCTCACCTAAAGCTTTCCATTCTGTCATCCCTTGATGCCATGCAAGATCTGTCAGTAACACTTGCTGGCTGGCAAGCATCTGGTTTACTTGCTCCAGGGTATATGGACCGGCTTGTTGATTATTTCGTGCCAAGTAAATCTGCATAAAGTTTAAATCTCAAATCTATAAATAAAAAAGACCCAATGAATGGGTCTTTTTTAACATGTTTTATTAAGCTTGTTGAGCTTTTTCTTCAGCAAGGAAGAACCAGGTGTCTAATACTGAGTCTGGGTTCAGCGATACAGATTCAATCCCTTGTTCCATCAGCCATTTTGCCAGGTCAGGGTGGTCAGAAGGACCTTGACCACAGATGCCGACATATTTACCGGCTTTACGGCAAGCATGAATCGCCATCGACAGCAGGGCTTTTACCGCTGCATCACGTTCATCAAACAGATGAGAAACAATACCTGAGTCACGGTCTAAACCAAGGGTTAACTGGGTCAAGTCGTTTGAACCGATTGAGAAGCCATCGAAGTGTTCAAGGAATTGCTCAGCCAACAGGGCGTTGGTTGGTAATTCACACATCATGATCACTTTCAGACCATTTTCACCACGTTTCAGGCCATTTTGTGCCAGCAGTTCCATCACGCGTTTCGCTTCAGCCACAGTACGTACAAATGGAATCATGATTTGTACGTTGGTCAAGCCCATTTCATCACGGACTTTTTTCAGTGCGCGACATTCAAGCTCGAAGCAGTCACGGAAGTTGTCTGATACATAACGGCTTGCACCACGGAAGCCCAGCATCGGGTTTTCTTCTTCCGGCTCGTATAACTTACCGCCAATCAGGTTGGCATATTCGTTTGATTTGAAGTCAGACATACGCACGATGACTGGCTTGTCTGCAAACGCGGCTGCCAGCGTTGAAATACCTTCCACCAGTTTTTCCACATAGAATTCAACTGGAGAAGTATAACCCGCAGTACGTGCCATTACGGCTGCACGTGTTTCACGTGGCAAGCTGTCAATATTCAGTAGTGCTTTTGGATGCACACCAATCATACGGTTAATGATGAACTCAAGACGTGCCAGGCCAATGCCTTCGTTTGGAATTTGCGCGAAGTCAAACGCACGGTCCGGGTTACCCACGTTCATCATGATCTTGAACGGCAGCGCAGGCATCGACTCGATTGAGTTACGTTGTACTTCAAAATCTAAAGCACCTTCGTAAATGAAACCGGTATCACCTTCAGCACAAGATACTGTCACTTCCTGACCGTCAGTCAAGACTTCAGTGGCATTACCACAACCCACAATTGCAGGAACACCTAATTCACGCGCAATAATCGCAGCGTGACAGGTACGACCACCACGGTTCGTGACAATGGCAGCGGCACGTTTCATCACTGGTTCCCAATCCGGGTCGGTCATGTCAGAAACCAGTACATCACCGTCTTGGACTTTGTCCATTTCTTTAATCGAGGTTACGATGCGAACTTTACCAGACCCGATACGCTGACCAATTGAACGGCCTTCACACAATACCGTGCCGCGTTGTTTCAGCAGGTAACGCTCCATGGTGCCCACGTTTTGACGACTTTTCACTGTTTCCGGACGCGCCTGAACAATATAAATTAAACCGTCATCACCATCTTTGGCCCATTCGATGTCCATTGGTGCACCGTAGTGCTCTTCAATGATTAACGCCTGTTTTGCCAGTTCTTGCAGTTCGTGATCGTTTAAGGCGAACTGTTGACGGTCGGCTTTTTCAACATCAACCACAACCACAGATTTACCAGCCGCACCTTCTTCACCATAAATCATTTTCTGGTGTTTAGAACCGAGGTTACGACGTAGAACTGCGTGTTTACCTGCTCTTAACAGTGGCTTAGAGATATAGAATTCGTCCGGGTTGACCGCACCTTGTACCACCATTTCACCCAGACCGTAAGAAGCCGTAATAAAGACTGCATCACGGAAACCAGATTCTGTATCCAGGGTGAACATTACACCTGCGGCACCTGTTTCTGAGCGCACCATGCGTTGTACGCCAGCAGACAGGGCAACAACATCATGGTCAAAGTTTTGGTGTACACGGTAAGAAATTGCGCGGTCGTTGTACAAAGAGGCAAATACTTCTTTAATGGCAATCAGGACGTTGTCGATGCCACGGATGTTCAGGAAAGTTTCCTGTTGACCCGCGAAAGAAGCATCTGGCAAATCTTCTGCGGTAGCAGATGAACGAACGGCAACCGCGATGTCAGGGTTGCCGTTAGAAAGTTCTGCGAAAGCATCGCGGATTTCTTTTTCAAGTTCTGCCGTAAGCGGAGTGTCGACAATCCATTGACGGATTTTTGCGCCTGTCTCAGCAAGAGCATTGACGTCATCTACATTTAACGTTTTAAGCTCGGCTTGAATTTTAGCGTTTAGGCCACTTTGCTCGAGAAATTCACGATAAGCTTGAGCCGTTGTCGCAAAGCCACCTGGTACAGAGACGCCAGCATTAGACAAATGGCTGATCATTTCGCCCAGAGATGAGTTTTTCCCACCTACGAGCTCAACGTCGTGTTTCCCTAATTTTTCTAGACCAATTACGCGCGCTTCCAAAGTTGTTACTCCACTTTTGCAGTATTAATCACTATCTTGTCATGAAATTATATTGAATATGCTTAGCTTTTTAATTTAACTAAGCGACAGTCATGTAAGATCAGTTTACTATAAAGATTATATAGCACTAAGACAAATGTTTAAGGAGAATTTTAATGTCCGAAGGTAAACAAATTAAGCGGAGTGTGTTCTTTATTTCCGATGGAACCGCAATTACAGCCGAAACCTTGGGACACTCCCTTTTAGCGCAGTTTCCGAATGTCGATTTTGACATTCATATTATTCCCTATATTAGCTCGGAAGAAGCAGCCACCGATGTGGTGTCAGAAATTAACCGACGTGCCGAATTAGATGGTCAGCCGCCACTGGTATTTGATACTTTGGTCGATCCGTATGTGCGCGATATTATCAACACCGCCAATGCCGTCAATCTGGACGTATTTGAGGGGCTGATCAGCAAACTGGCCGATGTGCTGGGCACACAGCCAACCACGCTGGTGGGGCAGACCCATGCTGTAACTGATTCAGAATCGTATAAAGCACGTATTGATGCGGTGCATTTTGCTTTGGACAATGATGATGGTGCGCGTACCCGTCACTATGACAAAGCTGATCTGATTCTCATTGGCGTATCCCGTTCCGGTAAAACCCCAACCTCGATTTATTTGTCATTACAGTTTGGTATACGTGTGGCCAACTATCCACTGACCGAAGAAGATCTGGATGATAACCGTTTGCCAGCCGTGTTGCGCCCACATAAACATAAATTATTTGGTTTGATGATTGATGCCGAGCGTCTGGTGGCAATTCGTACCGAACGTAAGGCCAATAGCCGTTATGCCAGCTTTAACCAGTGCCAGATGGAATTACGCGCCATTGAAGGCATTTATATTTCTGAAGGGATTAAATACCTGAATGTGTCTGAAATGTCGATTGAAGAAATTTCGACCCGTGTCCTGCAAATGACCGGTCTGAAACGTCGTATTGGTTAAGTAATTGTGGTTAACACTGGAATACTGCAGGCTGCAGTATTCCAGTGGATATTAGACTGAAATCAAATTCAAAAACTAAAAAAACGGTCTAAAATCCTATTTCATCCACTGCTCTAATCGACTTGAAAATTAATAACACTTTTCTCTTAATTTACCGCTCTTTTAATTTACTTGTACCTGTATTTACTTTTCTGGATTACGGTGGGTGGTAATAATTACATCGACCTTATATTCACTGCCATCAATGGTATAAATACTGTGTTCTGCAATTCGGGCAATGGGCCAGGTAATTAACTGACAGTTGTCGCGTTGCAGCGCAGCATAATAACTGTCCGATTTAAAATAGGCGTGCTGGGTATCGGCAATATTCGGGGTCAGCTGACGTTTTAGCCAGGTATCTACCACTTGCGCATCTAAAAAGCGCAAGGCCAGAATATTCTTGACCCGGTTATTAAACAGCCGGCGGTTTTTAAATACCAGCGGATGGCTGATTAAACGATGGATACCGCGTTCGGTACCTGGTAATACAAAGTGCGGTTCAATCTGAAAGACTTTGACCTGACTGGCGACCTGGGCAATTTTGTCCAGCTGCGAGACACTGTCCTGATTGGCACCAATAATCGCCACGCTGCGTTGACTGAAGTCATGCTGTTTACTGTCTTTGGCACTGATGCAAAGCCCCTGAAAGGCATGAAAGTCTGCTGCACAATTTTCAAATACGCTTTTGCCGGTATCCTGCTGTTTAACGACCATGAGGGCATCCTTTCATTCTTGGTTTTATCAATTTAGATGTTTTACTCTATTTTTAGTCAGCTCTTGCTGGAAGGTAAAGCGCTTTAACTATCTGGCCAGTCATTTCGGTCACGGTGACTAAAATATCGGTGCAGGATGGGGCGAGAATAGATTCACCATCACAATAAAAAAGCCTGCAAATCCATATGGTTTACAGGCGCCATCACAGCTCGATGAAACTTATTTGAGCTGCATCAGGTAGTCAAAGTTTTGCAGACGTTTTTCAGTGTCATAGACATCACAGGTAAAGATAAACTCATCGACCTCATAACGGCTCAATAACTGTTCTAAGCCGGCTTTAACAGTCGCCGGTGAGCCAATTTGCCCCATGGCATAGAAGTTATCGACTGACATTTTTTCAGCCGGTGACCATAAACCGTCCATGCTGGCGACTGGCGCTTTTAATTTCAGGCTCTGACCACGCATTAAACCTAAGACCCGCTGATAGGCACTGGTAGCCAAAAACTGCGCTTCTTCATCGGTGGCCGCCACGACCGTTGGCACGCCCATCGATACATAAGGCCGATCTAGATATTCAGACGGCTGGAAGTTATCCCGATACAGCTGAATGGCCTGACCGAGCATCCGCGGCGCAAAGTGTGAGGCAAACGAGTAGGGCAGACCCAATCGGGCTGCCAGCTGGGCACTAAACAGGCTGGAACCGAGTAACCAGACCGGAACATGGGTGCCTTGTCCCGGCGTCGCTACAATGCGTTGCTGCGGTTCAGGTTCTTTGAAATAGTGCAGAATTTCCAGCACATCTTGCGGGAACTGGTCTTCAGTTTCCTGACGGCCACGGCGCAAGGCACGCATGGTGGTCTGATCGGTGCCGGGCGCACGACCAAGACCCAGCTCAATCCGGTCCGGATAGAGTGTAGCCAGTGTACCGAACTGTTCTGCCACCACTAAAGGGGCGTGGTTGGGCAACATAATCCCGCCAGAACCCACTTTTAAAGTCTGGGTGTTGGCCAGAATATAGCCGAGCAGCACCGCTGTGGCCGAGCTGGCAATTCCGTCCATATTATGATGTTCAGCCAGCCAGAAGCGGGCATAGCCCAGTTTTTCTGCCCGTTGCGCCAGCTCTAGCGCATGATGCAGGGAAAATTGAATGGTTTTATCGTCACGAACCGGTGCCAGTTCCAGAATGGAAAATTGTGTGTCTTTTAAACTGCGCATTGGCGTTCTCTATTCACATATATATGGCTCACAGCATACGTTGTGTCCCGGTATTTGTATATCGTTTTTTTTCGATATAAAGTTTTAGCGTGTAAAACAATACAAGCACCCGAAGGTGCTTGTGATAGGTTCAGATTCTGAACTTTGAAATTAACGGCGTTTCCCGTTTTTGTAATGACCCAGATGCAAGCCATTATCACCGCGGTAACGGTCATTATAACGGTAATCGTTGTAACGGTAGCCACGGCTGTCGTAGCGACGGTCATAACGGTCATCATAACGGCGATCTTCGCTGACTTTGGTACCTAACACTGCTCCGGCGCCACCACCTAAGGCTGCGCCAATATAACCGCCATTGCTGCCGGCCATGTTTTTACCGACACTATAACCACCGGCACTGCCTAAAGCGGCACCAATGGCTGCACCATTGCGGTCACGTTTATCGGCAGAGACCGCTGCACCACCGGCACCACCCAAGGCCGAACCAATTAATGCACCGGTTGAGCCGCCCATTTGCTGGCCAATGGCTGCACCGACCACACCACCCAAGGCCGAACCTACTGCGACACGGGTGTTGTTATCGGCGTGTGCTGTACCCATCATAAGTGCTGAGCTGGCCAGTACTGTACTCAATAAAATTTTGTTGATCTTCATGGTTACACTCCAAAGAGCACATTCAATTTGTCTTGACTTTAATGTAGAAAAACTTTGAGAAAAGATCGTGGAGGGCACAGGTGTCAAAATGCTAATTTTGGTCAACGCTGTGTAATTTTTCTGTCGAATCTCTTCATAATTGCCTCCTCATCCATCTACTGAAAAAATGAAATCCCAGGCGTAAAAAAAGCATCCTGAAGATGCTTTTTTACAAGGGGAGAATTAACGACGACGTTTTTTCTTCCATTTACGTTCCTGGTAACGGTCGTATTCTTTATCTTTGGAAATTTTGTTACCCAGCGCTGCACCACCGGCTGAACCAAGTGCTGCACCAATATAACCACCATTCGTACCGCCCATGTTCTGACCCACGGTATAACCCGCACCGCCACCTAAGGCACCGCCAATGGCAGATTCAGTACGATGGCGTTTGTTACTGGCTACAGCTGCGCCACCTGCACCACCTAAAGCCGCACCAATGGTTGCACCCGTGGTACCGCCCATGTTTTTACCTAAGGCTGTACCTGCGACACTACCTAAGGCACTGGCTGCAGCTACACGGGTCGCATTGTCAGCATGTGCATTCACCGTCATGAAAGAAGTGGCAGCAAGCGTTGCACTTAATAAAACAGCATTGAGTTTCATATTCACTCCATGTCCAAGAGCGGACTTTTTAATGTCATTTGATGGCAGTAAATGTAACAAAAGGATTCCCTGCAAATATGGAGAGGCACCTTCATAATTCAGTGCTTTGGTTTCGGCTTTGTATAAGTTGTATTAAAACTGTCGATTTTATCGGCAGCCCAGACTTTAAATTGAAAGAGGCAGGATGCATCTCTTGCACGCTGTAGCGTATTTGCCGGATTTGACCATCAACCACGCAGTTTCTGCTACGAATAAAGATGTTATTTGCTGGCCAGAATCGTTAAACTATGGCAATTTTTTGATTTCGCTGGCCTTATTGAATTAGGGCGACAGCCTGTATATTGAGATAATTTGCACAATGAAAGAATCGTTACGTTTACGATTAGATCAACTTTCTGACCGTCACGAAGAATTAACAGCACTCTTGGCCGATGCTGAAGTCATTTCCGATAACAAACGCTTTCGCCAGCTGTCGCGCGAACACAATGACCTGAGCGAAATTACCGAAGTCTGGGGCAAATATACCCAGGCCGAAGCCGATATTGAAACGGCTGAAGCAATGCTGTCCGATCCTGACTTTAAAGAGATGGCGCAGGAAGAGATCAAGGAAAACAAGGCACTGATTGAACAGCTGGAAGCGGATTTAAACATCCTGATGATTCCTAAAGATCCGAATGATGCCAACTCGGCCTATCTGGAAATTCGTGCCGGCACCGGTGGTGATGAAGCAGCAATTTTCTCCGGCGATTTATTCCGCATGTACAGCAAATATGCCGAATCTCAAGGCTGGCGTATTGAAGTGCTGTCAGAAAACGAAGGCGAACACGGCGGCTATAAAGAAGTGATTTGTCTGGTTAATGGTGACGGGGTCTATGGCCGCCTGAAATTTGAAAGTGGCGCACATCGTGTCCAGCGTGTTCCGGCAACTGAATCGCAAGGCCGTGTACATACGTCCGCCTGTACCGTGGCTATTTTGCCTGAAATTGATGTCGATACCACGGTGGATATTAACCCGGCAGATTTACGTATTGATACCTACCGCGCTTCGGGTGCCGGTGGTCAGCACGTCAACAAAACTGACTCTGCGGTGCGTATTACCCATATTCCAACCGGCACGGTGGTGGAATGTCAGGAAGAGCGTTCGCAGCACAAGAACAAAGCCAAAGCCATGGCCTTATTGGCCTCGCGTCTGGAAAATGCCAAACGTGCCGCAGCAGATGCCGCCACTTCGGAAATGCGTCGTGACCTGGTCGGTTCCGGCGACCGTTCCGAGCGTATTCGCACCTATAACTATCCGCAAGGGCGGATGACCGATCATCGTATTAACTTAACTTTATATAAGTTAGATGCAGTGATGGAAGGTGATTTAACCGAATTGCTGGACAGCCTGCACCGTGAATATCAGGCCGATCAGCTGGCGTTACTTGCCCAGCAAAATGGTGGCTAATGAAAATTGCCGATGCACTGGCCATTCGTGGCGTAGCAGACAGCTACGAACGTCAGGAAAATCTCTGGCTACTGGAGCATATTCTAGGTTTATCTGCCTTGGCGCTGAAATATCAGGCCGATCGTGAGCTAAGCCCAGAACAGGAACAGCAATATCTTGCGGGTATTGCCCGGATTGAAGCAGGTGAACCCTTGGCCTATGTCACCGGTTCACAGCCATTCTGGACACTGGATTTAAAAGTCACACCAGATACCCTGGTGCCAAGACCAGATACCGAAGTACTGGTAGAAAGCTGTTTGCAACTGGATTTACCGGCACAAGCGGCGATTATCGACCTGGGAACTGGCACCGGTGCGATTGCCTTGGCCTTGGCATCGGAACGTCCGGATTGGCAGGTGACTGCAACCGATATTTATCCGCCGACTCTGGCGGTTGCCAAAGAAAATGCGCAGACGCATAACTTGGAGCGGGTAGAGTTTAAGCTGGGCGCCTGGTTTGCTGCTTTAGGCGTTCCTGCCGAGCCGAGGTTTGATCTGATTGTGTCGAATCCACCGTATATTGCGGCTGATGATGTACATATGAAAGATTTGGCCACCGAACCTGAACGGGCCTTAGTGGCGGCCAAGCAGGGCTTATCTGATCTTGAGATTATTATTCAGCAAGGCAAGCACTGGTTAAAACCGCAAGGCTGGATTGCTGTAGAGCATGGTTATGATCAGGCAGTAGCTGTGCAAAATATCTTTAACGATGCCGGTTTTGTTGCGGTACGCACCATTCTGGATTATGGCGGTAATGATCGGGTGACTATCGGCCAACTCGGCGATTAAGTCAGGTTGCCTTTAATCGCCTGAATGGCCGGAGGTAACTCCTCACCCAAGGCACTAAGCATTTCCCGTTCAATCAGCCGGACCATGGCACTCAGTGGCAGGTCATTATCTTGCAGGCCAAATGGCTCTTCCAGTTGTTCGCTTAAGGCATCCAAACCCAAAAACAGATAGGCAATTAATCCCACCAGAATGGGGGTCCAGATACCTAAATTCGCCTCTAAACTAAAAGGCAGAATAAAGCAGAAACAGTACACGGTACGGTGTAGCAGTACCGAATACGAAAACGGTAACGGCGTGGTCAGAATTCGGTCACAGCCAGCCTGAATATCCCCCAAGGCAATAATGTGCTTGTTTAGACCATGATAGACAATATCTGACAGTTCGCCGCTGTGCAGGACCTTGACCAGATCTTTTTGAATCTGTTCCAGAATAAACTGGGCGGCATTGATATGCCCAAACAGCGCCTGATAATCGGCTGGGCTTAAATTGACCTTGTTATGATAAAAATCAATCGGCTCATTCTGGGTGCGCAGCCGGTTTTTCAGTAAATTGCTAAACAGCATTACCCGATACATCAGCACCTGACGTTCGGCGGGCGGCAACACATAGGAATCACGGGCAAGATGGCGTGAGGTGGCAATCAGCTGACCCCATAATTTGCGGCCTTCCCACCAGCGTTCATAACTGGCGGTATTTCTGAAACTGAGGAAAATCGACAGGATTACCCCGAAAATGGTAAAGCCAATTGCGGGCACAGCCGGCGCCTGTACATAATGATGCGAGGACAGATAGACCAGCACGGTGGAAATGAACACCACCATCATTAAGGCCGGCATGACCTTGGGCAAGATGGTGCCTGACCATGCAAAAAGTAATGCGAAACTGTTGCTTTTATCCCGAATAATCATAGTGCTTCTGCCCGGATGCTCAGCCGTAGTGTTCCATAGCCGGACAAGGCAATGCAAGCCGTATACGTTGGGATGATTCAGTATAATCCAAGCAAAAAAGTGACACCGTAGCGTCACTTGAATAGAGCGTTGGGTAACTGTCCAAGATTTACATTGGGTAATCTTGCAGACAGTCAGATACTTCCACTTGAGCCAGGCTATCGGTTTCTAAAGCCAGACACAGCGCTACAATTTTTGCCGTTTCGCTCAGGTTTTCATCTTTAAGTGCTAAGCCTGCTTGTAAGGCGTGCAGATCTTCCTGAGGAATATCTAAGGCTTGTGCCGCTTCTAGCGCATCTTCACGATCAAAAAATGCCGCCATCGCATTACGTAACTGATCTTCAGAGGTGTTGAGAATGCCTTGATTCAGCAATTCATCAAGTTGCTCTGAAGGAGTAGAAAGTGCGTGATTAAAATTTTGAACCAGATTTTGTGCAAGCACATCAATCATCTTAAGCATGGGAACCTCTAAAGATGGAGTACAACAAGGAGGAGGAGGGATTACAGCCAAAATTGCATAGAATCTATGCGATAAATTGAGTGAAAATTAATCTATTTTGGTGTGATTGGCAATGCTGTTACGATGAATGACCGGTTCAAATACTGCACTTGAAATGCCAAGTGCTTCATATTGCAACTTATATTTAAAAGTTCTGAGTTAAAAATATCAGCATAAATAACGGCTAGCTTTGATTCTGCCGGTAGGCCCCCGGATTTAAGCCAGTCCACTTTTTAAAGGCTCGGTGAAAGGCACTTGGATCATGAAAATTCAGCCGTTCACTAATATCTTGTAGCGATAGCTCGGTTTTCGAGAGCAGTTCAATCGCGGTATCGCGGCGGATTTCATTTTTCAGTTGCTGATAGCTGGTACCTTCCTGTTTTAAACGGCGCTGAAAAGTGGCGCCTGACATATTCAGTTGTCGGGTCAGTTCATGCAGTTCCAGCCATTCACTTGGCGGACGCTGCATCAGTTGTTTGCGAATCATCGTGCTTAACGCATGCGGATTTTTAAAACGCACCAGCAGGTTATACGGGGTTTGCTGTAAAAAGCGTTTCCAGCTGCGCTCATCCTGCTTGATTTTTAGACCCAAAGCCTGCGCATCAAAATAGATTCGGTTGTCGGGTTGTTCATAGCGAATGTTTTCACAAAAGCGCACCCGATAATCTGCATCATCGCTTGGAGCCGGGCATTTTAGTTCGATTTTTTGAATGGCAATGCGCTGTCCACTGAGCCAGCAGATCAGGCTATGCACCAGCATTAAATAAGTCGCATAACTGAACATGGCTTTGGGCTGCGCCCGATCATGAAGGGTCAGCACAGCAGCATCTTTGTTGAGCTGCAGTTCCCCGCGCAGATCATCCAGAATCAGGTTGAAAAACTTTAGAATCTCTTTCAGTGCGGTTTCAATGGTATCGGCAGAGTAGACCCATTTGGACAATAAACGATAACTGCCACGGCGCAGCGGATGGCTGTCCATACCAAAAAACTCATCATTCATGGCATCGGCCAGGGCAATCCACAGCTGCCCATATTGCAGCACCGACACCCGCGCTTTGGCCGAATGCATCAGCTCCAGCGGAATACCGGCCCGGGTCAGAATGGAGTGAATTTCCACCCCTTGCTGCTGGGCGGCTTGCAGTGCTTCATGCACCAGTGCAATAGAAATGGTGCCTTTACTATAATGCAAATGGGATGGCGTCATCGCGTGTCTATTCAATTTAAAATTATGTTAAAAATGCTATTGTTCAAAGGCATCATGCAGGATGCTGTATTTGGAAATTGTACTCAAGCTGGAGTCTGATTACTCTGCATCTTAAGTCGAGTATGTGTCATTGATAACAAAACTATTTGGGAAAATAAAATGAAGATTCAAGGAAAAGTATGTGTGGTTACCGGTGGTGCATCTGGTTTGGGCGCTGCTACTGCACAGTATCTGGTGGAGCAGGGGGCCAATGTCATTCTGGTCGATATGAATCAGGAGCTGGGTACGCAAATGGCACAGCAATTGGGTGAAAAAGCCCAGTTTAAGGCGCTGGATGTGACCGATGAAGCCGCGGTAGAGCAATTCTTTGCCGAGATTGAGCAGCACTATGGCCAGTTAAATGGTCTGGTCAACTGTGCCGGCATCGCACCTTCAGCCAAAGTGCTGGGCAAAGAAGGCTTACATAGCTTAAGCATGTTCCAGAAAGTGCTGGACATTAATGTCAGTGGCAGCTTTAACATGATTCGTTTTGCTGCGCAGCTGATGGCCAAATATCAACTGCAAGCTGGTGAAGAAGAGCGCGGTGTAATTGTCAATACCGCTTCAGTGGCGGCGTATGAAGGACAGATTGGTCAGGCGGCCTATTCTGCGTCCAAAGGTGCAATTGTGGCGATGACTTTGCCGCTAGCGCGTGAACTGGCCCGTGAATCGATCCGCGTGATGACCATTGCACCGGGGATTATGGAAACACCAATGCTGAAAGCCTTTCCACAGCATGTGCAGGATGCCTTAGGACAGATGGTGCCATATCCACCGCGTCTGGCTAAGCCACATGAATTTGCCCAGTTGGTAGGACAGATTTTTGAAAATGGCTATTTGAATGGTGAGGTGATTCGTCTGGATGGTGCGATCCGGATGCAGCCTAAATAAGTACAATGCTTAAAAAAGCAGCCCTTTGCTGGGTTAAATAAATAGCCTAAGTAAATAAAAATAAGATAAACCCATCTGGTCTGGTTGTCGTGCTGATGCTGCAGCTAGACCATCCCCCAAGTTTTTAGATCAGCCAGCGTACTTCAGCCGAATCCAACGTAATGAGAACGAGAAAGCAATGATTTTAAATGAACAACAAAAAATGGTTCAGGACATGATGCGTAGCTATGCGCAGGAGAAATTGAAACCGACCGCGGCCGAACGCGATAAAACCGCACAGTTTCCGGCACAGGAACTGAAAGAGCTGGGCGCTTTAGGTGCACTGGGCATGACCGTATCGGAACAGTGGGGCGGTGCCGGTCTGGACTATATTTCGCTGGTGCTGGCTTTAGAGGAAATTGCCGCAGGAGATGGTGCGATTTCGACGATTGTGAGTGTGCAAAACTCCTTGCCGTGCGGCATCATCCAGCGCTATGGCACTGAAGCGCAAAAACAGCATTATCTGACCAAACTGGCGACCGGTGAATGGTTAGGCTGTTTTTGCCTGACCGAACCGCAAGTCGGTTCCGATGCCAGTGCCATCGAATGTAAGGCTGAACGTGATGGTGACAGCTGGATATTAAATGGCACCAAGCAGTTTATTACCACCGGTAAACACGCCCAGCTGGCTTTAGTCTTTGCCGTGACCGATAAATCTGCCGGCAAAAAAGGCATTTCCTGCTTTTTGGTCCCGACCGAGAACCCCGGATATATCGTGTCGCGCTTAGAAGACAAAATGGGGCAGCATTGTTCCGATACGGCGACTATTGTGCTGGATCAATGCCGTATTCCAGCTGATCATCTGCTCGGTCAGGAAGGCGAAGGCTATAAAATTGCTTTGTCCAATCTGGAGTCAGGCCGGATCGGGATTGCTGCCCAATCGGTGGGGATGGCGCGTGCTGCTTTAGATGCCGCCGTGGAATATGCCAATGAACGTAAAGCCTTTGGGGTTGAGATCGTGCAACATCAGGCAGTGGCTTTTCGTCTGGCCGATATGGCCACGCAAATTGAAGCGGCGCGTCAGTTGATTTTGCATGCAGCCAGCTTAAAAGATGCCGGTTTACCGTGTTTAAAAGAGGCTTCGATGGCCAAACTGTTTGCTTCAACCATGGCAGAGCGCGTCTGCTCCGATGCCATCCAGATTCATGGTGGTTATGGTTATGTGTCCGACTTCCCGGTAGAACGGATTTACCGCGATGTTCGGGTTAGCCAGATTTATGAAGGTGCTTCGGATATTCAGCGTTTGGTGATTGCCCGGGCTGTGACCCAGCCTTAAACCGGCGTTGATACAGCAATATGTTCAAACACGGCATCACGATTGAGGCCAATGGAAATTGCAGTCGCGCCGTCCTTATGCTGAACTGAAGCATAAGATGTTATTCATCATCTAACCCATCTCCCATGTGAAGACCACTTTGCATGGGCACAACCTAAAAACAGCAGTATAAGAAATAACCCTGCAGTCGGATGGACTGCAGACCATCAGCCCGATGGCATGAAAACAACAAGGAACACGTTCTGCAATACGGATGTTTTTGCAGATCAATCGCCCCGAAGGATAAGAGGTTGCCCCCATGAAAACGTTGCAAGACGCCTATCAAGATTTTAATTTGGAACAACTGATTGCTACCCAGTTACAGGGAACGGCACAGGCGCTGAATGCCTATACCGAATGCTGTGGTCGATATTCTGGACAGCAGCACACCGCTTTGATCTGGGAGGGTAAGCAGGGTGAATCAGCCCGTTGGAGCTTTGATCAGCTGGCTGAGGCTTCAGGCAAGCTGGCCAATTATTTTCAAGAAAAGGGTTTAAAAGCAGGCGACTGTATTGCCGGTCTGCTGCCACGTACTCCGGAATTACTGATTACCGTATTGGCCACCTGGCGGATGGGCGCGGTCTATCAGCCGCTATTTACGGCATTTGAATCGAAAGCGATTGGACATCGACTGGAGACTGCCAATACCCGCTTTATTGTGACCCATACCGAGCAACGCGCCAAACTCAGTTCGTTGCAGCAGATTGGTATATTAACCGTCGGTGCCGAAGCCGCTGGAACAAGTGATGCCGATTTCTGGCAGCAGCTGAATCTGCATTCTGCCAGTTTTGAGCCGGTACTGCGCAGCTTTGAAGATGACTTCCTGATGATGTTTACTTCGGGCACCACGGGTCTGGCAAAATCGGTGCCGGTGCCTTTAAAAGCCTTGCTGGCCTTTAAAGGTTATATGCAGTATGCGGTCGATTTACGTGCTGAAGATTCGTTCTGGAATCTGGCCGATCCGGGCTGGGCCTATGGGCTGTATTATGGCATTACCGGGCCGCTCAGTCTGGGGCACAGTATTATCATGGATGAACGACCATTTAGTGTCGATCATGCACTGGAAGTCATTCAAAAATATCAGGTCAGCAATTTGGCCGGTTCACCAACAGCATTTCGTATGTTCTTTGGCTTTAAAGAAAAATTTGCCGGTGTACCTAAAACCTTGCGCGTGGTCAGCAGTGCCGGTGAGCCACTAACCCCAGAAGTTATTCACTGGTTTAAACAGGATCTCGAGGTCAATGTTTACGATCAGTACGGACAAACTGAACTGGGCATGGTGATTGCCAATCATCATGCGCTGGAACATCACAAAAAAGTGGGCTCGGCCGGTTATGCCATTCCGGGACATCGTTTTGCGGTATTAAATGCACAGCATCAGGAAGTTGCCGCGGGTGAAATTGGCACGCTGGCGCTGGATGAATCACAATCTCCATTAATGTGGTTTAAAGGCTATGCCGGACATAACCGTAAATCCTTTGTGGGCCAGTACTATTTAACCGGTGATACGGTGCGTTTAAATGAGCTGGGCGGAATTGATTTTATTGGGCGTGCAGACGATGTCATTACAACTTCGGGCTATCGGGTCGGACCGTTTGATGTCGAAAGCACCTTGCTGGAATGTGAGGAAGTGCTGGAATCAGCCGTGGTGGGTAAACCGGACCCGGCGCGTACTGAAATCGTTAAAGCCTTTGTGGTGCTAAAAGCACAATTTGCTGCAAGTCCGGCACTGGAACAAAAACTACAGCATTATGTGCGTTCACGTTTATCCAAACATGCTTATCCGAAAGAGATTGAATTTGTCGAGGCTTTACCCAAAACCTCCAGCGGCAAGATTCAACGCAATATCCTTAAGCAGCAGGAAATTGATAAACAGATACTGTTGGAAAAAGTCAGTTAAGAGGAGATAGAAGACAATTAAAATTATTTAATTTATGTAATTTGTATGTCATTACATTTGGTTTCTTGGTATTGATTTTTATCAGTTTTATTTTTATCTATAAAAAGTCACGCAAGAATCTGCAAAATACAGGTCAAAGCGTGACTTTTTTTATGGCTATTTCAAGGCGTATATGTGGCTGTTATAAATCCATTTTCTGGTGTTCAGAATTGGGTTCACCAGTTTTACCGGTCAGATTGCCTTTCAGTACTTTAAATAACTGGGTGACTTTATTGTCGGTGACATTCCAGTATTCGGCACTAATCGCTTCTGCCACCAGAACACGCACCGAAGGATCATCCTTGCCGTTAAACCAGTTTTCCGCCCATGGATTCCAGAGCTGATCAATCAGGGCACGATCTGTACTGATTTGTGCATGTGCACTCATCGACACATAAATCCCGTCTGAGGGTTTGGAGAACGCCAGACCAATCTGGTTACGGCCGCTGGTCACAGCTGTAACCAGATCATTGCTGTCACGCAAAATAAAATACAAATTCTGACGTTCATGCAGCTTTTCAGAATTGAGCATGGTCATTGGCTGTGCATGAATTTCTTGGGTTTCGGTGTGGTGACTGATCATGGTGAAGCGTACATCTTTAATCAGTTCCCATAATTTGTCGCGGTTATGTTGATCGTTCATGTGCTTTGCTCCTGATGTCAGTAAATGCGCTTTTACGCAAAAGAACTCATTCACAAGCAGAGTAAAACGATTTTTGTGCTTCGCGTAGCGGTCTCACCTAACTCATACAGATTCAGGGTAAAACAATATCTGCGCTCAACAAAAGCGCATCAGGCAAGACAGTTGTTTACATATCATCCAGACCAAGAGGTCATATATAAAACGAAGGGCGGCGAAAACCAAAAAAACGGTGGGTAAGGCTGTTAAAAAAAATCAATCGAATTACACTATAGCCAGCAAAAAACAGGAAGATAAATGGTGACACTTGAGGATAACTGGCAGGAACTGAGCGATGCAGAAATGCATTTATATAGTCGCCAGATTTTGCTGGATGGCTGGGACATCGAAGCGCAGGAAAAATTAAAACTGGCCAATGTGCTGATTGTCGGCTGTGGTGGTATCGGCTGTAGCAGTGCTGAACTGTTGGCGCGCGCCGGGGTCGGAAAAATCACCCTCATTGATGCAGATACGATTGAAATCAGTAACCTGCAACGTCAAATTGCCTATAGCGCAGAAGATTTAGGCTTCTATAAGGCCGACATTCTGGCCAAGCGTCTGCAAAAGATTAATCCGCATATTCAGGTACAGGCCATCACAGCCAAACTGGATGACAGCAATGCTATCGGACTGATTGCCCAGCAGGATCTGGTTTTAGATGGCTGCGATAATTTCAGTACCCGCTATCTGGTCAACCGTGTTTGTGTGCAGCATCAGGTGGCGCTGATTAGTGCCTCGGCCATTGGTTTTCAGGGCCAGTTGTTTATGGTAGAAGGTGATTCGGCCTGCTATGAATGCCTGTTTCCAAAAGAAGATCAGGCCAATGAAAGCCTGCGCTGCGCCGATTCTGGTGTGCTGGCCACGACTCCGAATGTGATGGCCAGTTTACAGGCGCATCATACCTTGATCTATTTAGGTCTGGGAATTGCTGCGTTAAAACAGAAGCTGCTGCTCTGGGATGGGCTGAGTTTAAAACAGCGCCTGCTGGCGTTTGAAAAAGACCGAAATTGCCCATGCTGTCAGGCAAGATAAATCTATCTGACATCAATTTTTTGCTACACTGACTCAAATTTAATTTCATCGAAGACATTATGAAAAACAATATCTGGTTAGATGGCCTTCGTTCCGTGGCGCGTATGGGCGAAACGGCGGTCGTGGCGGCCAAAGCCGGCCTGAAATATGCGACTGAAAAACCCAGCAATGCCAAACTGATGCGTGAAACCTTTGAATCGCTCGGTTCAACCTATATCAAGCTGGGACAGTTTATTGCCAGCACGCCGTCTTTGTTTCCACGTGAGTATGTGGAAGAGTTTCAGGGCTGTTTAGATCAAACTCCATCATTGCCGTTTAGCTATGTACAGCAGGTGCTGGCTTCAGAATTCGCCGGGCGTGATTTAGGCGAAATTTTTGCCTCGATTGATGAAACCCCGCTGGCTTCGGCTTCCATTGCCCAGGTGCATGCTGCCAAGCTGGTCTCGGGCGAAGATGTGGTGATTAAAGTCCAGAAACCGGGTGTGGAAACCATTTTATATACTGACCTGAATGTGCTGCACTGGGCCACCAAGCTGCTGGAAAAAGCCGTACCAAAAGTAAAATTCGCCTCTCTGGCCGATATTGTCGAAGAAATTAAAGTCCGTATGGTGCGCGAAGTCGACTTTATTGAAGAAGCCAAAAACCTGGATGATTTTGTCAATTATCTGAACCTGACCCAGAATCAGGCTGCAACAGCGCCGAAGGTTTATCATCAGTATTCCACTCGCCGGGTGTTGACCATGCAGCGTCTTTTCGGGGTGCCTTTAACCGATTTTGAAGTGGTAAAACAGTATGCCAAAGACCCGTCGCAGGTGTTAATTACCGCCATGAATACCTGGTTTGGCAGCCTGATGATGTGTAACAGTTTCCATGCCGACCTGCATGCTGGCAACCTGATGCTGCTGGAAGATGGCCGCGTCGGTTTTATTGATTTTGGTATTGTCGGGCAGCTGAAGCCTGAAGTCTGGACGGCCTGTATCGCCTTTATGGATGCCTTGCAGAATACCGACTACACGCTGATGGCGGAAAACATGCTGAAAATGGGCATGACCGATACCCAGATTAACACCCAAGTGCTGGCGCAAGATTTGGAACGTCTGTTTAGTGGTGTACTGCTGGCCGATCCACAGGAAATCCTCAGTTCAAATCCGGCCGATTTAAATGACATCATGATGGATATGGTGGCGGTTGGTGAACGTCATGGCATCCGTTTCCCGCGTGATTTCGCGCTGCTGTTCAAGCAAATGCTGTACTTTGACCGTTTCATGCGTATCCTGGCGCCGTATACCGACATTTATGCCGACCAGCGCTTGCAGATGGTACAAAGTATGGACCCAAATCTGCTGCTCAAACATTAATTTATAGACATCGCCCAGCTTTTATATAACAAGCAAGCTGCTGCTACATCGCAAAGCGACACACGTGATGCTGATGTAGCAAGCAGGTGATGATTCACGTTATACACGCCCGAGTAATCCGATGGACGCAATTATTATTGAAGGCTTAAAGGTCGAAACAGTGGTGGGCTGTTTTAACTGGGAGCGTCAGATTATCCAGCCTTTGCTGCTGGACTTAAGCATTCAGTGCAGTCTGGAGCAGGCTGCCTGTTCTGATGAACTGGAAGATACCCTGAACTATGCCGAAATTTGCGAAATTTCTGCGCAAGTGATTCAGGCCGCTCAGCCAAAATTGATTGAACATGCAGCAAAGCTGGTGCTGGATGCACTTTTTGCTCACTATCCTACAGTTGAATCGATTATGATTAGCATCCGCAAGCCTGCCATTATCCCGCAAGCCCAATCTGTAGGAATTCGTCTTGAACGCCACCGAAACGATTTTCGCCCTAGCACTGGCGAGTAATTCTCATCCTGAACAGCATTTTCAACAGGCATTTGCTGCGCTGTCGCGTTTGGGGCGTTTGCAGTGTTCCTCGATTTATCTGATTCCGTGCCGGGATGGGATTGGTGCGGATTACTGGAATGCCGCCTGTCTGCTCAAGAGTGAACACAGTGTCGAGCAGATTCTGGCCTTGCTAAAACAGTTAGAAGCAGATTCCGGGCGGGTACGACCTTCACATCAAATCAGTTTAGATGTGGATTTAATTGCTTGGGGGACAAGCCTAGAGCAAATGCAATTTAATCCAAAGAAATTACCGCTGGCGCTGGATGTAAAAATCCCGATGTTTGAGCTGTGGCACAATGCGGCATTTGCCCACCAGCCCCATCCATTTCCTGTGATTCAATGTTCAGCGTGAAGATGACATGACTCATCAGCAAGCCCGGTTTTATACCGGGCTTTTTAAATTAAGTAGATAAATTGGTCGTGTTGATTTTACTTAAGCTTGCACACGCATGATAAAATAGCCTGCGAGGATGCAGGCTGTTTTTGGAATCTTTCATCAAACATGATGAAGATAAAACGCTTAAATATAATAACTAGTCTTGGTCATCAGTTTTGAAATACCGGTCATAGCAATACGTACAGGCGCAGGGAGATCAACCCCGCCTGCATTTAGCGCCGTATCACGATGATGCAGCTCATCCTCGTTCATTTGTTCCAGAATTTTGCGCGAGCGTTCATCATGTGCCGGCAATTGACGAATATGATCTTCTAAATGCAGGCTGACCTGACGCTCAGTTTCAGCGACAAAACCTAAGCTATATTTGTCTCCGGCAATTCCGGCAATAGCGCCCATGCCAAAAGATAGTCCGTACCAGACCGGATTGAGCAGGCTGGTATGGCTATCCAGTTCTTTTAAACGGTCTTCACACCAGGCCAAATGATCCTGTTCTTCAATGGCGGCCTGTTCCATTTCGCGGCGTACATTCGGGAGCTTCGCTGTCAGTGCCTGACCATGATACAGCGCCTGCGCACAAACTTCACCACTATGATTGACCCGCATTAATCCCGCCACATGACGCGCTTCACTCACTGCTAATTGAGTTGGAGTATTTTGCCCAGGATTATCGCGCTGAGCCGAGGTGACGCCCGGAACCAGGCTGCGTAAGGCCTGATCAAATGAATGAATAAACTTGTCGAGACCGGTGTAATGACGCATGAATTTAATCCTCCAGAGGGTCTGCTGCAGTATCAAGCATAGACTTGAGTTTAAACAAGAGCCAGATGGTGAATATGGCGCTTAAAACAGCAGTAATGCAAAACAGAATTTTAAGGTCAATTTGCAGCACGCTTAAAATAATAATCGAGAAGATGGCTGAAGAAACCATAAAAATCGCATTTAAAATGTTATTGGCTGCCACCACCCGGGCACGATGCGAGCGCGGTGAATAGGCCTGCATCATGGCATATAGGGGCACAATATAAAAACCACCGCTAATACCGAGCAAGGTCACGGCTAGCATCACATGATAATAACTCCAGCCTTGCTGAAAGACTTCACTTAAGCCCAGCAGTTCGCCAGTTTGTGGTGGTACAAAGGCCAGGGCGGCGGCCAGATAAAATGCAAATACGGTTAAACCGACTGCACCAATCGGCACCATCTTGATATTTACCTCGGTACCGCCAATTTTACGACAGAGTAATGAGCCGACACCAATCCCGACCGAGAAGAAAGTTAGCAATAAGCTGACCACATTTTCAGAAGCATGCAGATTTTGCTGGGTCAGCTGCGGAATTTGGGTCAGATACGTCGCGCCGTAAAACCAGTACCAGGAATTACCGAGTAAAATCAGAAAAATCAGCGGCAGGTTTTTGGCATATTTTAAGGTTTGAATACTGGTACGGAAAAAGTTCCAGTCCACCTGTAACTGCGGTGCAGCAATCGGCTGTTTTAAAATAAAACGGCTGGCAAGATAACCGACCACGGCAATAGCCAGCACGGTCAGGCTGATCCAGAGTAAATTACCAGCGGAGAGGGAAATCACTGCGCCGCCTAGAATCATCCCGACCAGAATGGCAATTGAGGTGCCGGACTGGAACAGCGCATTTCCCGACATCAACTCATTCGGTTTCAGGATTTCTGGCAAAATCGCATATTTGATGGGACCAAAAAAGGTCGATTGGGTACCCATTAAAAACAGGGCAAACATCAGCAACCATAAGTTGCCAATCAGGAAGCCGACCGTGGCCAGTAACATCACCGCAATTTCCAGCAGTTTTAAATAACGCACCAGCTGCGAGCGTTCATATTTATCGGCAATTTGTCCGGCTGTGGCCGAGAAAATAAAATAGGGCAAAATGAACAGCAGTGCTGCCAGATTATTCAGGGTGCTGATACTGCCAGATTGCTGACTGATCCAGCCATAGGTAATCACCAGCAGCAAAGCCTGCTTAAACACGTTGTCATTCAGCGCGCCCAGAAACTGGGTACAGAACATGGGCAAGAAGCGTCGTGTGGCTAGCAAATTTTCATTTTTTTCCATAAGAAGTGGACTTCATTAGTTTTATTAAGAAATGTGACCAATTGATATAATTGCCCGAAAATCATGTATGATATTTTGCAGTGTTTTCACTGTTGAAAAAATCCAATAAATTAGAGTCTGTTAGCGAACATTTCATTGCGGATTTTTCCATTAAAAAGATTAAATTTAGAGTTTTCTATGCTTGTGAACCGAACTTTTAAAAAGTCTGCGCTGTCTAACAGTATGCATGCCATAATTCAGTGGAGGCATTCCAGACAACTTTGTCTGAGCATCTTTTTAAGTTTAGTCGCACAGCAGGGCTTTAGTCAAAATCCTCCCGCAGTGGCGGAACCGGCGAGCGATCCGGTCGCATCGGCCGACATGAAACAGGAAATTCGCGATCTGGCGCTCAGCCAAGGTAAAGATACCCCTGAAGAATTAGAAAAAATTGAAAATTTTCAGGCGCCCAGCACTGAGCCGGACAGCCTGGAGATGTTGCAACAGCAGAAAAATAGCAATGAACCGATAGCCGCTTTTCAGCCAATTGAACTGGAAAATCTGGATGATTTGCCGGTAATGCCGGTCGATGCCAATATGGCTGCAGAAATTTTCCAGATCGCTGAACAGGCCAAACAGGAAGCACGCCAGTATCGCGCCGAGCAGAATACCGAAGTACTGATTAATGATGCCACCCAGCAGGAACTGGCTGAAATTAACCAGTCTCCGGTCAATGTCGACCAGCTGATGGACAGTATCCGCGCCGACAGCCAGATTGTGGTGGAAGCTAATACCTCCGGCCGAACCCTGACGGAGTTGGGCCTGAATACAGAAGTGGCCGATGCCGATAAACCGGGCTTTTTCCGGCGCTTGCTGTATAAGGTACGTCCACCGCGTGAGTTAAATACTGCACGGGTGCCCCGGATTAGTGCCGATGTGGTGATTACCGGCGCCGAGAATAGTGGTGAAGTTTCCGCAGAGGCCTATGCCACGGCACTGGAAAATCTGCGTGTCAATGTGCGCGGCAAACTGTCCAGTTTTACCCAGGAATCTTTTGCCGATTTTCCCTCGGCTTTACCGCAGTTGCGTTCTTTATCCAATCAGGCGGCACAGGCCGTCGGCTTTTATCATGCCGAATTCAAGTTTGAAAAGCTGAATGACAGCCGGGTGCGGGTTCTGGTCACACCAAATACACCGGTGCGTGTGCAGGAGCAGAATATTGAATTTAGCGGCCCAGGTGAGAATCTGGCACAGTTCCAGGTAATTCGCGTCCTGCCCGATCAGGATGTGGGCGATGTGTTTCACCACGGTCTGTATGAAGAGACCAAAACCCGGATTAATGATGCTGCCTCCAACAACGGTTTCTTTGATGGCTATTGGCGCCTGCATGACGTGAAAGTGGCGCAGCCGCAAAATACTGCCGATATTAACCTGCGCTATGAAACCGGCGAGCGTTATACGCTTGGACCAGCTCAGTTCCGGATGAGTGATCCGAGCAAGGAATTTCCTCTGGATATGGATATTCTAGAAAGCATGGTGCCGTGGGAAGATGGCGCCGATTACACCTTCTGGCGGGTCAACGGTCTGGCCAATAACCTGACCAACTCACGTTATTTTAACTATACGCTGGTCGATACCATGCGTCCCGATCCGCTGGAACGCCCCCCAGAATTGCCACCGGATATTCAGGCCCTGGTTGATCAGCGCAAACTTTCTGCTGAAGATTTCCAGCCGGTTCAGGACCAGAAAGATTTAAGCTCGACTGAAGAAGTGACCCAGTCAGTGGTGGATGAAGACCAGTTTGCTGGTACTCAGGAAGCGGAGCAGAATGAAAACATCCGTCAGCTACGGGTCGAACAGCAAACCCAGCAATCAGAAGAAGAGCGGCTAAAAGAACAGGCACGTCTGGAAAAGAAAATTCCGGTGATTGTGACTTTGAACGCCGACAAACTGAACAGTGCAGAAGTTGGTGCCGGTTATGGCACAGATACCGGAATGCGTGTACGTGGCCAGTATCGCCGGGCCATTGTTAACCGTCGTGGTCATTCCTTCGACGCCAACCTGGAACTGTCTGAAATCCGCCAGTCTTTAGATGGCCGCTATAGCATTCCTTATAATCATCCACTGAATGACTATATTACCTTGGTGGCCGGTTATGAACGTGAAGAGCGTAGCGATGTTTCTGCCGGTAATGACCTGTTAATTGAATCGGCAGTGGCCGGCGCCGACCGGATTATTAAAAATCCGCGTGGCAGCTGGCAACATGCTTATGGTCTGCGTTACCGTCTGGACCGTTTAACCCAGAACGGTGTGGTCGATATTGACAAGATTCCTGACGCCTTTATTGGCAATGGTTCCACCGAGCAGCAATCTTTACTGTTTGGTTATGAACTGTCACGTACCGACAGCAGCCCGCGTGTCAATCCGACCCGTGGTTTCAAGCAGATTTATAAAGTTGAACTCGGCAGTGAAAGCCTGTTGTCCGATGCCGATATGGCAATTTTAAATGCCGGCTGGCGTTTTATTTATTCTCTGGGTGAAAATAACGATCATCAGTTTGTTGGTCGTGCCGATCTGGGTTATATCGTGACCGAAGATTTTAGCAAAGTGCCTTATAATCTACGTTACTTTGCCGGTGGGGATCAGACCATTCGCGGTTTTGACTTTAAGAGCCTGTCTCCGCAAATTGATGGCTTTAAAATTGGTGGACAAGCACTTGGGGTGGGCTCACTGGAATATAACTATCAGTTCAGGGAAGGCTGGCGCGCAGCAATTTTTAGCGATTTTGGTAATGCTTATGATGCCGATTTTAGCAATCCGACCGAATACAGTGTCGGTTTAGGGGTACGCTGGGCATCCCCAATTGGCCCGATTCGGGTTGATGTCGCTTCGGGCATTTCGGATGAGAATCATCCAATTCGTCTGCATTTCTTTATTGGCTCGCAATTATAAAATTAAGATTTAGAGAGAACTATGGCTGAAGTTGAACAGCAACCAAATACACCCGCGCCTGTACCCAAAAAGCGCAGAATAGTCAGAAGTGCCTTGTTGTCACTGCTGTTTATGGTGGTGTTGCTGGTATCGGCTTTGGCAATCATGTTCTCGACCGACCGTGGCAGTAAATTCCTGCTTGACCGGGTGCTGGAACGTCAGCAGATCATTCAGTATGAATATGAAGGCGGGAACTTATTGCGCGGTATTATCCTGCGCAATATTCTGGTCACACTGAAATCGGTGGATGTCAAAATTGACCGCGCTGATGTCATGCTGGGCTGGCGCGCCGTGCTGAATAAGGAAATCCATTTTACCCATGCCGATGTGCGTAATCTGCAAATTACCACCAAAGGACCGCCAAGTGATGGACCATTCAAGTTTAATGAAATCCGTCTGCCTTTTGTACTCCGGCTTGATCATGCCGATCTGGACCGTTTGCTGATTCAGACTTCAGCTGGCAGCAAAGTCAATTTTTATGATGTAATCCTGAACAATGCGCTGTGGTCGGGCACCAAACTGGAATTTGAAGATTCCAGTATGCGTATGGATTATCTGTCGGTCAAAAATGCCAGCGGCGATATGGATTTTTATGGCAAATATCCGCTGAATGCCATTGGCGATGTGAATTTACCTTCGTTAAACAACAGCCTGAATATTCATGATATTAAAGTCGTCGCCAAAGGGTCTTTAGATACCGTTCAGGCCGGGGTGGCGACCTATACGCCCGATTTGCTCACCGGTTGGGTGGTGCTGCATCCAATGCGTGAAAATGTGCCGATGTTTGGTGAGCTGCAGTTTAATCAATACCATTGGCCGCTGTTACAAGACTGGGAGCTGTATACAGAAGACGGCACAGCCAAGTTTAAGGGTGATATCAAGCGTCTGGATTTAGATGTCGCTACCGATCTGATGGGTAAAGATATTCCAACAGGACAATATACCGCGCTCATGCATACCGATCTGGTCAATCAGCTGAACATCAGCAACTTAAATGGCCAGCTGATGCAGGGCGCCGTGAATGTGGCTGGTGTGGTCGGCTGGAACGAGCGCGTCAGCTGGGATATTACCGGTCGCCTGGACAAGATTAATCCGAAAGACCCACTCATTCCGCAGGTGGTGCAGGATTTTCTGCCGCCAAGTCTGGATGCTCAAATTGCCTCTAAAGGCCATTTAGAAAATGGAACCCATCTGACGGCGCAGGTCGATTTTGACCGCTATGAAACCTGGAACCTGAAACTGGATCAGAATGCGCCGAAAAACCGCCAGCCAAACCCCATGGTGCTGGATGTACGCTGGAACAATATTGACCGCGCGATGCCTTATATTGGCTGGTTATCCAGTGAATCGGGTGATGTGCAGATGGCTCTGGTCGAAGGCCAGCAAAAGATTTTTGTCGCAACCCAGGTGGCGCAGCATGAGCAGGGTGCTTTACCAGCGGGCATGTACAAGGCCGAGCTGAATCTGAAGAACAATAATCTGGATGTACCTAGCTTTAGTTATAACGCCGGCGCCAGCACCTTGACGGGCCGTGCGCTGATTGAACTGCCAACCGACAAACGCCAGCTCAAATGGAATGCTACCTTAAACGCGGATAATTTTAATCCGAAAATCATTGCTGATGCTGCTCCGGTCAATCTGCTGAATGGCCGTTTGCAGGCCAATGGTTTTGCCCGTCCAAACCAGCAGATTATTCATTTAAACAATATTGATTTACGCGGTCGTCTGGCCGAGCAGGATGAAACGGTGCATCTGACCGGGAACAGTACCGTGGCCTTGCTGTTTCATGATGAGCGTGCGGGTGGCGGCTTCAAGAGCTTTGCGGTCAATTATGATGGCGCACTCAACAGCAGTCTGCTGCAAGCCAGTCAGGGCAGTTTAAAGCTGAAACTGTCCGGTACACCGGAGCTGATCAAGATTTCAGACCTGCGTCATGACGGTGTGGCCGGGCAGATTCTGGCCAATGGTATGCTGAACCTGAAAAATGGCATTGGCTGGAACCTAAACGCCTCTTTAATCCGCTTTAAACCGCATTATTTTGTCTCGAGTGTGCGCGGCGAGCTGTCGGGCAATGTACGTACCCAAGGGGTTTGGTCAGATCAGCTTAAACGCATCAATATTGAAAAGCTCAATCTGGCCGGCATGATCAACAATAAACCGGTACGTGGTACCGGTAATCTGGCCCTGTTGATGGATGCCAATCAGCAAGGTTTCCTGCCGCAGCAGTTTGAGGCCAATAATTTATATCTGGCCTATGCCAAGAACCAGATTCAGGCTACTGGTAATGCACAAAACCTGAGAATCAAACTGAATGCACCAGCACTGTATGAACTGTATGCCGGTTTGCGTGGCCGTGCTTATGGCTATTTAAATGTGCAGTCGCAACCACGTTTGCAGGCCACCGCCAATCTGGTGGTCGATGATTTTGGTTTAAATAACCTGTTTAGCGTGCGCAAAATGCGTTTACGCGGTGAATTGCCGACCTCGGAAAATACCCCAACCTTGCTCACAGCCAGTCTGGAAAATTTACGTAGCGGCAACCGTGAAATTCAAAAAGGCGAGATTTCACTGGCCGGTACCCGCCAGGCGCATCTGCTGAAAGTGAAAGCGGAAAACCGTTTAAGTAGCTTCTATGTGCAGCTGGCCGGCGGCTTTAATGCTGAAAATAACTGGCTGGGTCAAATCCAGAAAGGTGATTTTGACTCCTTAAGAACCCGTCTGGTGCAGCGTCAGAATGCCTCGGTCATCTTCCAGACCAAAACCAGCGATCTGTTTGTGGGTGCGCATTGCTGGATGAGCCAGCAAAGCCAGTTGTGTTTTGACCAGCCTATTCGGGTCAATAAAAACCGAGGTAATCTGTCCTTTGTAACCCGCAATGTCGACCTGAACGATTTTGCCGCCTTTATGCCGGAAGGTCTGGCGATTACCGGTAAAGTCAATGGACATGCCAAAGCCTCCTGGGCACAAGGTCAGCGTCCAAAAATTGATGCACGTCTGGTAACCCGTAATGGGGTCATTGGGCTGGCAGGTGATGACCCGCAAGAGCTGGGCTCGACCTTAAGCTATGATCAGGTCGCTGTGGTGGCTAAAAGTATTGCTGAAGGTCTGCAAATTCGACTGGATTTGAAAACCCCGGAAATTGGTGCCGGTTATGCCAATGTTATTATTGATCCATATACCGAGCGTAAGCCGATGCGCGGTGAAATTGCCTTTAATGAAGTGCAGTTAAAAGTCTTTAAGCCGTTTATTGCCGATGTGCGTTCTATGGCTGGGGTATTGTCCTTTGCCGGTAAGGTCGGCGGTACGTTAACCCAGCCATTACTGACCGGTGAAATGCGTCTGAAAGATGGTGCCATCAGCATGATTTCCTTGCCGGTGAACCTGACCAATGTGCAGCTGTATTCCTCGATTCGACAGGATTCGGCCACAATTAATGGCGCATTTAACAGTGGTCAGGGCGTGGGACATTTAACCGGTCATGTTGACTGGAAAGGCGTACCGAAAATTCAGCTGAACTTAAAAGGGGATAATCTGCTGGTGCGTCAGGCGCCGCTAATTACTGCCATTGTGACGCCGGATTTATCCATGGAGGTTTTCCCGACTCAGAAACGTTTAAGCTTAAATGGCAAGGTCGATGTGCCGCGTGCGTTAATTTCCATGCCTGAGGCTTCCGATCCGGTGGTGAATCTGTCTTCGGATGTGCGTGTGGTGCATGAAGGGCAAGACCAGCTGGCGGTATTACGCTCTGCGCGTCCTTGGGATATTCGTGCCGATCTGGAACTGAATCTGGGCGATCAGGTCATCTTCCAGGGCTTTGACAGCCGTATTCCACTGGTGGGCCGTCTGTATCTGAGTCAGCGTGGTCTGGAAACCGCCATGCGCGCCAATGGTGCAATTGGGGTTAGCCAGCGCGTCAAGATTGAAGCCTATGGCCAAAGTCTGGATTTAAACCGTGCCATCGCCCGTTTTAATGGACCATTAGCCAACCCGAGTCTAGATATTGATGCCAACAAGAGCGTACAGGGCAGCGTAGTCGGGGTGCGGGTGACCGGAACGGCTTCTGGTCCGAATATTCAGGTCTATAACGATGCCGGCTTGTCCGAGCAGGAAGCACTAAATGCCCTGATTACCGGCCGGATTAACGAAGGTGCCAGCGGTTTAAGCCAGACCGACAGTTTCCGTTCCGATGTCAACAATACCATTGCGGCGGCAGGTATCAGTCTTGGTTTAGGCGGCACGCGAGCCCTGACCAACCAGATTGGGCGTACCTTTGGTTTAAGCGGTCTGGCCTTAGATGCTCAAGGTACGGGTGATGATACCCAGGTCAGCCTGACCGGTTATATCACTCCGGATCTGTTTATCCGTTATGGCGTGGGCGTGTTTACCCCGGTGAACAAGCTGACTTTGCGTTATCAGATGAACAAACGTTTGTATCTGGAAGCCAGTCAGTCGCTGGAACGTGCCGTGGATATTTTCTATAACTGGCGTTTCTAAGCCGTCTAATCTGGACTATAAAATGCGCTCAACACGGGCGCATTATTTCTGGCCGATTTCTCATTCAGGATAACTTTGATTATCATAGCGGAAATAGGAGAGTATGCATGAACAAACTATTCGCTTTGGCTGCCTTAATTGCATTGGCCGGCTGTGCAGAGAAAAAGCCCTTAACCCCGGAAGAGCAATGGAAAGGTTACTGTACCAGTGTTGGTAATGCAGCACGAACCATCATGCTGGATCGTCAAAATGCCATTGAAAAAGATCAGGCACTGGCTCATGCGGACAAAGTAGAAGATGAAACCACACGCAAATTTATTTTTGAGATTATTGAAACGGTCTATGCCATGCCTGAGCAGGAAGTGAAGGGTGATGTAGATGCCGCGCGTGAGAAAATTAAAGCGCAATATACAGAAAAATGTCTGGCTACGCCGTATGACGAAATGCCGGATTATCGACGTTTTTAAGTCATGAACCCAAAATGCCAGATGACATATTTGTGATCTGGCATTTTTTTGTGCTCACTATTTCTGCATATAGATAACAATAATCAAAATTCGCTGCGTTGATTTATATTTTAAGCAGATATTGAGTCTGCTATTTCTTCCTCTACTTACTTCTAAATAGCCTAAGCAATATAAATATATATTGTGACACTTTTCTTTAGCATCAATATAGAAAAGCTTATCTTTTTAATGAATAATGGATTTAACAATAGCCAGAAGAAAGGAGCACATCATGGACGTGGTTGGGTATCTGCATCATGCAGATTTGCTCTTGGAAAATGAACAGGGCGTGACCATTATTGGCAATAGCAACTATGTGCTCAGTATTGGAGATAAAGTCTATTTTCAACAACTTATTGATGCTGACAGCAAGCGTTATCAGGTCAATATCTCCTTTGCCAGTGCCGGGCATAGTACCCTGCATGAAGATCAAATTCAGGTCAAATTTGAGGGTAGCCGCGAACATCTGCAGCAATATTTAAACAGTACAACGGTACACTAAGGTTGAATAGTAATTGGAACCCGGAAAAGGCAGCATAGTGTTGCCTTTTTTCTATTTAGAATTCGGTTAAAGTGGATTAAAAGCAGCAATGACGGGTCTAAACGTGCTCCGCTTGATTATTGTATAAACAATATGAACATCATTTAGTTATAAAATAATGAGCATCACAAAGAAACACCTTCCTTGCATTAACTTTTAACTGGAATTTTAGTAAAATTTTGCAGTCCATATTACTTGTGAAGCTTTGAACAAGCTGGAATTCACAGGTAATTTTTTAAAAAAGAGGAATAACACCGTGCTAGAAGCTTACCGCCAACACGTTGAAGAACGTGCCGCACTCGGAGTCCCACCGAAGCCACTTGATGATGCTCAAACCGCTGCATTAGTTGAATTATTAAAAAACCCGCCAGCTGGTGAAGAAGCTTTCTTGGTTGATTTGCTTGAAAACCGTGTTCCAGCGGGTGTAGACCAAGCTGCTTATGTAAAAGCTGCTTTCCTGTCTGCTGTTGCAAAAGGCGAAGCGACTTCTCCATTAGTTTCTAAAGAACGTGCGGTTTACTTACTAGGTACTATGCTTGGTGGTTATAACGTAGCGCCTTTAGTTGAACTTCTGGAAAATGCTGAACTTGGTGGTTTAGCGGCTGACGCTCTGAAGAAAACCCTGCTTGTATTTGATGCATTCCATGACGTTGCTGAAAAAGCAAAAGCGGGCAATGACAATGCGAAAGCAGTACTTCAATCATGGGCTGAAGCTGAATGGTTCACTAGCCGTCCAGACGTTCCAGAAGAAATCAAACTGACTGTTTTCAAAGTAACAGGCGAAACGAATACTGACGACTTGTCACCTGCACAAGACGCGTGGAGCCGTCCAGACATTCCATTGCACGCAAATGCAATGCTGAAAAACGTTCGTGATGGTATCAACCCAGAAGTTCCTGGTGAAGTTGGTCCATTAAACCAAATTAAAGAACTGATTGCGAAAGGCAACCAGGTTGCTTACGTTGGTGACGTTGTTGGTACAGGTTCTTCTCGTAAATCTGCAACGAACTCTGTGCTTTGGTTCTTCGGTGACGAACTTCCACACATTCCAAACAAAAAAGATGGCGGTTACTGCTTAGGCGGTAAGATTGCTCCGATTTTCTTCAATACCATGGAAGATGCGGGTGCATTACCAGTTGAGATCGATGTTTCTAACATGAATATGGGTGATGAAATCACTCTGAAAATCGATCACGCTGCTGCAAAAGTAACTGCGTTCAAAAACGGCGAACAAATTGCTGAATCTGAACTGAAAACTCCAGTGCTTCTAGACGAAGTACGTGCCGGTGGCCGTATTAACCTGATCATTGGTCGTGGTTTAACTGGTAAAGCACGTGAAGCTTTAGGTCTTGAGCCATCTTCTTTATTCCGTACTCCAGTACAACCTGCTGACTCTGGCAAAGGCTTCACTTTAGCGCAGAAGATGGTTGGTCGTGCATGTGGTCTTCCAGAAGGTCAAGGCGTTCGCCCTGGTACTTACTGCGAACCGAAGATGACAACTGTTGGTTCTCAAGATACAACTGGTCCTATGACTCGTGACGAGTTAAAAGACCTGGCGTGCTTGGGCTTCTCTGCTGACCTGGTAATGCAATCTTTCTGTCACACAGCTGCGTATCCAAAACCAGTTGACGTGCAAATGCAACACACACTACCTGACTTCATCATGAACCGTGGTGGTGTATCTTTACGTCCAGGCGACGGTATTATCCACTCTTGGTTAAACCGTATGCTTCTTCCAGATACAGTTGGTACTGGTGGTGACTCGCATACTCGTTTCCCAATTGGTATTTCATTCCCGGCGGGTTCTGGTCTGGTAGCGTTCGCTGCTGCGACTGGTGTTATGCCACTGGATATGCCTGAATCTGTACTTGTGAAGTTCAAAGGTAAAATGCAGCCTGGTATCACTCTACGTGACCTGGTACACGCGATTCCTTACTACGCAATTAAAGAAGGTGACCTGACTGTAGAGAAGAAAGGTAAGAAAAACATCTTCTCTGGTCGTATCTTAGAGATCGACTTAACAGAAATGGAAACAGACTTAACTGTTGAGCAAGCATTCGAATTGTCTGATGCTTCTGCTGAACGTTCTGCTGCAGGCTGTGCGATCACGCTTTCTGAAGAGAAAGTTGCTGAATACCTACGTTCTAACATCACCATGCTGAAGTGGATGATTTCACAAGGTTATGGCGATGCTCGTACTATGGCGCGCCGTGTTGAGAACATGGAAAAATGGTTAGCGAACCCATCACTGCTGAAAGCTGATGCTGATGCTGAATACACTAAAGTGTATGAAATTGACCTTGCTGACATCAACGAACCTATCCTGTGCTGCCCGAACGATCCAGATGATGCGAAACTGCTTTCTGACGTTCAAGGCGACAAGATTGATGAAGTATTCATCGGTTCTTGTATGACGAACATCGGTCACTTCCGTGCAGCTGGTAAACTTCTAGACAAAGTTCCTGGTGGTTCTTTATCTACTCGTCTATGGTTGGCTCCTCCAACGCGTATGGACGAACACCAGTTAATGGAAGAAGGTTTCTTCAACATTTATGGTAAAGCTGGCGCGCGTACTGAAATGCCAGGTTGTTCATTATGTATGGGTAACCAAGCACGTGTTGCTCCGAACACTACTGTAGTTTCTACGTCTACTCGTAACTTCCCGAACCGTTTAGGTCAAGGTGCGAACGTATACTTAGCTTCTGCAGAGCTTGCTTCTGTTGCTGCGGTTCTTGGTAAATTACCAACTCCTGAAGAATACCAACAGTATGCTTCTCAAATCGACAGCATGTCTGCTGACATTTACAAGTACTTGAACTTCGATCAAATGTCTGAATATACAGATGCTGCTAAAAATGTAGATACGAAAAAAATTGCTGCTGCTCAATTAGCTTAATTAATTGATAATTAAACTAAAGTAGTTTATAAAAGCTCCACTTAGGTGGGGCTTTTTTTATGAAATTAACTAAATTTACAATTAAAAATTTTAGAAGTATTACTGATGGAAGTGAAATTCATTTTGGAAATTATTCTGTTTTAGTTGGGAAAAACAATGAAGGTAAAACTACAGTATTGATGGCTCTGAGATTGGCAATGGATACTTTAAAGTTGCATGCTTATCAACTTCCCAACACTAAAAGAACAATATTTAAATTAAAGAATGCATATGAGTGGGATAGAGATTTTCCTATTTCTCTTCAAGAAAAGCCGAGAATTAAAAAAGTTACAACTTTTAAAATAGATTTTGAGCTCTCTGAAATTGAAAAGATTGAATTTAGAAAAGAAGTTGGTAGTAAGATTAATGGAAGTTTATGTATCGAAATAAGTTTTGATGAAAATAATATTTCTACTGTACTAGTACCTAAAAGAGGAAGTGCAGCACTATCGAAAAAATCAAATCAAATAGCAAAATATATAGCTAATAAAATTCAATTCACATATATACCTGCGATTAGAACTGAACATGAAGCAATCGGGGTAATTAATGAAATGATTGAAGAGGAGTTGAGTAAGTTAGAAAGTGAAAGCAAATTTAAAGAGGCTTTAGATGTTATTGAAGAGTTGCAAAAACCTGTGTTAGATAAGGTTGCAACTACTATTCAAGAATCTTTGCATAAATTTTTGCCAAATATCAATAATGTAGAATTAAGTATTTTAGGAAATAATCGTAAAGCTAATTTAAGAAAAGATTATCTAATTGAAATTGATGATGGGGATTTAACAGATATTAAATTCAAAGGTGATGGTGTAAAAAGCCTAACAGCAATTGGACTATTAAAGGATCGAAACAAAATTATTAATGGTGCATCAATTATTGCGATTGAAGAGCCTGAATCACATTTACATCCTTCTGCAATGCATGAATTGAAACAAGCTATTCAAAAATTAGCTGAAGATAGTCAAGTTGTAGTTTCGACCCATAACCCAATTTTTGTTGATAGAGAGACTTTAGCAAATAATTTATTAGTTTCGAATAATAAAGTTAAAGCTGTTAAAAAAATAAACGATATAAGAATATGCTTAGGAATTAGAACTTCTGATAATCTGATTCATGCTAGTAAAGTATTATTGGTGGAAGGAGAAACGGATCAAATTATACTAACTAAATTATTTCAGGAACGAAGTTTAAAAATCGCAAAACTTATTAAAGATGGTGATTTTAATATTGTCTCTACAAATAGCGCCTCAAAATTACCTTATAATTTAAGGTGGTATCAAGATCAGTTATGTTCTTGCTATGTGCTAGTTGATAATGATAGTTCTGCTAAAGAAAGTATATTAAAATTATTAAATGCGAAAGAACTTGATCAAAAATCATATATGCATATAGTTGTCGCAGGAAAAAATGAATCTGAAATTGAAAATTTATTTAAAATAGAGTTCTATGAGGACATTATTTTTGATCAATTTTCAGTTGAGTTATCAAAAACAAAATTTTCTAAAGATAAATCTAAATGGAGTAATTCAATAGAAAATGCTTTAAAAAGTAGTGGGAAGAGTATTATTGCAGATGATATTACGAACCTAAAAAAAGCGATTTCAAAAAAAGCTGTCAAAGATGGAGTCTACGATAATCTGGCTCTACATAATATCGATTTCGTGGATAATTTAATCTTTCAAATTGAAAATTATTTCATTAAAAATTAAAATTTTTAATAGGATTTGTTTTCATATATGATTTTTAAAGCCAAATCATGAGTATGCCATTGGCTAAGCTTTACAGTTGTAACAATACATCGTTTAATCACGCAAGTTGTAGTGATTTAAATAGTTGACTAAGTACATGCCCAAACAATCCCGATTCCTCTGTATTGGTGGTTTCCTTAATGGAACACAAGTCAAAGACCAAGGCGACAGCTTTGTCTGCGTCGAAAATGGTAAACAGGTGAATTACCATAAAAAGGAAATCTTCCATCAAGATGCTTGGGATCATGATTATTATGTTTGTGAAAGTACGACAGACCAGCAAGCACACAATTGGGTTTATGATATTCCATCGTATTAATTGAATCTATTTAGGACATAAATTAAACAATTACTAGAAACAATAACTTGCATAACATTTCTAAAATTGATTTTTCATACTGTTTTCCTAAAACTGTATGAAAATAAAGCTAATAGGGAATGTTATGAATTATGAAATCGATGCCTTTGGCACCTTGGTGATTGCAGTATTTTTTCTTTTTATTGGGCGGTATCTTGTTAGTAAAATTGGCTTCTTTAGAAACTATAACTTACCTGAACCTGTAATCGGCGGTCTAATCGCAGCGATTACAGCTTTTATTCTCTATAAATTTTTTAATATCAGTGCCACATTTGACTCAGAAACTCAAACCATTCTGATGCTGATGTTCTTTACCTCTGTTGGTTTAAGTGCAGACTTTACCAAGCTCAAAGAAGGTGGGAAATCACTGCTGATCTTTCTGGTCTGTGTCATTCTATTTGTAGTTGTACAAAATGCGGTTGGCATGAGTTTAGCCACAGCACTTGGGCTTGATCCATTGATTGGTCTGATTGTCGGTTCTGTTACCTTAACGGGTGGACATGGTACTGCCGGTGCTTGGGGTGAAGTGCTTGAAACTCAATATGGAATACAGGGGGCAATTGTCCTCGGAATGGCAAGTGCTACTTTTGGTTTGATTATTGGTGGGCTTGTGGGTGGTCCGGTTGCCAAATTTTTGATTAAACGAAATCAGTTGGCAGAGACAGTAGCGCAAGAGACCAATGAACAACAACTCGATACTAGCATCAACACCGCACCCTTCGAATATCCAAAGAAAACCCGGTTGATTACAGCCAGTAATGCAGTGTCGACTTTGGGGATGTTTGCGCTATGTATTTTTGTTGCGAATGAAATGACAGAGATCAGTCAGGGAAGATGGTTTGAACTGCCGACCTTTGTCTGGGCTTTAGGTACAGGAGTAATTGTACGTAACTTTCTGGAGCATGTACTGAAAGTCGATATTTTCGACCGTGCCATTGATGTATTTGGCAACGCGTCATTGTCCCTGTATTTATCTATGGCTTTACTGTCACTGCAACTCTGGTTGCTGGCCGATTTGGCAGGCCCGCTCATTACCATTTTGTTTGCGCAGACAGCGGTACTGATTTTATTTACCGCAATTGTGACCTTTAGAATCATGGGAAAAAATTACGATGCAGCCGTATTGGTAGCAGGGCATTGTGGTTTTGGTATGGGAGCAACCCCGACTGCGATTGCCAATATTCAGGCGGTCACCAATAGCTATGGTCCATCACATAAAGCCTTTTTAATCGTACCGCTGTGTGGTGCATTTTTTATTGATATTGTGAATGCTGTGGTGATTCAGAGTATCATTGCATTTTTCGGTTAAATTTTAATACGACTTCAAAATCATATAGACATTAAAAAGCCCCATGGTTAGGGGCTAGTCGTATGCACATCTGAGGCACATACTGTAAGAGGCTCATCTCATACTGAGCGTATTAAAGCACACTCTTTTACTTCAACCTACGAAAGTTTTTCTGATCTGCTGGTTATAAATGGAAGGTCATAGTCAAAAGTGGGGGAGGAGAAAGTTTTATTGCTCAAAATTAAGCATTTTTTATCTGAAATTTGGATGTTTTAAATTTCTCATTTCATCGTTAAATGGTTACAAAAGTTTTCCAATAAAACGGAAAATATTACACAAGAATAAAAGAATTTAATCATTTACCAAGTTAATTAAAGTAAAAGTTATATAACTATTCATCTTTTTAGTCATGCAAAATAGCTTGAAATTAAATCAGATATTCATAAGCAGAATTTGGTTCTTATCCCTGATTTTGGTGATTTTTTAAAACAGCCCATAAAACAATAAATAACAATAATGACAATAGTTGTTGTCAAATTATCTTTATGCTCATGAATGAAGTTATACAGATAAAAACTTCAGAAAAATAATAATTTATGGATGAGCGTATGAAAGGAAAACTGGTATTCAATAGCCTCAATATTGCGGTGTGTAGTGTCATATTGTATGGCTGTGGTGGCGGAGGTGGAGATTCTTCCGGTTCAGGAACATCTTCAAAAGTAGAACGGGAAATGGTGGAGGTGTTATCCACCCGACCAGATTTAATCACAGACTCGGATGTATTGCTGAAACTGGATCTGCCCGATGATATTCAAACTACGGCATTGAAAGTGTCCCTGAATGGACAAAATATTAGTGATGCATTTGCCAATGAGCAGCGCCAAGCCTTAGTTGAAGGACTTAAACTGGGCGATAATCAACTCAAGGTTGAAGCAGGGCGTTATTATCAGAATTTAAGCCTGATCAATCATCCTTCGAGTGGACCATTACTGTCTGGCCCGCAGTTAAAGCCCTGGACCTGTACCAATGCATCGACCGATCAGTTCTGTCAAAAGGCTGTGCAATATAACTATTACTATAAAGATCGTTTGGGACTCATTAAAAGTTATGACCCGGCACAACCGCCGGCCAGTCAGAATATTGCCACCACCACTACCGATGAAGGACTAACGGTGCCATTTATTGTGCGTGAGGAAGTGGGCTATCAGAACCGCGATGAATACCGTTTTGCGGTGTTGTATGATCCGAACCAGCCGTGGACCGCCTTAAAGCCACAAGCGCAATTTAACCATAAACTGGTGGTCACGCATGGCCAAAGCTGTGGTAATGATTACCAGTCTGCCTCTGCGCCAACGGTCATTGCCACTTCAAGTTCCATTTTGCCTGATGTCACCATTTTGGCTTTAGGCCGCGGCTTTGGGGTGATGTCGACTGCACTGTCTCATAGCGGTCATAACTGTAATCTGGCGATTCAGGCAGAATCGCTGATTATGGCCAAAGAGCGTTTTATTGAGCAGTATGGCACCTTGCGCTATACCATCGGGCAGGGCTGTTCAGGTGGTGCGCTGGCAGCACAATGGGTGGCCAATGCCTATCCGGGAATTTATCAGGGGATTTTACCCACTTGCTCATTCCCTGATGCCTGGAGTACCGCTTCACAGTTCGCCGATTATCACCTGATGATTAATTATTTCCAGACTCCAGAAGGCCGTTTAAGCTTCTTGCCGCATCAGATTGCGCATGTTCAGGGACATATTTCTGAAATTAATGGCTATGTCAGTGAGCTGGCCCAGTTTGATGTGGCGCGGCCAAATACCATCTGCAAGGGAATTTCATCGGCGCAGTTATATCATGCCACCAATAATCCTCAAGGCATTCGCTGTTCGATTCAGGATGCGGCAATTAATTTGCTAGCCCCACGCCCAACGGAGCTGTGGACCGAAACTGAGAAACGCATTGGTCGCGGTTTTGCTGGCCTGCCGATGGATAATGTCGGGGTACAATATGGGCTGGACAGCTTGATGAAAAACATCATTACCCCAGAACAGTTTGTACAGTTAAACGAAAAAATAGGTGGCGTGGATATTGATATTCAGGCGGTGCCTGAACGTCTAGAAGCCAATTATACGGCGCTGAATAATGCCTATCGCAGTGGCTTAATTAATGTCGGAAACAACCTGAATAAAGTGGCGATTATTGACTGTCGAGGTCCGGACCCGGCGCTGTTCCATGATTCCTATCGTGCCTTTGCCATTCGGGCACGACTGGAAAAAGCGCATGGCAATTATAATAACCATGTGATTTATGGCGGTGATCTGGTCATGATTGCCGATGCCAAATGTCTGGAAATCAGCTTTAATGATATGGACCGCTGGTTAAGCAATGTCGAAAAAGACTTAAGTGATTTGCCTATTGCCACCAAACTGACCCAAAACAAACCGGCAGATGTAAAAGATGCCTGTATTACTGCCGGCATCATTAACCGCGAGAATCTGTGCAGCACGCTCAGATTACCGGTATATGGCACACCGCGTATGGTGGCCGGGGACAGCCTGACCACCTATGCCAACAAGTGTCAGCTGAAACCTTTAAATGTGTCGGATTATGGCAATACGGTCCGCTTTAGCAATGAACAGCTCCAGCGATTGCATCGGGTTTTCCCGCAAGGCGTGTGTGACTATAGCCAAGCCCCAGTTGGCTTTGCTGACACCATTGGCTGGATGAGTTATCAGGATCGGCAGGGCAGCGTAGTTTATGGAGGACAACCTTTGCCTGCGGTCAGTTCATCGGCTGCACGCGGCTGGGCATCTAAAGCTTTCCAGTTGTTTTAATTCTTCACACATTTTTTGTTTCACAAAAACCAGTGATTTTTCACTGGTTTTTTTATGATTCATTTTGATTTTTAGTTGAAAATTCATGTAATATAACGGCGGTTATTTCACCGTTGTGTAGATGGCAGGCAGATAACCTTTGGTCGAATTAAAATGTTAACCAGATCTCATTAATTTGCTGAATTATCAGGTTTTTTAGCGAGAAAGCCCAGATAAGCGTTGTAAAATCATTAGATTAAATTTACTCACAATTATTTTAATTAATATGAATTATTTCATATAATTACAATGATTTATCACAAAATGGACAAATCCCGGAAAATAGTGATAGCTGATTCCGGGTTGTGACACTAAAATGGGTCTGAAAAATTAAAACAATCATAGGGTGAAGGATTATGGATATCACTGAGACGGTGTTTGACTTCAAAGCCTTATCCACACCACAACAAGATTATTTTTTTGAAAAAATTGCCGAGTTTGATCAGCAGGTGTTTACGTTAACCTGTGAAAAGGAGCTAAAGAAATATCTGTATGACCCGCAGGCAATTTCGGTCACTATTATTCAATATCATCATCGTGGCAAACTGGTCGGGCAGACCATTATTCCACTGTTGGCCTTAACCCTGTTACATCAGCCAATTCTGGTGGTCAACTCACGCGCCAGTTTTTTAAAAAGCTATCGCCATCAATACAACCATAAAATCATCAACAGTGCGCTCAAAGCCATGCTGAACCAGCGCTTTAAATATCCTTTAACGCCCATGTGGTTTATTGCCACCATCAACCAGCCGAAGCTTTATGCACATTTTGTATCACGTGTTCGGGGCTTTTATCCACGCAGTGATATCCGGATGCCGGAGGATTATTTAAGCGTGTTGCAGGTGATGGCCAGCCGGCAACACGACATCCAGAAGCGTGATGAAGATATTTATGTGCATCAGACCTGTGTGCCGCTGCGCAGTGAAGAGGAGCTGCAACAGTTAAGAGTGCATGCCAATCTGCATTGCGATTTTTTTCTGCAACACGCACCGGACTATTTTGATGGCATCGGCCTGATGTGTATTTGCCGTTTAGACAGTAAAACCCTGACCGAAACGGCACTCAACTTTGCTTTGGACCGGAAGGTGTCTTAAGGCGCCAGAAATTTTAAATCGGCATGTTCACGGATGGTGTCCGCATCCAGACTGAAAATTGCATCTATAAACGCCACATTAAAACTGCCAACCTGTGAACTTTGCGCGTGGGCCAGTTTTCCGGCAATGGCAAAATGGACATGCGCGGCAATGGTGGCAATGGTCACCGGACTGACCGCGGCATACGCCGCAATTAAAGCGCCTAGGGCACAGCCGGTTGCGGTGACTTTGGGCTGTAATTCCGAGCCACCATTCACCTGCACCACCTGTTCCAGCTGTCTGGACAGAATAAAATCGGATTCACCGGAAATGGCAATACATTCGGCATGCGCCAAGAGGCTTTTGGCCTGTGCATATACCGCGGTGCTGTCCAGGGTCGAATCAACACCTTTGGATTCTACCTGTGCGCCGGCCAAGCCGCCAATTTCCGACGCATTGCCGCGAATCACACTCGGTTGAAAGGCCAATAGCGCATCAACCATATCTGAGCGCCATTTTAAGACGGGCCCATAACCGACCGGGTCCAGCACCCACGGTTTGGCTAGATGCTGGGCCGTTTCTGCCGAAATCTGCATGGCCTGCATCTGTTCGCTGGTCGGTGTGCCCAAATTAATACTTAAGGCGCTGCAAATACTGCTAAAGCTTTCCGCTTCAAAAGGATTATCAATCATGGCCGGCGATGCACCGGCAGCCAGCAGAATATTGGCGGTATAATTGGTCGCAACACTGTTGGTGATACATTGCACCAGTGGTTGCCGGGTTTTGAGCAGGCTCCAGGCTTCAATAATTTTTTCAATCATTGCCGCGGTTTCATCGGGCAGGCTGCTGTCAAGAGTGGAAAGCTGTTCTGGATAATTCATCAGTTACCCCTTTATTGGGTAAAGTAGTGGTCTTGCTGTTTACAGCGACGGCAGAACAAGGACACATAATGCTGGGCATCATAATCGACATCCAGTTCATCCGAGCCGCAGTGCATACAGCGTTTTAAGGCATAAAATTTTAAGCGCGGTTCAATCTTTTCCCAGATTTTCCAGATCGGTTGTACAAAGATCATTTCATCATAATTGAGAAAACGGAAAAATAGAATTTCCACCATTTTGCTCATGGGCAGTTGCGGTGGATGTGGCAGCGTGGTGGTCATCCATTTTTCTTGCAGGCCACGTTCACGGTACTGTTCTACGGTTTTTTTCAGCAGATTGGTATTAATGAATTTTTCATTGCGCGGCTGTAATAATTTCTGGCCATGCAGATAATCCAGCGCGGTTTGTACCAGATAAAAAATCTGACCCGCTGCCAGGCTGTCCAGCAGGCGAAAACACAGGCTTTTAAAACTGTTATTGCCAGAAATTTGCACCTGCCAGATGCGGCAATAAAACTGCATGAACTGCACCACTTTTTCATACATCAGTTCATAGATGGCATCTTTGACTTCATCTGAACTGTGAAAGGGCACGCCCTGACTCAAATTCTGGTAAAACCATTGTCGAAGCTGATGGGTAATACTGAACAGGCTCGGCTCTGAATAACCATCCAGCCGCACATTCACATAATACTGGCCGGCTTCATCGGCAAATTCCTTGGCCACCAGAATCTGCTGGTCAAGCAGCTGTTTGATCAGCTGTTTCTGATATAAATAGTTGGGTGAAAAAGGCTGGAATTTAATTCGCTCCCAGTAAATATATTCATCATGCTGGGTATATTCATGTACCTGATCGTCCAGCATCGACAATAAAAACAGTTTCTGGATAAAGCTTAACTGATTCAGCTTGTGCTCAATCATGTCTTTATCTTTGCCTTTATTTTTGAGCTTGCGGTTTTCCTGTACCAGCGCTTCTTTAATCAGCTGTTTGCGTTTTTTTTCACAGGCCGGGCAATGACAACTGTGCAAATTGCCCGGATACACTTTATGTTCGCAGTAACTGCACTCGTGATAGCTCAGCTCCTGATCGTACTGTTCGGCTTCCACCCAATACATGGCAGCGCGGCACAGCGGACACGAGGTGCTTTCATCTAACTGTTTTTGCAGAATCTGGAGCATATTCAGGTGCAGTCATCATTTTAGAAATAGGATGTCTGGATTATACATGGCTGGGCCGCATTGGTTTGCTCAAAAAAACATAAAGCAGAAAACTTGGACACTATGCTGAATTTAAACGCCCTGACTTGAACAGCTCTTTTTCATAAAAAATACGGCAGGAAGCCGTATTTTAAATGGAAGTTAGAGGAGAGAAGATTATACCGGACACGGTAGCGAATCATCCTCCTCACCAAGTTGCTTGGCCTGAATTAGCGCCTGTACTTTTTTGCTTGGGATTTTCTTGCTGCCCAGGGCATCATAGGTATTCAAAATAGAGGTAACTTCATTGGTCTGCATGGGAATGCCTTCACAGCTCATAAAGAGGGCAATCACTTTATGGTCGATGTTGGCCTGATCGAGGGTTTGCAGGGTTTTAATATTTTCTACACGGACGATATGCTCTTTTAAATACATCTCACACCTCTTCTCGTTTTTTCATCATTGTTATCATGCGCTCGGCGCCTTTAAATACAAGTAAGAAGCGTGCACAAAATGTAGCCGATTTGAAAATAATGTAATGACCTACGCTGAAATGGCGATCCATCCAACTGAAAGCGTCATTTAGCCGATAACTGTTTGACTCTAGAAGCGAAATTGAAAAGCTAAATTTGAATAAATCTCCCTTCGCAAATGCTGGCGAATTGTCACCGGGTTTATCTTGACGAAGTCTAAATAAGCCTCTATTTAGACTTGGGAAATTATCCGGTTTTATCTCGCAGTATATTTTTAGCTGCACAGATCACAGGTCTTTGATTACAGAATGTAGTCAAGTGGCAGCTTTATGTAGGAACTTGTATCTCAATAGCGCAGAATTTCAGGTCAGATGGGCAGAACAGCACCAGCATGGCGCAACACCAGCGCGAGAAGATTTTAGCGGGCAGATTAAGCTGTTGGATTCGCTGTATAATTCAGCATCTCTGTATTTTTAAACAGATTTAGTTGAATGATGAATTGAAAAGTTGTGGCCGGATGCCCATATTAGAACAGAAGCGCATTCAGCAGACAGACTGAAAAAGTTGGCGTATGATCAAGACATCATCCGCATAATGCCCCGGCGTATAAACAATTAGGACATGATATGAATATCGCAGCAAATCCAGTGGTTGAAGCAGACCAAACTATTTATTTAAAAGATTATCAAAAACCTGCATTTCTGGTGGATTCAATTAATCTGGATATTCAGGTGTATGCAGACCACACCATCGTCAATGCTATTTTGGAGATGCAGCGCCAGACCGAAGGTGATCTGGTGCTGCTGGGCCGTGACCTTGAGCTGAAATCTATTCATCTGAACAGTCAGCAACTGACCGAAAATGACTATCAGCTTGATGCTGAACAGCTGGTAATTCAGAATGCGCCAGATCGTGCACGTATTGAAACCCAGGTGGTGATTCATCCGGAAAGCAACACCATGCTGGAAGGTCTGTATCAGGCTGGTGATCTGTTTGTGACCCAGAATGAGCCGGAAGGTTTCCGTAAAATTACCTTCTATCCGGACCGTCCGGATGTGCTGTCGGTATTTACTACCCGGGTGGAAGCCGATAAAAAATATCCGGTGCTGCTGGCCAATGGTAACCTGATTGAAAAAGGCGAGGTCGATGCCCAGCGTCATTATGCGATCTGGCAGGATCCGACCAAAAAGCCAAGTTATCTGTTTGCCTGTGTGGTCGGCGATTTAGCGGTGTTGAAAGACAGCTATGTGACTTCTGAAGGCCGTAATGTGGCACTGGAAATTTATGCGGTAGAAAAAGATATTCCTAAATGTCACATCGCCATGGAAGCGTTAAAACATTCCATGCGCTGGGATGAAGAACATTATGGTCTGCCGTATGACCTCGACAACTATATGATTGTGGCGGTTAGCCAATTCAATATGGGCGCGATGGAAAACAAGGGCCTGAACATCTTTAACACCTCTTGCGTGCTGGCCGATGAAGAATACACCACCGATGCGGCAATTATGCGGGTTCAGTCGGTCATCGCACACGAATATTTCCATAACTGGACCGGTAACCGGATTACCTGTCGTGACTGGTTCCAGCTGTGTCTAAAAGAAGGCTTGACCGTTTTCCGTGACCAGTCGTTTTCAGAAGATTTACAATCGGCCGCAGTACAACGGATTGATGATGTCGCTGTATTAAAAGCGCATCAGTTCCCGGAAGATTCTGGCCCATTGTCGCATCCGCCACGTCCAGATCATTTTGTTGAAATTAATAACTTTTATACCGCCACGGTGTATGAAAAAGGGGCGGAAATTAACCGCATGATGTCGACCTTGCTCGGCAAGGAAAAATTCCGCGCGGGTACCGATGAGTATTTCCGCCGTCATGATGGTCAGGCGGTGACGGTCGAAGACTGGGTTGCGGCACTGACTGCCGGTTCAGGCGTTGATTTATCGGCATTTTTAACTTGGTATAACCAGCCGGGTACTCCAAAACTGCAGGCACATGGCGAGTATGATGCTTCGACTCAAACCTATCGTTTAAGCTTTAAACAGAGCCTGAAAGCGCATCCGAAATATCCAGACCTGAAAGCCGTGCCAATTCCGGTGGCTTTGGCGCTGTTTAATGCTGAAACCGGCGAGCAATATGCGCTGCAATCTGAGGCCCTGTTTGAAAATGGCGTAAAAGATGGCGTGTATCTGTTTGATCAGGATGAGGCAACCATCGAATTTAGCGGCATTAATGCCAAACCGGTGGTGTCGCTGTTACGTAATTTCTCGGCGCCGGTAAATCTGGAATTTGATGCCAGTGATGCCGAGTTGGCCTTCCTGATGCAGTATGAAACCAACGGCTTTAACCAGTGGCAGGCGACGCAGACCTTGCTGGAGCGCATTTTGCTAAATGGTCATGCGGTAGAAAGTTATCTTCAGGCCATGAAAAACACGGTGCCGGCACTGGTCAATCAGGACCCGTTACTGGCCTCACGAATTTTTGATGTACCAAGTGAAGGTTATTTGGGCAGCCGGATTGATCAGCACTATAGTCCGGTGGACATTCAGGAAAAACGTGAAGCCTTGTTAAATACGCTGGCGCGTGAATTGGGTGCTTTCTGTAAGGAAACTTACTTAAGTCTGGACCCGGACCTGCAAAAAGAGTTTTCACAGGCCATGGGCGTGCGTGCGCTGAAGAATATTATGCTCAGTCTGATGGCACGTCAGGGCGATACCGAAGCCTTTGATCTGGCGCATCAGCAGTATCAGAATACTGGCAATATGTCAGAACGTTTAGGCGCGCTACGTGTACTGGTCTGGAATGATGCACCGCAAGCCGAATCCTGCCTGCAGGATTTCTATGACCGCTTTAAAGATGAAGCGCTGTCTTTAGACCAGTGGTTTACTGTACAGGCCTCCCATCCAAATGCAACGGCTGAAACCATTCATACCTTAACCCAGCATCCGGACTATGATCTGGGTACGCCAAACCGCATTCGTTCGGTCAGTGGTGGTCTGAATATGAATCCGGTAAATACCTGGAGTTTTGGGGTGCAGCATTATATCCATCTGGCCAAATACCTCGATGAAAAGAACCCGATTTTAGGTTCACGTTTGCTGCAGGTGCTGTCACGCTGGTATACGCTGGATGAACCACAGCGCAGTCAGGTACAGGTGGCCCTGGAAACCTTGAAGCCCTTGGTGAAATCGAAAAACGTGGTTGAAACTTTAAACAGTATGCTGAATGTCTAAACCGGTGCAGCTTTCGCTCGAAAAAATAGAATAATGAAGATTTATTTTATTTTCTCGGTATTTAGCTGTAACTTTATGTGAACTTTCCCGCATATTCGCGGGGAGTATGCTAAATTAAGGCTGAAACGTGTTTAGATAATTTAAATAAAAAAGCTCATCATTGTGATGGGCTTTTTTATTTTTAGCCTGGAAAGGTTCAGGTGAAAAAGCCGGGTTCTGGCGTGAACAAGAGGTTGAGTGATGCTGGTTAAAATTGAAGATGGTTTTTACTTGAATTCACGACATATTATTGCGTTAAGAGTGAACAGAATATTGAATGAAGAGCGTTTTATGGTGTCTATTGAATATACACCACACTCGATGCAGGACAAGGGGCTGTATCAGCGCATCTTTCCGAATAAAATTGAAGCAGAACTGTTTTTACAGGCATTGCATCAGGAAATTTCCAAACCCTGACCGCTGTTCAGCAGATTTAAAAAAAACTCCTCACGTTGAGGAGTTTTTTTATGGCAGCTTTAGATTTACTTTAGACTTTCACAATTAGCACCGGAATAGGCGATTGGGTCAGCACGTTTTGCGCTACGCTACCCAGCATCATCTTTTTGAAACCGGTCCGGCCATGTGAGCCCATAATAATCAGATCGGCACCGACTTCATCGGCAATCTGCATAATGCCATCTGAGGGTGAAACGCCGTGCGCCAGTTTCTGATCGACCTGCACGCCTTCACGCTGGAAAGAATCAAGAATTTCCTGCAAGCGCAGTTTGGCATTTTTTTCGGCCTGCATGAAATAGTCGGTAATGGCCGGAGCAACTTTATAAAAATCGACGCCGACAAATGGGTCAACCGCAATCACGCTCATTACCGTGACCTGGCAGCCTAAATCTTTGGCCAGACTTAAAGCCTGTTCTACAGCAGCATAAGAAATCGGGGATTCATCCACTGGAACAAGAATATGTTTATAGCTGGTCATGACAGTTTTCCTTATTTTTACATATGAATATCGTGGGCTTTATTGAAACTGACAGTGAATGAAAGTACATCAAAAGCATTCAGGATTCTGAACTGTAGTAGGGCAATTAGGCCTTAATGACCAGCACCGGCAATTCAGAACTGCGCAGTACATCCTGAGCAAAACTGCCGAGCAGGAATTTCTGGAAGCCTTTACGACCGTGTGAACCCATCACAATCAGGTCAACGCCCATTTCTTGTGCAGCTTCAACCACATGCTTGGCCGATACTTCACCTTCCACAATTTTAGTACTTACAGTAACGCCTGCAGCTTCGGCAATTTGCTGGCCTTCTTTCAGGGCTTTTTGTGCATTACCGTGTGCCTGCACAAAGTATTCTTTCATGATGGCAGATGAATAATAGAAATCGGCATCAGTGAACGGGTCTTCCGCCACCAGACTCACCAGACTCAGCTGACTGTTAAAGGCACGGGCAATTTCAGCTGCATGTTGCACCGCAGAATAGGAAATTTGAGAACCATCGACCGGAACGAGAATATGCTGATACGCCATGGAGAAACTCCTTATTGATATAATGAACTTAATGTTTAGCTATACTCTATAGATAGCACATCACCGGGGGGCATTCAATTTATTCCGGTGTTCTGTCTGCAAAAAAGATACAGATTTTCAATCACAATACCACTTAAGTAGGTCTTTGATTTAACAAATAATTCTGACTGGAATACTCTACATTGTCAGATCGCATTGTCGTGAAAAACCGGGTTCCATCTGCGCGGCGGCTGCTTTATAGTGAAGAAAAATAAAACAGCTGTATAAACAGGAAGATGGGTGAAATGAAGTATCTGATGTTAAGTCTGTGCATGAGCTTGCTGCTGGTGCTGAGTGGCTGCCAAAGCACAGCCGGTAATAGCCGTATTATTGCCGGCGCATTTAATCTGACCACCCAATTGCAACAGAAACTGATGGATCGGGATGCACCGCAGCAGGTGCGGGTGCTGGAAAATATCCAGTATCAGCAAGATCCGGATTTAAGCCTGGATGTCTATTTGCCAGCACAGACACCTGATGATACCGGATTACGCCCGGCCGTGGTCTGGATTCATGGCGGTGGCTGGATTTCCGGTTCCAAAGCCCATGCGCGCGGTTATTTTAAACGGCTGGCAGATGCCGGTTATCCGGTGTTTTCACTGCAATATCAACTGGCGCCAGCGGCGACTTATCCCACCCAGTTACACCAGATTAATCAGGCACTGGCCTATATTCAGGAACATGGCGCGCTGTTTGGTGTTGATGCCGAGCAACTATTTCTGGCTGGAGATTCTGCCGGTGCCAATCTGGCCAGCCATTATGCAGCCTTGTTGAGTAATCCGGAATTTGCCGCGCATTCGGAATTTGTGCCGGTTCTGGCCTTAACACAGCTGAAAGGGGTGATTTTGCACTGCGGGATTTATGATTTACCGTATTTTATTAAAACCGCGCCGGATGAAATCAAAATTGTCGAGTGGGGCATTTATAACATGGTGCAGGCCTATACCGGCGACCGCAAACAGGATGCGGAATTTCTACAGCAGATTTCACCGATTCAGCATATTACTCCCGCGTTTCCACCGGTATTTTTAAGTGGCGGCAATAAGGATTTTCTGACTGATACTCAATCTTTACCGCTGTTAGAGGTGTTAAAGCAGCAGCAGGTGCCAGTAAAAGCAGTATTTTATCCCGACTCTAAACGCTGGCTGATTCATGAATATCAGTTCTTAATGCATCTGCCCGAAAGCCAGCAGACTTTTGAGCAGACCCTGTCATTTCTGGCCGATTATAGTAAAGCGGATCAGACAGATAGATCCGCGCCCTAAAATCTGCTGGTCATCATGTTAGTCTTTAGGATTTGGCTTTCCAGGGAAATTTCATCACCAGTAACACCACCACACCGCAAACCAGTCCCCAGAAGGCCGAGCCAATGCCCCAGAACTGGATGCCTGAAGCGCTTAGTAAAAAGGTCATTAATGCGGCTTCCCGGTCATCGGCCTCTTTAAAGGCAATAAAGGCGTTATGGCCAATGGTGCCAAACAGGGCGATACCGGCCAATGCAGTAATCAGCACTGCCGGAAAAGACATCAGCAGGCTGGTTAAGGTGGCGGCAAACAAGCCCATCAGGATATAAAACAGGCCACAGCTCATGCCGGCAATATAGCGTTTTGATGGGTCCGGATGCACCTGATGATCCAGACTAACGGCGGCACTAATCGCTGCAATATTCACGCTATAACAGCCAAAAGGCGATAACACGGCCTGCGCGGTACCGGTCCAGCCGAGCAACTGATTAACATGCGGCTGATAGCCATAGCTTTTAATAATGGCGATGCCGGGTAAATATTGCGAGGCCAGATTAATCACCAGCAAAGGTAAAGCCAGACCTAAAATAGCGGGCAGGCTAAATTCCGGACTGATCCACACCGGTTGCGCCAATGACCAGCTCACCACAGGAAAATGGAAATCCAGTACCAGCGGGCACAGCAGCATCGCGGCAATTACGGTCAGCACAATGCTATAGCGTGGCCAGAAGCGTTTTGACAGTACATAGGCTGCTAGTAAAGACAGGATAAATGCCCATTCATGTTGAATACTGGCGAACAAGGCAATACCAAATTTCAGCAGCACGCCGGCCAGCATGGCGCTGGTCAGGCTTTGTGGAATATAACGAAACAGACGTTCAAAAATACCGAAAAAGCCCAACAGTGCAGTCAGCACGCCACACACCAGAAAAGCCCCAATAGCCTGATTCAGACTATAACCACTGCCCGTGGCAATAATCAGGGCCAGCCCGGCGGTTGACCAGGACGTCGACACTGGATATTTGAATTTCCATGAGAGCAGCAAGCCCGACAGGCCAATGCCCAGACCCAAAGCCCAGAACCAGGAGGTAATCTGTTCGGCTGTGGCCCCTAAAGTTTGCGCCGCCTGAATCACCAGTACGGCAGAAACACTAATACCAATTAAAAAAGTGATAAATCCAGCAAAAACAGCCGGAATAGAAAAATCATGTATAAGCTTTTGCATAATCCGTTGCACAATAAAAATGGGAGAGAAAGCCGATAAATCATACGCCTTTCAATGGCCATCTAAAAGCTCAAATCTTTATCAGAAGTTAAAAATTTTGCTTGATTTTTATAGGGTCGAGCTGGCCAGTTTTAAGCCAAAACCACAAAACAGCAGGCCAACTGCGGCCACACCGGTCGCGGTAAGGCGGTAATTCCGGTTGAAATAGGTTGCCAGTTTCATTCCGGAAAAAATCAGAATTGACAGATAACTCATGCTGATGATTTGCAGAATAATGGCCAGCAGGGTAAAGGTCAGCGCCGGATAAGGATAGGCCGGATCAACAAATTGCACAAAAAAAGACAGATAAAACAGAATCGCTTTCGGGTTTAAAATACTAATGGTTAATGCAGTGCGAAAAGGATGAACCTGTTCTGGTGTACTGCTGCTATTCTTGGTTTGAGCCGAGCGGTTTTTCTGGGGCTGCCAGGTGCGATAGGCGGCAATCATCAGACGTATGCCCAAATAACTTAAATACAGCGCACCAATCATTTTCAGCGCTATAAACAGCCATGGAAAACTGTGTAGCACGGAGGCTGCGCCAAAGGCGGTACACAGGATTAAAATCAGGTCACCGGTATAAACGCCTAAAGCGCCCAGATAGCCGGCTTTAATGCCAAAGCGTGAGGCAATTGACATCACATATAAAGAGTTGGGGCCGGGCAGGATCACAATTAAAATGGTTCCAATAATGAACGTCATTACGTCAGTGATACCAAACACAGGAAATCCAGAGAAATAAAAAGGCCGATGCAGCATTATATAGCAACATCGGCCTGGAATACGCGCACAGCGGCGCGGCTAAACAGAAAAATTAAGCTTTAATTTCGGCATCAATACCAAAGCCTTGGCGCAATAACTGGCTTAACTGTTCACGCGCTTTAATAAAGCCATCAATACCGCTTTGCAGTAACTGGAAGGCCATTAAGTCAAGTTCCAGCTGCTGTTTAAATTTCTCTTTTGTGATCGGCTCCAGCTCGCCTTGAGCTTCAATCGTGTCACTTGAGAGTTGTGCTGTGACTTCACGCTCATCCTGTTCCAGTTCGGCCAGCAGGTTGGGTGAAACGGTTAACAGGTCACAACCGGCCAGCGCCAAGACCTGATCAATACTGCGGAAGCTGGCACCCATGATTTCAGTCTTCACCGCATGCTGTTTGTAGAACTGGTAAATCTTTTTGACTGACAGCACGCCCGGATCTTTTTCAATTGGGTAGTACATGACATTTTCGGCTTTTTTGTACCAGTCCAGAATACGCCCGACAAAAGGGGAAATCAGCGTGACGTTGGCATCAGCGCAGGCATGTGCCTGATGCAGACCGAATAGCAAGGTTAAATTGGTATGAATGCCTTCTACTTCCAGCTGTTTTGCGGCCTGAATGCCTTCCCAAGTTGAAGCAATTTTAATCAGGATGCGTTTCTGATCAATACCATATTCTTTATATAGCGCCAGCAGTTCTTTGGCTTTGGCAATAGTGGCATCTGTATCATAAGATAGCGAGGCATCTACCTCAGTCGATACACGGCCATCAATCAGTTTAAGAATTTCTACCCCGAACTTGACGGTTAAAATATCAATGGTGCGTTCAATCAGTTCGTCTTGCTGATAACCTTCTGCTTTGGCCTGATCAAAGGCTTCGGTTAAAAGCGGTTTACTGTCGGCCTGTTCAGCCGCCGTGGTAATTAAAGACGGGTTGGTTGTTGCATCTAAAGGACGAAACTTTTCAATGGCAGTTAAGTCACTGCTGTCGGCCACAATAGTTGTTAAGCGTTTTAATTGGTTTAAGGCGTTCTGTGTCATTGAATCCGCTTCTCTAGTTGTTCGGTTATTGCTTATGCAATTATTTATAACACAAACTGGATTTAACCCAAGTGAAAAGCGTTACAGATCAGTGTCTAATTTGTGCTTTTTCGTTGATTGCGCAAGTGATTAATCAAAAAACGAGCAGCCAGCCCCAGTTTGCTTTCACGGCTCCAGACCAGATCGACAAAATATTCAAACTTGGGCGAGAAATCCAGAAAGTCCAAAACCTGTAGTTGCTGCTTTAAGTTCGGGTTTTCATTCAGCATTTGCAGCGGCAACACACCCCAGCCCAGACCCTGTAAAATTAACGAGCAGGCAGTATGATGATTATCAGTGCGCCAGTACTGTTTGGAAAATAACAGTTCCGGCTGAATACGACGGTCACGGCTGGCCACCACAATTTGCCGGCTGTGCAAAATAGCTTCAAAGCTGACCGGTGCCTGTTGAGCCAAGGCAAAATCTCGGGCCGCCACCGGCACCAAGGCTTCGCGTTTCAGTTCTACAAACTGCTCGCCACTGTCGAGCTGTTCACGTTCAAACATCACTGCCAGTTGCGCCGACTGTTCGACCAGCATGTGCATGGCATCTTCCTGTGGCGCTGAAAATATATTGATCTGTAGCGTTGGAAATTCCTGCTGCAGCAGGGCAATGTACTGGGTCCAGTCGCTATGAATCAGCTCGGAAACCACCACAATATTCAGTTCTGATTCCAGCCCTTCACTTAACGCTGCGGCATGCTGTTTCCACTGGTTCATTTCAACCAGCAGTTGCTCGGTCTTTTCATACAGGGTTAATGCCTGTGCGGTCGGCACCGGTTCACGCCCGATGCGTTGAAACAGATTCAGGTTCAGGTCAATTTCCAGATTGGCAATTGACATACTTACTGCAGATGGCACTTTTCCCAGTTGCCGCGCCGCTGCGGAAAAAGAACCGCATTCAATCACGGTTTTAAAGATGATCAGCTGTTCCTGGTTCACATTCATGGGCAGCAACCTGTCAATAATATTGAAAGATTCTAACTCGATTTGTCGATAATTTAAAAATAAGATGGCAGCAATTGATGAAATAGATACGGTTTAACATGTTACTGTCGAAAAGAAGATTAATTCATGCCTTGAGTTATGAACTGATTTTACTAGTGATTATTGCCCTAGCTTTAAGCCTGATTTTCAAGATGCCGCTGGAAGTGACCGGTAGCCTGGGTGTGGCCATGGCAGTAACCTCGGTCTTGTGGAATATGCTGTTTAATCATTTTTTTGAAAAATTTGAAGCACGCAGACAGCTCAAGCGTACGGTGAAAGTACGGATTTTACATGCCATTGGTTTCGAAGGAGGCTTAATGTTAGCCACCATTCCAATGGTGGCCTATGCCATGCAGATGAGTCTGCCCGAGGCCTTTTTGCTGGATTTAAGCCTGACCTTATGTATTCTGGTCTATACCTTTATCTTCCAGTGGGGTTATGACGCGATTGAGGCACGTTTGGGCTATGCACCGGCCTATCGTGAGTCTGTTTAAAATGTCTGATGAATTCAAGAGCGGACAATAAAAGGTAATAAAACAGCCATAAAAAAAGCCACTGCACCAGGCAGTGGCTTTTTCAGTGAAGGCAGAGGAAATTACTTCTCGACAATCGCTGTTACACCTTGACCGCCTGCAGCACAGATTGAAATCAGCACACGACCTGAACCTTTTTCATTCAGCAGTTTGGCAGCAGTCGCCAGAATACGTCCGCCGGTTGCAGCAAATGGGTGACCAGCAGCCAGAGAAGAACCTTTTACGTTCAGCTTGTTACGATCAATTGAACCCAATGGTGCTTCTAGACCTAAGCGATCTTTACAGAACTTTGGATCTTCCCAGGCTTTTAAGGTCGACAGCACTTGTGAAGCAAAAGCTTCGTGAATTTCATAGTAGTCAAAGTCTTGTAGAGTCAGACCGGCACGTTCCAGCATCCGTGGTACGGCATAGGCTGGCGCCATAAGCAGGCCTTCTTTCTTCTCGACAAAATCAACTGCAGCCGTTTCCTGGAAGGTTAAGTAAGCCAGTACGTCATGACCATTGGCTTTGGCCCATTCTTCAGAAGCAAGCAGAACACAAGATGCACCATCGGTCAGTGGGGTTGAGTTGCCTGCGGTCATGGTACGCGCATCACCTTTACCAAAGGCTGGTTTCAGTTTAGCCAGTTTCTCTACTGAAGAATCCGGGCGCAAGTTGTTGTCACGCTCTAAACCTAAGAATGGTGTGATCAGGTCATCAAAGAAACCTGCTTCATAGGCGGCTGCCATTTTCTGGTGTGAAGATGCAGCAAGTTCATCCTGCGCTTCACGCGAGATGCCCCATTCCAGCGCAGTAATCGCCTGATGGTCACCCATTGACAGACCGGTACGTGGTTCACCATTTTTCGGTGCATCCATCAGGTCTTTGATATTGATTTTGGTCAGCGCTTTTAAGCGGTCTTTACCGGTTTTGGCAATATTCAGCTCCAGCAGGGCTTTACGTAAACCGTCACCAAAAGCAATCGGGGCATCGGAAGTGGTATCGACACCACCAGCAATACCGACTTCAATTTGGCCCAGAGCAATTTTATTGGCCACTAAAAAAGCTGCCTGCAAACCGGTTCCACACGCTTGCTGAATATCGTAAGCAGGTGTTTCAGGAGCCAATTCAGTGTTCAGTACACACTCACGAGTCATGTTAAAATCACGGCTGTGTTTGAGTACGGCACCGGCAACGACTTCACCGAGGCGTTGGCCTTCTAAACGATAACGTTCTACCAGACCATTTAAAGCGGCGGTGAACATATCGATGTTTGAGGCAGTGAAGTAAGCGCCATTTGAACGTGCAAATGGAATGCGGTTACCACCGATAATCGCAACGCGACGGACAGTGTTTTGGCTCATGGTATTATCCTGTTGACCAGATGTTTCAGTTGTAGTTTCAGAAGGAGGAGGGGTTGTACTTTTTTTACGGGTAGATGCCGCACGGGTGCGTGCAGGTTTAGCCGCAGGGTTTGCTGACGAATTTGCCGTGCCAGAACTTTTGGTTGTACGCGTTGTACTTTTTGATGTATTTGACACAGTTTCTGTAGCAGAATTTTCGACCGCCGGATTTTCTTGAGTTGTTTTGCTCATAAGGCTTTTCCAAGCATGTTGATGATCTTCTTAGGGGTTACATTAGCATAATCTAGAATAGCCTGAATTGACTACAATGACATTGCAGAATGCTTTCAGGTCAAGTCATCTGTATATGATCTCAAGTATTATTCATAACAAACTGATCGATCTATTGAAATACAAAGTATCTGACATCATATTGAAGCTAAAGGATAACTTTAGATTAATCACAAATTCATTTTGTCTGAGAGATAATAATCATGACTGACCAATACCAAGCTTTTGCAAAATCTCCAATTGGTAAATTTGTCATTAAAAATTTAGGCCTGCCATCCCCAACTTTCCTTGAGCGTTTTGACAGCGCGACGCCTGTGGTCAAGGGTGCAGTATTGCTGGGCGCAGCGCCGGAAAGCACATTATCGGGTGCAATTGCCCAGGTTCTGGCCAATATCCATGCCAATAGCTATGCCGGCAATAATGCAGAATTACAGCAGGCCGCCGCACAAGCCGGTTTAAACCTGTGTGCTTTTAACGCGGGCGATAAAGAATCTAAATTTAAAGCGGTGGTCTTTGATGCCTCAGGCATTCAGAATTCTGAGCAGTTAAATGCGCTCTATAACTTTTTTAATCCGGTGGCGCGCCAGATTCAGGCCTCTGGCCGTGTAGTGGTCATTGGCACCACGCCAGAAACCGCCAAAACGGTAAAACATGCAATTGCACAGCGTGCGCTGGAAGGCTTTGTTAAATCGGTCGGGAAAGAGTTTAAAAAAGGCATTGCCGCCAATCTGATTTATGTTGATGACGGCGCTGAAGCGAACCTGGAATCGAGCTTACGTTTTGCCTTGTCACCGCGTTCGGCTTATGTATCGGGTCAGGTGATTCGTGTTTCTAAAGCAGACACAGTCGATGTGGATTGGGCTAAACCACTGGCAGGTAAAACCGCGGTTGTGACTGGTGCCAGCCGTGGTATTGGTGAAGCGATTGCGCATGTATTGGCACGTGATGGTGCGCATGTGATTTGTCTGGATGTACCACAGCAACAGGCCGACTTGGACCGTGTTGCCTCTGAAATTGGTGGCTCAACCTTGGCAATTGATATTACCGCCGCTGATGCGGGCGAGCAGATTAAAGCGGCAGCTGCTGCACAGGGCGGTCTGGATATTATCGTGCACAATGCCGGTATTACCCGTGACAAGACACTGGCCAATATGAAGCCTGAACTGTGGGATCTGGTGATTAACATTAACCTGGCTGCTATTGAACGCGTGAACGACTATCTGCTGGAAAATGACGGTCTGAATGCCAATGGCCGTATCATCTGCGTATCCTCGATTTCAGGGATTGCCGGTAACCTGGGCCAAACCAACTATGCAGCATCAAAAGCAGGCGTGATTGGAGTGGTGAAATATACGGCACCGGTGCTGAAAAATGGTGTGACTATTAACGCTGTGGCTCCGGGCTTTATTGAAACCCAAATGACTGCGGCCATTCCGTTTGCCATTCGTGAAGCGGGCCGCCGTATGAACTCGATGAGTCAGGGCGGTTTACCGGTTGATGTCGCAGAAACCATTGCCTTCTTTGCCTCAACTGCATCTACCGGTTTAAATGGTAACGTGGTGCGTGTTTGTGGTCAGAGTCTGTTAGGGGCTTAATATATCCCTCACTCGGAATCCCCCCTAAAATCCCTCTTTAATAAAGGGGGACTTCTTCTCCCTTTTTGAAGGGAGGTCGGGAGGGATTTGAGGGAATTAAAATAGAAAACCCAATTCTTATTAAAGAAAGGGTGATTTAAAAGATAAATATTCCAAAGGTTCAGTATGAATACTCGCCATTTTAGTCAACTTCCCAAGCCGTATTTAGCCTATCCAAAAGTGATTCAGGGCTTAATTTTTAAAAAGCCGAAGGGTGAAAAAGTTCTGCCGCAAGTTGAATATGTGGTGGATTCATTCAAGGTCGACCAGAAACATCTGAAAGCCTATAACGAAGTCTGTGGTTTTAAAAATAACGGCTATATTCCGGCCATTTATCTGGCGGTGTTATCGCAAAGCCTGCAAATGCACATGATGACTGCGGAAGCTTTCCCATTTCCGATTTTAGGTCTGGTGCATATCCGCAATCAGCTCAAGCAATACCGTAAAGTTGGCGTGAATGAGCAGCTGACTTTATCCTGCAAGTTTGGTGAATTGCAGCCACATGACAAAGGCGTACAGTTTGATTTTATCACCACTGCTAAAGTTGGTAATGAAGTGGTGATGGAAGGTTTAACCACCTATTTGTCGCGTCAGAAAAGCGGCAGCAAGCCTGCGGCTAAAGCAGCAGAAAGTGCCGTACCGGATTATGTACCGGCAGGACAGTGGGATGTGTCGGAAAATACCGGTCGTCGTTATGCGCTGACATCGGGAGATTTTAACCTGATCCATATTCATGCGTTAACCGCCAAAGCCTTTGGTTTTAAACAGGCCATTGCACACGGCATGTGGAGTAAAGCCAAAGCGCTGGCCAATATCCAGTTGCCAGATGCGTATGAAGCTGATGTCTGGTTTAAATTGCCAATGTATCTGCCATCTCAGGTGGAATTCTTGACGGCGCAGCAGGCGCAAAATACTGACTTCCTGATTCGTAGCAAGAAGAACCAGAAACCGCATGTCAGCGGTAGCATTCGCGCGCTTTAAGTCATCGAGCCTAGGTCCAAACCGGATTTGGGCTTTTTAATTGTTCACCTTGTTGCTGGAAAGGATGCATGAACAGCATAAAAGATTATCTGCGTGCAGATATTCAGAATTATCGTGGTTCAGTGGAAGAACCGTTTAAAGATTTGGCCCATCTGTTTAGCCGTTTTCAGGATGCCCGCTCAACGCAAGGCGGCGCCGCGCTGGTGGTTTATTTTCAGGGACATAAAGTCGTTGATATTTATACTGGTCAAAAATCTGCCAATGAAGCCTGGCAGCCGGATAGTCTGTCGGTCTGTTATTCCACCGGAAAAGGCGTGCTGGCCACGCTGGCGCATATTCTGGTGAGTCAGGGGCGGCTGGATTATGATGTGCCGGTGGCTGAATATTGGCCAGAATTTGCAGCGCAGGGCAAACAGCAGCTGACTTTAAGAGAGATGCTGTGCCATCGCAGTGGTTTATACGATATCCGTAATCTGATTGCCGATGCCTCGGAAATGGCCGACTGGTCGCATATGCTGGAGGTCATTGCCGCGGCCAAACCACGTTTTCTTCCGAACAGTGACGCAGCCTATCAGCCCCTGACCTTTGGCTGGCAGGTCGGAGGTGTCTTGGAAAAAGCCTGTAATGAAAGCCTGGCTGTGCTGATGCAGCGTCATTTAAGCGAGCCATTGGAATTAAACGGAGCTTATTTTGGCGTGCCGGTAGAGGAATTAGCGCGGGTGGCGCGACCGTTTGCCACATCTCAGCCCGCCCAATCTGCCCAGCCTCCCAAAAAACAGGCTGCTGCTAAACCTGCACGTACCGCATCGCCTTTAGAAAAGCTGCTGGCCTTCAGTGGACAACATCCGCAAGATTTTCAGGATGCCATGATTCCCAAAGGCATGAAGAAATTTTCATTCTTTAGTGATGCCGGTTTACAGGCGATTGTGCCGGCAGCCTCCGGGGTATTTACCGCACAAAGTCTGGCCAAAATCTATGCCATGCTGGCGCAGGGTGGCCAATGGCAGGGGCAACGACTGATTTCACCACAGGTGTTTCAGGCCCTAAGTCAGGTGCAATATACCGCCCGTGACCGGGTGATGCCGCTGCCGATGCATTGGCGTTTGGGCTATCACCGCATTTTGAGCCTGGGCAAGTCGGCATCGTCGGGCTTTGGTCATATTGGTTTTAATGGCTCAGGTGCCTGGTGTGATCCAGAGCGGAATTTAAGTTTTGCTTATACCCATAATTTTCCGACCGGTTCCATCACCGGCGATTATCGCTTGTGGGGATTAACCCAGGAAACCTTACGCTGTGCCGATGGTGTGTTAAAAGGCCGAAAGGGCTGGTTTTAAACAGTTTGAGATGATTTTTAGCTGTAGCTTGTGCTATGTTCTGGCACTAGTCAATTTGATGTTGTGCAAAGATGAAAAAAGTCATTTTGATTCCGCTGGTCGCCAGTTCAGTTGTACTCGGATGTCAGGATCAAAACTCAAGCCAGTCACAGACGGTGGTGGAATCTAAGAGCGCAATTCCTGCGTGGGTCGGTGAGTTCAAAGGCACTACGCCTTGTATGGGCTGTTTGTCGCGCTGTGATGATTGTCCGGGAATGGCAGTATCTTTAGAACTTCATCAGGATGAAACTTATACCTTGGTGCGTGAAAGTATGAGCCGGCACAATACACCGGAAGTGATTCAAGGGCGGATTCGCTTCGCAGATGCATCGCGTCAGCAGCTTGAACTGCTGCAAGTCAACACCCGAAATTTGTTATATGTCGATCTTGAGAAACAATTGCTCGAGATTTGTGTAGATCAAACAGGCAAACGCTATCAAATGCAAAGTGATTTTATTCTGGCCAAGTCTGTTTAAATACTGGCTAATCATTTGCTAAATATACTGATTTTTAATCCCTTTTTTGCTGGCGCGAACAAGGGATTTTTCTTTGGAAGCGCCCGTCATTTATTTCACTATTTACTAAAAAAACAGTATGCTTAGACCTGTAAAAAGGAGCATACATGTATCAGGTACTTGCGCGTAAATATCGTCCACGTAATTTTAATGAGCTGGTGGGGCAAAATCATGTTTCTCGTGCACTGACCAGTGCCTTAGAGCGTGGCCGTTTACACCATGCCTATCTGTTTACCGGGACTCGTGGGGTAGGGAAAACCACCATTGCGCGTATTTTGGCCAAATGCCTGAACTGTGAAACAGGGGTGACCTCCACACCGTGTGAAGTTTGTCCGACCTGTAAAGCGGTGAATGAAGGCCGTTTTATTGATTTAATCGAGATTGATGCGGCATCACGTACAAAAGTGGAAGATACCCGCGAACTGCTCGATAACGTACCGTATGCACCGACACAAGGCCGCTTTAAAGTCTACCTGATTGACGAAGTGCACATGCTCTCGACGCACTCTTTCAATGCCTTGCTCAAAACGCTGGAAGAACCGCCAGAGCATGTTAAATTCCTGTTTGCCACCACCGATCCGCAAAAGCTTCCGATTACGGTCATTTCACGCTGCCTGCAATTTACCTTGCGTCCTTTGGCAGTAGATGAAATTACCGAGCACTTATCTTCAATTCTCAGCAAAGAGCAGATTCAGGCCGAGCAGGATGCAATCTGGCAAATTGCTGAATCGGCGCAAGGTTCATTACGGGATGCCTTGTCCTTAACCGATCAGGCTATTGCCTATGGTCAGGGTGAAATTCATCATCAGGATGTCAAAGACATGCTGGGGCTGATTGACCGCACCATTATTTATGACCTGATTCTGGCGATCCATCAGAACCAGACTGCGCGCGTGAGCGCACTGTTAATGCAGTTCCGTCAGCAGGCGCTGGATGTATCACTGGTGCTGGATCAGCTGATTTCGACCTTGCATGAACTGGCCTTATTGCAATATCTGCCGGATTTAAGCCTGAAATATAGCGCCGAAATTAACCAGAAAATTACCCAGCTGTCGCAGCGCATTTCGGCTCAGGATTTACAGCTATATTATCAGATTGCCAGCAAAGGCCGCGCAGATTTACAGCTGGCGGTTACCCAGGAGCAGGGCTTTGAGATGTGCGTGCTGCGTCTGCTGGCTTTCCGTCCCTTACAGCCAAATGAAGTGCCCTTGACGCAGGTCAGCGCACAAAGCAACGCAGTTGCTGTAGCACCGGCAGTTGAGTCAGCTAGCGCGCAGCCTGAACCGGTGCATCCCGTTGTTTCGGTTGAGGATGAATTAGAAGCTGAAACTGCTGCTATAAACCCACCCGTTGCTGAACCATCATCAGATGATTTTCTGCAGGATGAAGCGTTAGAGGTTGCTGAAGTTGCATCTCCATCCGAACCAGACCATCCGGTGACTACACCGGCAGAAGCGGCATCTGCGCAGATGATTTTTGATCCGGCGGCAGATGAAGTGCTGTTTGATTTAGATGAAGATGATCGCGCTGATCAGCCGGCAACGCAGGAGGAGGCCAGCAGTGATGATTTCCTGTTTGATGAAATTGCACCTTTACCGGAAACGGCCGTTGCGCAGCCAACTCAACAGCCTGCTGAACTTGCAGCACCGGTTTCGTCTGTCGCACAGCCTGAGCTGACGCATCCGCAGGACTCCAGTCCGCAAGACAGTTTATTTGCGGAGCCAGCGCCGATGCCATCCACCAATCAGCCTGTCGTTGCTGCTGTAGACAATACCGCTATTCCACGTGCTGATCAGCGCCTGATGCCGCAAGATATTCTGCAACTGCCGGTGCAGTCCTTAGAGGGCGAATGGAGTGTGGAAAAATGGGAATACTGGTTCCGTAATAGTGATTTATCACCGGCGGTTCAGGAACTAGCCCAACACGGCCTGATGACCGGCCAGATTGAAGCTGAGTCGGTTTTCCATATTCCGGAGCAGTATCAGCAATTGTTAAATTCGCAGTTACAGCATTTAGAAGCAGCGCTGAAACAGCAGTGGCCGAACAGCTTCCTGAAAGTGCAGTATGGACAGGTCACAGAGGTGACACCGTATAGCTTGCAGCAGGAACGTAAAGTACGTGCTTATCAACGCGCCAGTGAGCTGCTGCATCAGGAGCCGCAGGTTAAATCGCTGCTCGAAAGTTTTGATGGCGAATTGCAGAATATCCAGTTGAAATAACCACCGTCAGACCATTTCAACCGTTTATTGAGAACGCAGATAAGGCAACAGGGCATTCCGCATTTCGCTTGGAATCGGGGTGCTTTTACGTTGCTGCGCATCGACAAAAACATGCACCATATGTCCTTGAGCTGAAGCCTGCTGTTGATGCTGCTTGAAAATTGCCAGATCATATTTCAGCGAGCTGTTGCCCAGCGCTGCAATCGCCACACCGACCTCAATCACTTCTGGATAACTCAGCTCGGCTAAAAAGCTGCAGCCAGAGTCTACCACCAGCCCCATAATCTCGGCCTGATGAATATTCAGTCCGGCTTTCTCAATCAGCAGCGCATTGGCAGCGGTATCGAAGTAGCTGTAATACATGACATTATTGACATGACCATACATGTCGTTGTCTGACCAGCGGGTTTGAATCGGTAAAAAGAAGGTATATTGATCGCGGGTTTTGGCTACCGGTTTCATAAAAAGACGTCATCCCTGAATAGATCGAAAATTTATATTTTTGATTTACCACAACTTTAAATAGCTTCAGCCTTATTGATAAATCGCCTGATAGATGGCCAGCGCATCCTGTTTTTCCATGTCGCGTGGATTATTTTGCAGCAGGCGGGTTTGTAACATGGCATCCTCGGCCAGCTGTTCCAGCATGTTGTCAGGCACATTCAGGGCATTCAGTTTCAAGGTCAGGCCACTGCGGTCCAGATAGTTTTGCATGTGGTCAATAAACAGATCACACAAGCCATCTACACAGCCTTTGCTGGATGGGTCGAGCAGGGTCATCAGTTCGGCATACTGCTGCTTGGCGGCTGGTGCATTAAATTTCAGCACTTCGGTTAAGACCAGCGCATTGCTGTGTCCATGCGACAGATGAAAATGTCCACCCAGCGGATAGGCCAGTGCATGGACTGCTGCCACCGGTGCATTGGCAAAGGCCTGTCCGGCCAGCATCGAACCGACCAGCATATTCTGACGGGCTTCCATGTTGTTACCATCTTTTAGCACCAGATGCAGATTCTGGTTCAGCAGTTTAAGTGCCTGAATCGCCAGCATATCGGCATAAAAGTTCTTTTTGTGTTTGGAGGTATAGGCTTCAATGGCATGTACCATTGCATCAATACCGGTGGCGGCCGTAATGTGCGCCGGCAGGTTTTGGGTAAAGTTGGCATCTAAAATGGTGACATCGGCATATAGGGCAGCAGATACAATGCCGGTTTTGGTGGTTTCGCCGGTGGTGACAATGGAAATGGGCGTGACTTCCGAGCCGGTGCCGGCCGTGGTTGGAATCAGAATAAGAGGCAAACGCGGTTTTTGCGCCTGATTGACGCCATACATGTCATGCAGTTGCTGTTTTTGTTCAGGATGGGCCAGCAGGGCAATAATTTTGGCCACATCCAGCGAGCTGCCACCCCCAAAACCAATGACTGTATCTATCTGGTTTTGCCGGGCGAATTCGGCGGCTTCCAGCACAATATGTTCCGGTGGATCGGCCTGTACGCTGGCATAAATGCGGTAATCACATTCGGCAGCTTCGAGAGTTTCCAAAACAGGTGCATGCAATTGTAATTGCACCATTCCCGGATCGGTCACCAGCAGCACACGTTGATTGTTCTGTTCAGTCAGGAGGGCTTTGAGCTGTTGGATGCTGCCCAGTCCGGCAATAATGTTGGGCACAGTCTGGAATTGAAATGGGCTCATACGCTTTATCCTTAATTTTTATACTTAAATCAACATTTATCTATAGTGACAATATAGGATTCATCCTGCAAATAACTTAACATAAGACACTTTAAAAGAAAGCAGTTTTGAGGTTGTTATGTCATCCAGAACGCCATACAAGGTGTTATGTGTCTGTTTGGGCAATATCTGCCGTTCACCTACCGCGGAAGTGGTGTTCAGACATTATTGTGATGCACTGCAACTGAATATCTGGGTCGATTCTGCCGGCACCAGTAATTATCATCCGGGCAAAGCGCCCGATGCGCGCAGCCAGCAACATGCCTTGCAGCGTGGCTATGATTTATCTGCCTTGCGTGCCCGTCAGTTAACTACGCGCGATTTTCTGGATTTTGATCTGATTCTGGCGATGGATCAGGAAAACCTGCAAAATATTCAGCATTTAAAGTGTCATGCGGCCGAAGAATATGGTGCAGAGCTGCTACGTGCCAACGTGGCGCTGATGAGCGAACATGATCCGCAATATCCGCGTCATGAAGTGCCTGATCCTTATTATGGCGAAGCCGATGGCTTTGAGCGCGTGCTGGATCAGTGTGAGTCCAGCGCACAGGCCTGGATCAATATTTTAAAAACAGAATTGGCTTAAATCAGGTTTAAGAATATGAACATTCAACATCAGGTCCAGCTTAAGCCTTTTAATACCTTAAATCTGGCTGCAAATGCGTCTCATTATATTAAGGTGCATTCTACCGATGATTTAATCGCAGCCTTAAACTATGCCAAGTTACAGCAGCTGAATGTGCTGATTTTATCGGGCGGCAGTAATATGCTGCTGCCAGAGCAGATTCAGGCGCTGGTGTTACATATGGATATTCAGGGCATTAAATTCCTGAATGAAGATAATGACTTCAGCACCATTCGCGTTGGTGCGGGTCAGGTCTGGCATGATTTTGTGCTCTGGACCACTGAGCAGCAGTTATTTGGCCTGCAAAATCTGGCCTTAATTCCCGGTCTGGTCGGTGCATCGCCGGTGCAGAATATTGGTGCCTATGGGGTTGAGGTCGGTGAATTTATTGAATCGGTACAGGTTTATGACCGCTATAACGGTCAGTTTAATTCAATTCTGGCCAGTGACTGTCATTTTGCCTATCGCCACAGTATTTTCAAAGAAAATCCGAACCGCTATATCATCACCCATGTCACGTTCAAGCTACGGAAACAGCCGGACTTGAAACTGAATTATGGCGATTTAAAAACCGCTGTGGGTGATGAGCAAACCGCTGAAAACCTGCAACGCCAGGTGATCCAGATCCGTCAAAGTAAACTGCCAGATCCGCAGCAATTTCCAAATGTCGGCAGCTTCTTTAAAAATCCGGTGGTGACTGCCGCGGTCTATGAACAGCTGGCGATTCAGTTCCCGAACATGCCGCATTATCCGCAACCCGAAGGCCAGGTCAAAATTGCAGCTGGCTGGCTTATTGATCAGGCTGGCTGGAAAGGGAAACAGCTGGGCATGGTTGGTATGTTTCACAAGCAGGCGCTGGTGCTTGTCAATTATGCCAATGCGACCCTGGCCGATGTTCAGGCAACATATCAGGCTGTACAGCAGGACGTGTACCAAAAATTTGGGATACACTTAGAACCAGAACCGGTGCTGTTTAATGACGCCGGGCTGATTATTCCCCACAATACCTTTTAATCAGGTTAGGCATTTATGAATAGAACTCACTGGATGGTGCGTATCGTACAAATGGCGGCTGTGCTATTTGTGCTGATGGGCTGTCTGGTGGTTTTTATCTATTCGCCGTTTTATTCCAAGTTTGTGATAAAAGTGCTGAATACCATTGTGCCGGTGGAGGTCAATGAAGTGGCTGCACAAAGCCAGCAGATGGGGGCACTGACCGATCAGGAAAATCTGGAACCTGGCTCGAATTTGTGGATTGCCCGGCAAGCTTATTTAAAAGTCATGGAAGAAGAGATTCAGGCTAAAAATTCACAGAATCTCACCACCATTCAGGCGCGCTATAAAGCCTTGCAGGCTTTAATTCAGGATGAGCAGCGCAGTCAGCAGGAACAAGAGCAGGACAGTACACCGCAAATTCCATTACTGGCCGATGTTTCTGCATCGGAGGCGCAACTTGCGCAGCCTTCACAGCAGTTACAGGATTTACTGGATTTAGACAGCTCTGAAAATCAGGCCCTGATGGAACAATATCTGAAATTTTTAAGAACCCATGAAGTGGCAGCGGTTGAAACCGTACCGGTTGATGAAGAAATTTTTCAGGATATTGCGCTGATTCAACAACAAAATAGCCAGAAGCCGCAAATAACTTCCCAGCCGTATGCAATTGTGGTTCTGGGTGGCGGTCTGACCTTACATGAAAATCAAAAAGATATTATTGTGAATAACTACACACGACTACGTTTAGAAAAAACCTTAGAAATTGAAAAACAGTATAAATTACCCATTGTGCTGAGCGGTGTTGAAGCACCTTATATGCAGAAATGGCTGGCAGAACGCGGGGTTGAAGCCAACTTGCTGGAAGATCGCAGCATGAATACCTGTGAAAACTCGCGTTTTAGTTCCTTGCTGCTACAGAAAAAAGGCGGCGCACCAACGGTGATTTTAATCACCGATCAATATCACATGCCGCGCACACGCCGTTTGTTTGCCTTAAACGGCATTGAAACCGTGCCGGTGGTCGCGCCAATTCCAACCGAGTTAACCCAATGGCAGCCTAGTGAGCAGAACTATGATCATAGTCGCCGCGCCAATTATGAAATGCTGGCCACCATCCGCGATATGCTGTTTGGTTCGAGCGACTGCCGGGAGGTGCCATAATGCCGAATATCCCGTTTTTAAATCCGAGTGTGTTGAAACAGCTGGATTTACCGGTTCCTAGCCGCGATACCACGCCGCAGGTGCTGGAGCCTTTAAACCTGAACCGGCCTTATGCGCCCACGGTAGATATTCAGGCCTATCGTCAGCTTTACGGTTTTGACAGCTTAGAGTGCGAGCATTGGCAGGGTTATGTGCAAATGCCGCTGTTTAAACTGCATGTGCAGGTGTTTCAGCCTAAACTTGAAGCGGGCAAGCTGGAAAAAAGCAAAGGTACGGTGTTTTTACTGCATGGCTATCTGGAGCACAGCGGCATTTATCAGCCGATTGTCAAAGAAATTCTGGAGCAGGGCTTTAGTGTCTTGACTTATGATTTGCCCGGCCATGGTTTAAGTAATGGCTCGCCCGCCAGTATCCAGAATTTTGATCATTACCAGCAGGTGCTACACGCCATTTACCAATATGTGCGCAATGCCGATCAATTGCCTAAGCCTTGGCTAGGGGTAGGGCAAAGTACCGGTGGTGCGATCTGGATGCATCATTTACTGGAATTTGCCGAGCGCAGGGAAAATCCGTTTGTCGAGCGGGTGCTATTGCTATCTCCTTTAATCCGTCCGGCCAAAAGTGCCTGGTGGCATAATTCGGTGGGCCTCGGGATTATCCGCAGGATTAAACGCGAAGTACCGCGCCATTTCAGACGCAATAACCATAACCCGGAATTTTTGCGTTTTGTGCGCTTAAAAGATCCGTTACAACCACGGATGATGGGCATGGACTGGATTCTGGCCATGTCCAAATGGATGCTGGAAATGGAACAGCGACCAGCGTGCCGGATTCCAGTGTGGCTGGCCCAAGGCGCGCAGGATCAGACTGTGGACTGGCGTTATAACATCGAGTTTATCCGGCGTAAATTCCGCCTGCAAACCTTGCTGATGCTGGAAGAAGGGTCACATCAACTGATTAATGAGCGCCCGGATATTCGTGCGGCCTTAACCGGTTTGATTCCAGCCTTTTTACATGCTTCGAATTCCAAGACTTATTATTAAGCTTTCCTCCATTTCATAAAAAAGAGGCCTGTGCCTCTTTTTTAAAATTCTTCCGCTTTGGCCAAATTCCACATACGAAAATAAAAGTTTTCTTCATCTTTATTTTCACAGCTCAGTAATTCACCTTCTTTCAGCCAGAAATGCAGCTGGGCATAGTTTTTAATTTCCCGGTCGTTAATCCGCTGCGCCAGATGATGGGCACGAATGTCGGCGGGGTGTTTTAAACCGGCTGCCGCAATCATTTCCGACAGGGCATGCATGGTATTTTTATGGAAGTTATAGACCCGTTCTGCTTTGGAGGGTACATGTAGCGCTTTTTGACGGTCTTTATCTTGTGTGGCGACACCGACCGGACATTGGTTGGTATGACAGCTTTGCGCCTGAATACAGCCAACGGCAAACATAAAACCACGGGCTGAATTGACCCAGTCTGCGCCTAAGGCAAAGGTACTGGCAATATCAAAGGCACTGATAATTTTACCGCTGGCCCCGAGCTTGATTTTACTGCGCAGGCCGGCGCCAACCAAAGTGTTATGCACAAATAGTAAGCCTTCACGCAGCGGCGTACCAATATAGTCACTAAACTCAATCGGGGAGGCGCCGGTACCGCCTTCCGAGCCATCCACCACAATAAAGTCAGGCACAATTTTGGTCACCAGCATGGCTTTGACGATACTCATAAATTGCCAGGGCTGGCCAATACACAGTTTAAAGCCCACCGGTTTACCACCCGATAAATCGCGTAACTGCTGTAAAAACTGCAGCATTTCAATTGGGGTGCTAAAACTAGGATGGCGCGAGGGCGATACACAATCGCGGTCACGTGGCACACCACGAATCTGCGAGATTTCTTCTGAAATTTTATGTTTCGGCAAAATACCGCCATGGCCCGGCTTGGCACCTTGAGAGAGTTTGAGTTCAATCATCTTGATATTCGGATTACCGGCCTGACGGGCAAACTTTTCCGGATCAAATAAACCTTCTGCGGTGCGGCAACCAAAGTAGCCACTGGCAATTTGCCAGACAATATCACCGCCATATTCCAGATGATACGGGCTAAGGCTGCCTTCACCAGTGTCATGATAAAAGCTACCGAGTTTGGCGCCTTTATTTAAGGCACGGATGGCATTGGCACTCAGGCTGCCAAAACTCATGGCAGAAATATTTAAAATCGACGCATTATAAGGCTGGCTGCATTGTTCATTGCCAATATGAATCCGGAAGGTTTTTGGATCAGCCGGTGGGCAGGGGCGCAAGGAATGCACAATAAAACGGTAGTCGGCTTCGTACACATCCAAAATCGAGCCAAAGGGTTTATCGGCATTTTCATTTTTGGCACGTTGATAGACCAAACTGCGCTGCATGCGGGAAAAAGGCTGGGCATCCTGATCGGCTTCAATAAAATACTGGCGAATTTCGGGGCGGAAATCTTCAAAAATAAACCGGAAATGACCCATAATCGGGTAGTTTTTCAGAATGGAATGCTTGGTCTGAATGACATCATACAGACCGACCAGACTCAGCAGCGTGGTGATCAGCCAGAGCGAGTTAATTACGCCATCGGACAGAAAATAATAAATATAATGTGGCTCATAAAATAGCCTAAGCCATGTAATCCCCAGCGCAATTAAAATACAGGCAAACCAGACCGAGTGACGGGAGAAGAACGTATTTAAAAGTTTATGGCGAATGGCTTGGGCTGGACTTGGCATTGTTATGATTTTTCCATTGCGAATTCAATCTTGTATTACTGTGCAGATTCTGAATAGGGCATACAAGTAATGATTTGTGAAATTTGGCAAGGGCTTTAGCACAGCTTAAAAATGAGCAATAAAATCTATAAAAATTAAAAAATAGCTGCTATGCTGAAATCATAAAAATAACAGTGCTAACACTCTGAAATTCCTTAATTCTAGGGATAGAGAACCGTTTAATAATATCGCTATATTGAAAGTTAAAAGATCGGGGAAGACAGTGGACATTACAGAATCAATATTACCGGCCCCTGTGCTGATTGTGGAAGATGAACCCATGATTCAGTCACGCCTCAGACATATCCTCCTTGAAATGGGCTACAGCAATGACATGCTGATTTTTGTTAGCCATTTAAAAGCAGCATTACAGAAAATTGAAGAACAGCCGGTGTCTTTGGCGCTGGTCGATTTGGGGTTGCCAGATGGCAATGGGGTTGAACTGATTGAACAGCTTCGGGCCAAAGACAGCAGTGTACTGATTCTGGTGATTTCGGCCTGGAGTACACAAAACAGTCTGTTTTCGGCTATTCAGGCGGGCGCCACCGGTTATGTATTAAAAGAACGCGATGATACTGAAGTGATCATGGCCATTCGCAGTATTTTAAGAGGCGGCGCACCGATTGATCCCTTTATTGCCCGGGAAATACTGTCACAGATTTCAGTACAGAAGCCGCAGGAAATTGCCAAGCCGTTTAAACAGCCCGATGAAGATATTGAACAACTGACCAACCGTGAACATGAAATTCTAAATCTGGTCGCGCAGGGCCTGAGTAACCGGGAAATTGCCGAGCAGCTGTTTGTGTCGCGCTATACCGTGGAAAGTCATATCAAGCATATTTATCGCAAGCTCTCGGTAAGTAAACGCACCAAGGCAGTCAGTACAGCGCGCTCATTAGGCATTTTATGATCTACAGATTGCTCCAGTTTTGGTGCGGCTGTTGTCTTTATCTTTGTCTATCGAGTGCGTATGCAGAGCAAAGCTATGCCATAGACCCGTATTGTCAGGTTAATATTCAGTCGGTCAGCACCGTACAGACACCGGATATTCATAGCCATCCACATACAGGATGGCAACCTGTGACCTTGCCTGATCGCTGGAATGAACGCTGGCCGGATTATAACGGTGGGGTGTGGTACAAAATTGTCTGGAACTGGTCCTGTCAGGAACCGGCCGTGCTGGACCAGTCAATTGTATTTTCTATTAATTATTTAAATAGCGCGGGTGCGGTGTTTTTAAACCGCGATTTAATCTGGTCAAACCGGCATCTGGAAGAACCACTCTCCAAAAGTTGGAATATGCCACGCTACTGGATTTTACCGATTAGTGGCTTGCGTCCCGACCAGAATGAAATTTTAGTCTATGTCCGGGGCTATGCCTTTCAATCTGCCGGTCTCGGTGATGTTTCCTTCCAGAATGTCTATAACAGTTATACGGAATATCAGCAACAGATCTGGGATCGCCGTACCTTATTTGTGATTAATGCAATTTTATCGGCAACCCTGGGCGTACTGTGTCTGGTGATCTGGCTGTTTCGGCGTAAAGAAGTCAGTTATGGCTGGTTTGCCTTAAGCTGTTTGCTGTGGCTGTTATTCGTCTCCAATATTATTAGTACAGAAACCTATCCCTTCCCGAATACGCTGATGGCGGCACAGGCCAATATCGCCTTTTTTGTGCTGTATATTCTGTCGTTTATTGTCTATTTACTGCGTTTTGTTGATAAAAAATTTCCGATACTGGAAGAAACCGCCTTTATCTGTTCGGTGGCGGTGATTTTGGGGATTTTCGTGACGCCGCTCGATTATGCACAAACCGTTTTCGGGCTGGTGTTTTTAGGCTATAGCCTGCTATTTTTCGGGGTTTTCCTGTACCTGCTGCGTTTAACCTTCCGCGTACCACGTGTAGAAAATATCCTGCTGGTGATCTGTTTAAGCCTGATTATTATTTTTGCCGCTTTAGATATTGCACTGTTGGCCGCACCGTTTGATACCGATTTACAGCCCTTATCGCCGTATACCTCACCGGTGGTGACGCTGTTTATTGCCTTAATTCTCGGGATTCGCACCACCAAAAGCATGCAGAAAATTGAGCAGTTTAACCAGCAACTGGAATACCGTGTGTTTGAGGTTCGTGAAGACTTAAAACAAAGCATGTCGGAAAAGCATTATCTGGAACTGGAAAATGTGCGTTTGCAGGAGCGGATTCATCTTTCGCATGATTTGCATGATGGCCTGGGCGCTTCACTGGTGCGTTCGATGATTATGGTCGACCAGAGCGAGCAGCCCATGAGTAACCGCCAGTTTCTGTCGATTTTGAAATTACTGCGTGATGATTTGCGGCAAATTATTGACAGTGGCTCCTCAATTGGCGCCAAAGTGCCGGAAACGCCGGTATTATGGATTGCGCCGGTGCGACATCGTTTTAGCCAGCTCATGGATGAAGTTGAGATGCGCGCCACCTGGAATATTGCCAGTGATTGGGTGGTGCAACCGACACCGCTGCAATGTCTGAACCTGATGCGGGTGCTGGAAGAAAGTCTGACCAATGTGGTGAAGCACAGTCAGGCCAAGCATGTGCAAGTAACACTGGATTTTCCCGATGAACAGACTTTATGTTTAAGTATTCAGGATGATGGAATTGGCTTTGATACCCATGGGGTGCTCGATCATGGGATGAGTATTGGCGTACGCAGTATGAAGCTGCGTCTGGCGCGGATAGGTGCAGAGTTAAAGGTGAACTCTACACCTGGTTATACCTTAATCAAGGCGATTTTAGTGGTATCACCTCAGGATTAAGTCTTTATTCGGCTTCATCTTCTGCATCTTCGGCAGGCAGCAGCATCAGTACAGAATCATTGAGTAACTGAGCCACATCTTCCAGAATGTCTTCATGGTACAGGTCTTCATTCAGCTCGACGAGTTCACCATCAGCAATCTGCTTGAGTAGCGGCGCAAACTCATCCGAAATATATAAACCTTCACCATTGGCCCAGAACAGCAACTCACCATCTTCTTCAGTATAGAGCAGGCGTGAAGCCGGTTCTAAAATCAGTTGATAGCCCTGATCTAGCGCATCTTCCAGATCGCCAGTACCAATTTCTTCTGCTTCTGGAATATTGTCTGGATATTTTGGCTCTGACATCAGGCTCATGATGGCATCTTCCAACACGGTCGAGTTGTGCAGTTGTGCCAGCAATTCGGCTTTTAAATATTCCAGTTCCGGCTGGGCAATTTGTCCAATCGGGCTGATCTGGTCGCGGATCAGATCTTGCAACGGATTTTTTAGCAACTGGTTGTCAGAAAACTTGTCACTGACGCGATCCATCATGTCGCTGATATTTGGCATACGGAAACCGAAAGAGAAGGTCAGACAGTCATCTTCGGCCACGCCATAGTGCGATAAACCTGGTGGTACGTAAAGCAGGTCACCTGGTGCCAGCACTTCGTCAAAATTGACATCCATCTCTGGCAGTAATTTCAGCGGCTGGCCTGGAACAAATTCGGTTTCGGCATCACACATCTGGCCCAGTTGCCAGCGGCGATGACCATAGCCCTGCACCAGAAATACATCATAGAAGTCGAAGTGTTTGCCGACCGAACCGCCTTTTGGTGCGTACGACACCATAATGTCATCACGGCGCCACTGCGGAATAAACGGGAATTTTTTCCACAGTTCCGCCAGATCAAAAGAGTAGTGATCTACCGCTTGGACCAGCAGCGTCCACAGCTTTGGCATTTTCTGGAAATCGGCTTTTAATAGCGGTGAAGATTTCACGGACCACTGGTTCGGATCACGATCTTTCTGTTTAATTAAGCGGGCGCTGATATTTTCGTCCAGTGCCAGCTCCATGACATCACTCGGCTCAAGAATATTGGCGATTTCAGGCAGGGCATTACGCACCAGCAGCGGTTTTTTTTGCCAATATTCGGCAAGGAATTGTTCAGCGGTGATTCCGCCTAAAACGTCTAAAGGTTGAGACATGTCAAATAACTACAACATAAATTTAGCTGTTATTGTCCCTTGAGTTGTGCGGTGGTGCAAGTGATGAACTTCATCTTAAGGAAATTTAGAAAAGTGGCAGAAGGGAAAAGGTGGCGCAAAAAATGATCAGGACAGGCGCCTGATCATTTTGGGTATTGCATTACCGTGTTTAGGGAATCTGCAGATTAAGCTGGCGGAGAATCTGGCACAGCTGAATCATTGGCATACCCATCAAGGTGGTCTGGTCCTGGCCAATCATCTGTTCAAACAGGCTAATCCCCAGACTTTCGCATTTAAAACTGCCGGCACAATGCAGCGGCTGTTCCAGTGCCACATAGCGCTCGATTTCATCCAGACTCAGTTTACGGAATTTGACTTTGTAGTGTTCGACAAGGGTCTGTTCAAAACCGCTGGATTTTTGCTGTACGCTCAGCGCAGTACTAAAGTAGACAATTTTGTCCGAGTTGGCCTGCAGCTGGCGAATGGCTTTTTCCGGGCTTAAGGGCTTGCCAATAAAAATATCGGGCGCACCTTCACGCCACGCCACCTGATCGGAGCCAATCACAATGGCTTCAGGATATTGCTTGGCAATACTCTGGGCTTTTTCAAAAGCCAGCCGTTTGGCCAGATCATCGGCATGGCTTTCACCTTGCGGTGATTCATCAATGTCGGGTGTCATACACTGATAGTCGAGCTTTAAACGGTCCATCAGTTCTTTACGTGTCTGGCTGCTGGACGCCAGAATAATCGGACGCTTCATTAGACAGCATATTCCATCAAAATATCTAAGGGAACGTAAGACAGTACCGCCTGATGGCAGGCCTGAATTTTTACGGGTGGTGCTTTACCGGCCTGATAGGCTTCAACCCAGCGGGTCACACAAATACACCAGAAATCACCCGGTTTTAAGCCCGGAAATTCGACTTCAGGCAACGGTGTGATCAGGTCATTGCCAATTTTCTGGGAAAAGTTCAGAAATTCCGAGGTCATTTGTGCACAAACAGTGTGCTGGCCCAGATCCGTGGGCGCCGTATGGCAAAAGCCATTACGAAAATAGCCGGTAATCGGGTCAAAACAGCAGCTGGCCAAAGGCTCGCCTAAAACATTTAAACGGTTCAGGGTTGGATCTGGATGTATAGACATAGGCATAAAAATTATCAGGTCTGTTTTTTTCCTATCATAACAAAACTTTGGCAATCGTTAGCTTTTCTGCAAAAGAAGCTAACCTTTTTCTGCATAATCATTTAGAATCTTGGCGATTTTAATATCTAAAAAGTGAGCTATACATGAATTTTCAGCGTATGACTGACCTCGACCTGGCACAAAAGCGTGTTCTGATCCGCGAAGACTTAAACGTGCCGGTGAAAAATGGTGTGATTACCAGCGATGCGCGTTTACGTGCTGCCTTACCGACAATTAAAGCGGCTTTGGAAAAAGGCGCAGCTGTAATGGTGTATTCTCACCTGGGTCGTCCTGTTGAAGGTGAACCTAAAGCTGAACAATCACTTGCGCCTGTCGCAGCTTACCTGACCGAAGCATTAGGTCAGGAAGTCAAATTATTGACTGACTACCTGGATGGTGTAGAGGTAGAAGCAGGTCAAGTGGTGCTACTTGAAAACTGCCGCTTTAACGTGGGTGAAAAGAAAAACAATCCTGAGCTGGCAGCAAAATATGCAGCGCTGTGTGATGTATTCGTAATGGATGCCTTTGGTACTGCGCACCGTGCAGAAGCATCAACCGAAGGTGTGGCGCGTCTTGCTAAAGTGGCAGCAGCAGGTCCTTTACTGGCTGCTGAACTGGATGCACTTGGCCGTGCACTGCAAACACCAGAAAAACCAATGGTGGCCATTGTTGCCGGCTCTAAAGTATCCACCAAGCTGGATGTATTGACATCACTGTCTGACATTTGCGACCAGTTGATTGTGGGTGGTGGTATTGCCAATACTTTCCTGGCTGCTGCGGGTTACAACGTGGGTAAATCACTGTGTGAAAATGATTTGATCGACACAGCCAAAGCCATTGCTGCCAAAGTATCTGTACCACTTCCAACGGATGTGGTAGTTGCAGATGCATCTGAAATCAACTTTGATGACTTCTTGGGTTCACTGGCGGCTGCCAAAGCAACCGTGAAAAAAGTAGAAGATGTGGCTGACAACGACATGATTCTGGATGTTGGTCCAGAAACAGCCAAAGCATTTGCTGAGATCTTGAAAACTTCTAAAACCATTCTCTGGAATGGCCCAGTTGGCGTATTCGAAGTGGATCAGTTCGGTGAAGGGACTAAAGCCCTGTCTTTAGCGATTGCTGAATCAGAAGGCTTCTCAATTGCAGGTGGTGGTGACACCTTGGCTGCCATCGACAAATATGAAGTTGCAGACAAAATTGGTTATATCTCTACAGGTGGCGGTGCTTTCCTTGAGTTTGTAGAAGGCAAGACCTTACCAGCAGTTGCCGTATTGCTAGAACGTGCTTAATTCGCACACGCTTGCAAGATGACAAAAGGTTGACCTCGGTCAGCCTTTTTTATGCACTTCATTTTTTAGTCATAAAACTGTCATGTTTCTGAAATATTATGATCAAAAATCACCGGGTTGTAGGATATTCTGATGAACCAAAAATTAACTCTTGCCGCGTTACTTGCTGCATCTTTAGCTTTCACTGCATGTGCTAAAAAAGACGACAATGCAACAGCGACCACTGCAGATGCATCAGCAGCTGTAGCGTCAGAGCAAATTTCTGCAGAACAGCAAGCGGCGATTGATGCAATTGATCAGCCAGTACTTGATGAAAACAATACCGATGTGCCTGAAGAAGTGGCCAATGCACCAGCAGATGCCGCAACCCCAGACAGCGCAGCAGCGCCAGCATCTGAAGCGCAATAATCCTAAAAGCTCCACAAATTGTAGTAATTTGTATAAAAGTCCCTGCATTGGCAGGGATTTTTTTTAAATACGACGTTTTGTTGCTGAATTGAAACAAATCCCCATGTAGAATATGCAGCATTACCTGGGAGGATATTATGGCTCTTATTTCAATGCGCCAGCTATTGGATCACGCCGGTGAACACGGATACGGCGTACCAGCGTTTAACGTAAACAACTTAGAACAAATGCGCGCAATCATGTTGGCCGCAGATGCGACGAATTCACCTGTAATCGTACAGGCATCTGCAGGTGCCCGTAAGTACGCAGGCGCACCATTCTTACGTCATCTTATTTTGGCTGCAATTGAAGAATGGCCACACATTCCGGTGGTGATGCACCAGGATCACGGTACCAGCCCTGACGTCTGTCAACGTTCTATCCAGCTGGGCTTCTCATCAGTCATGATGGATGGTTCACTGGGTGAAGATGGTAAAACCCCAACCTCATATGAATACAACGTAGATGTGACCCGTCGTGTGGTACAAATGGCGCACGCATGTGGCGTTTCTGTTGAAGGTGAAATCGGTTGTCTAGGCAGCCTTGAAACAGGTATGGCCGGCGAAGAAGATGGTGTCGGTGCAGAAGGTGTACTGGATCACTCTCAATTGCTGACTTCAGTTGAAGAAGCACGTTCTTTCGTAGCAGACACCAATGTAGACGCACTGGCAATTGCAGTGGGTACTTCACACGGTGCGTACAAATTCACCCGTCCACCTACAGGCGATATTCTGGCGATTGACCGTATTAAAGAAATTCATGCGGCACTGCCAAATACGCATCTGGTGATGCACGGTTCAAGTTCTGTGCCACAAGAATGGCTGGCAGTGATCAACCAGTATGGCGGTGACATCAAGGAAACTTATGGTGTACCTGTTGAGCAGCTGGTTGAAGCGATCAAGCACGGTGTGCGTAAAATTAACATCGACACCGACTTGCGTCTGGCCTCTACCGGTGCAATGCGTCGCTTCATGGCTGAAAAACCAAGCGAGTTTGACCCACGTAAATTCTTCGCTAAAACTGTCGATGCAATGAAAGATATTTGTGTTGCACGTTATGAAGCGTTTGGTACTGCGGGCAATGCCGACAAAATCCGTCCAATTTCTTTAGAGAAAATGGTGGATCGTTATAAATAATTCCTGGTGAAGTATTTATAAAAAAAGCCCACATTGCGTGTAATGCCAGTCAGTTAAGCAAATTTTAGTAAAATGTAGTAAAAATGAGTGTATGTAAATACGCTCATTTTTTTATGTCTTTATCTGAACATTTAGAATCCACTCTTGAACATGCTCTCCCATCACTTAGCCATTTTTGTGAACTTATTGACTTAAATTGGATTGAAACATCTCTGCATCAAACAGGTAAGGCATCGATCAGAAGGAGAAAATTACCTGCTGAGCACGTGGTTTGGCTTGTTCTTGGGCTTGCCTTGTTTCGCAATCAACCCATCAGCTATGTGGTAGAACAATTAAAAC
>NZ_VPBE01000019.1:0-57664 GCF_013418895.1 Acinetobacter sp. YH12116 | reverse complement strand
CAGAGGGAATTGTTGGGATAATGCACCTACAGAGAGACTCTTTAGAAGTCTTAAAACGGAATGGATCCCAAAACTTGGTTACCATTCCATTCAAGAAGCCAAAGCAGACATTGGTTTTTATTTAATGTAGTACTACAACCGCATCCGACCACATCATTTTAATCAAGGGGTCAGCCCTTATGAGGCTGAACAAAAACTTAAAACTGTGTCCAATATTTGTTGACCACTACAGGCCATTACTCCATTGACTCTGATCATATTTTCTTTTTTGGGATTTCTAATAAAAGGTGAGGATATTCTAAAGTACCTGTTATATGTAATGTTCCCTGTTTCAACATTTATGCTGATTATTCTGTATTTTGTAAGAGTGAGTTTACAGCACGTCCGTTCTGTACAATCTCAAATGATGCAGCTTGAACTACTAATGACACTTTGTCAGTTTATTCATAACTATGCTGAAGATTCAGAAAAACTACATAAGAAAAATGCAGCAGGCTTTGAGAAATTTGAAAATATTATCTTTTCACCCCTTGTATCATCAGATGACAAAATCCCAACCACATTTGATGGTATGGAACAACTTGCTAAATTAGTGAGTGAATTTAGGAAGTAAACGCACCAATAAAACTCATAATTGGCATAAAAAATGCTTACTTTTGATGCGTAAATTTACAGATGTTTTGCTTTGAAATTGAAAAACATAAGCCAAAGCAAAACATCTTCGTGACAAAAGGAACAGCATGAACATCTACACTCAACGAATAGAACACATTTCAGAGGGAAGCACTTTTGAAACCGTCGAACTCAGTTTTGACACCCGCCAAAAGAGCCGATTTCGTGCAACATTAAAATCAGGCGCCGATATTGGTGCAGACCTGCCGCGTACCGGCATTTTGCGTAGCGGCTCATTTATTGCCACTGAACAAGGGGATGTACTCCGGGTCGATGCAAAACCTGAACACCTGATGCAAGTGGTCGCCCAAACCGATTTTGATTTATTGAAAGCGGCGTATCACCTCGGCAACCGCCATGTACCGCTGATGCTCACGCCAACTGCACTGTATTTTGAACCAGATCATGTGCTGGCTGAAATGGTCATTGGACTGGGTCTGACTGTGAGTGAAGTCGAGCATCCATTTGAACCAGAAAGCGGGGCATACGCACAGCACAGTCATGATCATCGTTTAAGCCCGATCAAAGCGATTCACGCGCATGCCCATCACTAATGCAGCGCAACTGCTCAAACTGCTAACCCTGTCCTCGACAGCGTTACCGGTCGGAGCGTATTGCTATTCGCAAGGGGTAGAAAGTGCGATTGATCAGGGCCTGATTCAAGATGAAAGCAGTAGCATCGCCTACTTTGAAGAAGTCTTGGAGATGCTACTGGTACGTTTTGAACTACCGGTCTTAAAACGGCTGATGCAATTTTATGATGATGACACACAGTTTGATCATTGGGCGCAGATTTATCGTGCCAGTCGGGAAAGCCGTGAACTTTTAGCAGAATCACAGCAGCTGGCATTTTCTCTTAATGCATGGATTAAAGATGTGCTGAAAATGCCGGTGACGGTGAAAAAACAGCTAGGTTTTGTGCCGGTTTATGCCCAGCTCTGCGGCCAGTTGGGTCTCAATGACGCAGATGTATTAACCGCTTATACCTTTACTGTGCTGGAAAATCAGGTGCTGGCGGCGGTGAAAACTGTCCCGCTGGGGCAGATGAGTGGGCAACGGATTTTATGGTATTTACATGAGCAGGTTCCGGCAGCCATCGAAAAAGCCTTAACGCTGGAAGATGAGCAGCTCAGTAGCGCCTTACCCAATTACGCCATGCTGAGTATGGCGCATGAAACTCAGTATTCACGCTTATTTCGTTCTTAAAGTCTTCCTTTTTAAAGGGAGATTGAGAGGGCTCAAAAATTTAATCAATATTCTCTCTCCCTTTGGGAGAGGGAAATCACCTCACCTTAGCGCAGTATGACTGCTTATCTCCTAAGAGGAGAGGGACAAGAAAAGGAAAATCAACATGACAGAACGTTCTCCATTACGTGTCGGCATCGGTGGTCCAGTCGGTTCAGGTAAAACTGCACTTACTCTCAATTTATGTCAGGCCTTGCGCCAGCGCTATAACATGGCGGTGGTCACCAATGACATTTATACCAAGGAAGATTCCAACTTCCTTACCCGCAACGAAGCCATGAGCCCAGACCGGATTGTCGGTGTGGAAACCGGTGGCTGTCCGCACACGGCCATCCGTGAAGATGCTTCGATTAACCTGGCAGCGATTGACGACTTGTGTGAAAAGTTCGATGGCTTGGAATTGATCATTATTGAAAGTGGTGGCGATAACTTGGCAGCAACCTTTAGTCCGGAATTATCCGATCTGACTTTATATGTGATTGATGTGGCCGGTGGTGAAAAAATTCCACGTAAAGGTGGGCCGGGCATTACCAAATCTGATTTGCTGATTATTAACAAAACCGATTTAGCCCCGATGGTCGGCGCCAGTCTGGAAGTAATGGATCAGGATGCCAAGCGCATGCGTGGTGATAAACCATTTTTATTTTCCAATATGAAAACCAAAGATGGTTTGGAGCAGATTATTGAGTTTATTGAAAAACAGGGCCTGTTTAAAAACTAAATAGCCTAAGCAATATCTCTATTTTTCCCTGATTCTAAAAAGATGGCTATGGCTGTCTTTTTTCTTGTGAGCATTTAACATTTGCACTGCTTGAATATCGAGTCAAAAGCTCATCTTTCTGAACCAATTTTGATCTCCACTTGCAAATAGTAGATCAGGCAGGGCAGATAAAACCTTAACTCGGCAGAAACTCGGCCAGTCTTTTCTTTTATCCACCAGAAAAATAGCCAAGATATGCATGAAATGTGAACTTGTACATACAGGAGCGCAACAAAAAATTGCCAGTAAATTCATGCTGATTGCTGAAAATGCAGCCATCTGAACAGGGGATAAATTGCATGAAAAAGCTGGCTTTTGTGTCGCTGGTGGCGGTGGCACTTACCGGGTGTGTGGTCACGCCGTATGAGAATGGTCCACGACATAGCGTCTATACCGGATATGATCGAGGCTATTCAAGCTATCCATATACCGTGTCGCGTTGGGAACATGAACGCCGTCCGGTGTATATTCAGCAGCGTCCATCGGTTAAGCCAGTGAATCGACCGCATGCTCAACGTCCGCATGGGCAAAAACCGGGTCAGGCCAACCGTCCTGCACATAAACCGACACAGAGTAAACCTGCACAAAGCAAACCGGTAAAGCCAAATCGTCCGGTGGCCAACAAGCCGCCAGCGAAAAAACCACAGGCGAGTAATCCAGCTAAGGCCAAACCCGTCACGGCTTTGCCGCCGGCTTCTGGGGTGCAGCGTCCATTACGACCGAGCGTATAAATCAAAAAGGATTCCATCTGGAATCCTTTTTTTATAACCGTTCAATCAAACGTTAAAGTGATTTCTGATACAGTCCGGCGCGGACTGTACCGGCTTTGGTTTCCTTGATTTGCTGCCAGGAGGCCGGCAGTTTTAGCTGGTTTAGATCACGGTCGGCCTCGACATAAATCAAGCCTTTATCCTGAATTAATGGATCAGCCAATTGTGCCAGCTGTTCCCATAAATCCAGGTTATAAGGCGGATCAAGAAACACCAGATCATAGCTGTCTTTCAGGCTGGCCAGCGCCTGCTGTGCAGTACTGATTTTTAACTGGGCGCGGGCTTTGGTGACTTTTAACAGTTCTAGGTTCTGGGTCAGGAACTGGGCTTGAGTGCGGTCCGGTTCAATCATGGTGACCTGTGCAGCACCACGTGATAGCGCTTCAAAGGAAAGCGCCCCCGAGCCGGCACACAGGTCCAGCACTTTGGCATTTTGCACATCCCACATCAGCCAGTTAAACAGGGTTTCACGCACCCGGTCCGGCGTCGGGCGTAAACCGTCAATACTGGCAAAGGCCAACTGGCGACGTTTCCAGTCTCCACCAATAATTCGTAGCTGGTTTTTCATGGTTTAGTCACTCTCTATTGTGGCAGATGGGGCAGCGGCCGGTGTTGCTGGCGCAGATGCAGCAGTATCCTGAGCCGGAGTGGTGGTGCTACGAGCACCTTCGGCACTTGGCAGTTCACTTGGCTTTAAACCGGCGGTCATCAGGCCACCACTAATTTGGGCCGCAGATGGGCGAATCGGATTCTTGTCTTTGTTGAGTAGCCAGTAATCCAGAATTGGACGGGCCAGGGCAGTGGCAGCACTCCCACCACGGCCATTTTCCAGAATCACCGCAATGGCAATTTCAGGTTTTTCTGCCGGAGCGAAGCCGACAAATAAACCGTGGTCAAGCTGACGGTCGGTGAGCAGCGCTTCATTATAGCGTTTGCCCTGCGCAATACTTTTGACCTGCGCGGTCCCGGTTTTTCCGGCAATTGAATATTGCAGGCCGCCTTTAATGCCTTTACCGGTGCCTGATTGAATGACATCCACCATGGCATCGCGCATTTTAATCCAGTCTTCGTCGGTCCCGTTAAATTCAATGCGGCCATTGGTACCATTATGCACCTTAAATGGACGCGCACCGCGGCTTTCACGCAGCACGTGTGGCGTGACTTTAAAGCCCTGGTTGGCGGTAATGGCAGTGGCCATGGCCAGTTGTAATGGCGTCGCGGTAAAGGCGCCCTGACCAATACTGACCGAAATGGTCTCACCGCGCATCCATTTGGCATTGCGGGTACGCATCTTCCATTCCGGACTTGGATATAGGCCGGTGCTTTCACTTGGTAAATCGACACCAGTGCGCTCACTAAAACCAAACTGGCGCATCCAGTCATTCATCTTTTCAATGCCCATCCGGTAGGATAGTACATAGAAATAGGTATCACAGGACACCACCTGAGCGGTGTGCATATTGACAATGCCATGCCCCGACTTTTTATGGTCACGGAAACGGTGGCTATCGCCCGGTAAGGTGAAATAGCCATAATCCTGAATCGCAGTACTCCAGTCGACTAGACCATAATGAATTCCGCCTAAACCAAACATCGGCTTAATGGTCGAGCCGGGTGGATAGACCCCTTGCACGGCGCGGTTATACAGCGGCTGGTCAATATTGTCGCGCAGGGCAGCATAATTGGTATGGCTGATGCCGGTGACAAAGAGGTTCGGGTTAAAGCTGGGGCTCGACACCAGCGCCAGAATTTCCCCGGTACGTGGATCAAGCGCGACAATCGCACCACGGCGGCCAGCCAGCTGTTCAGAGGCCACCACTTGCAGGCCATAATCTAAGGACAGGTATAGATCATTACCGCGAACCGGATCTTTACGGCCCAAATGACGCAGTACATTACCGTGTGCATCGGCCTCGACCGATTCATTACCCGGTACGCCGTGCAGTAAATGCTCATATGATTTTTCTACGCCAATTTTACCAATCAGGTTGGTGCCGGCGTAGGCATCTTTATCAATCTCTTTCAGCTCTTTGTCATTGATCCGGCCCACATAACCAATCACATGCGCAAACAGCTCACCATGTGGATAGTAACGGGTCATCTGGGTTTCAATATTCACCCCGGGAAACTGGAATTTTACTTCACTGAAACGGGCAATATCGGTTTCGTTCAGATTCAGTTTAATGGAGACCCGTTCAGTTTTACGCGCGGTTTTAATCCGGCTCTGGAAGCGTTCAATATCTTCTTCAGTCAGTTCCAGAATCGGGGTCAGCCGTTCGATGGTGGCATCAATATCTTCGACATCGGCCCGGCTTAAGGTCGCGGTAAAGACCGGATAGTTATCGGCCAGCAACACCCCATTACGGTCATAGATATAACCGCGTGCGGGCGCTAAGGGTTGCAGGCGAATCCGGTTTTTGTCAGATGCGGTGGCAAACTCATCAAAGCTACTGATTTGCAGATAGGCATAACGTACAACCAGCAGCAGTAAAAAGAAACTGACCAGCCCGATAGAGATGAATACCCGATTGCGAAAAATGCGCTTTTCTTGCTGAACGTTTTTTAAAGGAAAGTGCTGTTTCATATGCAATCGGCTTAAACAGATCAAGGAGATGAGAATAGGGCTGTTATTCTAGCCGATAACACAGCGCTTTGCGTATGCCTGCATGACCGATTCGACACAAATAATGTGATTTAGGTTTTTGACTTTTGCGACAATAAAAAGATCGGCTGCTGTATATAAGAATCCGGGTAAATCTGCTACAGTCAAAAAAATAAAACAGGATTGTTTTACAATTAGAATTAAGGAACTTGGTGAAAATAATGAAAAAAGTATATTCCTTAGTGGCATGTATTGCACTGTGCAATGTGGCCTATGCCGAACAATCTTCTTTTTTCCCACAGGCAAAATTGACCGGGGAAGATACAAAAACCTGGAATATCGGGGCAGGAATTACACAAAAATTACTTCATTTAAATGCAGAATGGGTCAATCCCTACGGCATTGCCTATGCCAAAGCCGGGGCATTTTTAAATGGGGATCATGAACCGGGTGGACAAATTGGCTTTCGCTTGCCATATCATTTCACCGGTAAAGATAAAAATGGTTATTATATCGGAGCTTATGCGGGTCATCTTGAATCCAAAGTGGTCGACCAGAAAGAGAAAGCACGTCTGGGCGCTGGTGTAGATCTTGCTTATGTCTTGCTGAGCCGTGAACGGATCAGTACCTTTAGTGTGGGGATTGGTGCAGGTGAAAAACTGGAAGATCGGGCCGGTCGGGTGATTGCAGAAACCGAGCCAAAACTACAATTTTCCTATACTTTAAGTGTGGGTTTATAGCCAGAATAGCGAGTTAAATGCTTTTAGAATCCGGTAATTAGAAATAAATATGGAAAATATGCATGCTTGAGTACATCAATCAGTTGTGGCAAACCTTTTTGAATCGCCCGGATTTTTGGGCTGTGCTCAGCATTATCCCTGTCACCGCTTTTGTGACCTGGGCCCACGTGTGGATGGCACTGAAAATGGTGTTCTATCCCATTAATTTCTGGGGCTTTCATTTGGGGCCATTGCCGGTGGGCTGGCAGGGGATTGTGCCGAGAAAGGCCGGGCGTATTTCAGGCATTATTACCGACAATACCTTGTCTAAACTGGGCTCATTGCGCGAATTTCTGGATGCCATGGACCCGGAAGATATGGCACGGATTATTGGCGAGCAGGTCGGTTTTGAGCTGGAGCATTTAATTGATGAGGTGATGATCGACCGCAATGCTGTGCTGTGGGAAAACCTGCCCTATTCAATTAAGCGCCGGATTTATGCCCAGGCACATAAACAGTTGCCTGCGGTGCTGCGTGAACTGGTCACTGAACTGACTTTGAATGTCGAGTCACTGGTGGATATGCGCGAAATGGTGGTACGCCAGATGGAAGGTGACCGCCGTTTAATGGTGCGCATGTTCCTGAAAGTGGGCCAGAAAGAAATTAACTTTATCTGGCATATCAGTGCGTTAATCGGGATGTTCTTTGGTATATTCCAGATGATTGTCTGGTTTATTGTGCCGTGGCACTGGACCGTACCATTCTGGGCCGCCATCTGGGGCTTTTTAACCAACTGGATTGCGATCTGGATGGTGTTCAACCCGATTGAACCGCATTATGTGAAGTATCCGCAATTTTTTACGCGAACACAGAGTCGCAAATTTCCGTGGATTAAACCTGTTATTCCGCGCATTGGCACCTATAATGTTCAGGGTGCCTTTATGAAGCGCCAGGAAGAGGTGTCTGATGTATTTGCCAGTGTGGTCACCGAAGATTTAATTACTTTAAAATCCATTATGACCGAAATGATGTATGGCAGTAAAAAAGACAAGACCCGTCGGATTGTTAAACGCCATATTAATGAAATTATGGAAACCCCACTGGTCAGAACCTCTTTACAATTGTCTTTAGGGCCAAAAGAATACGCAAAACTCAAGACAGACTTGATCGATCGCTCAATTGAAATTACGATGGTGCCTGTATGCGACCCAGCCTTTAATGCGAGCCGTGCACAGAAAATCTATCAAATGTTTAGAGAACGTATTCTTGAACTTACACCAAGAGAGTTTCAAAATTTATTGCGTCCTGCCTTTCAGGAAGATGAATGGATCTTGATTGTATTGGGAGGGGTAACCGGTTTTATTGCTGGTTTAATACATTTGTTTGTCGCTTTCTTATAATTGGATGCTGGACAGCATGTCGAACCTGAGTTCGTCATGAACAAAGTGTCATGTACATTGTTAAAAATGAGGATGTTTTTTTATGCGCATTATCTTACTCGGACCACCTGGAGCAGGTAAAGGTACACAAGCTCAGTTGATCTGTAAGCGCTACAATATCCCACAAATTTCAACCGGTGATATGCTCCGTGCTGCGATTCGTGAAGGTACTGAATTAGGTCTACAGGCTAAAAACGTAATGGAAAGCGGTGGTCTGGTTTCAGATGAATTGATCATCGGTTTAGTGAAAGAGCGTATTGCTCAACCTGATTGTGCCAATGGATGCATTTTTGATGGTTTCCCGCGTACCATTCCACAAGCGGAAGCGCTGGAAAAAGAAGGCATCAACATTGATCACGTGATTGAAATTGATGTACCGGACGAAGAAATCGTACAGCGTCTGTCTGGTCGCCGTCAGCACCCGGCTTCTGGTCGTGTTTATCACATCGTTTACAATCCGCCAAAAGTGGAAGGTAAAGATGATGAAACGGGTGAAGATCTGGTACAACGTCCAGATGACCAGGAAGAAACCATTCGTAAGCGTTTAGCGTCTTACCACACTGAAACTGAGCAACTGGTTGGTTTCTACCAAGGCCGCGCAGCGACAGGTGAAAATGCACCGACGTATGACAAACTTAACGGTCTGCGTCCAATTGAAGACGTACAAGCGGATCTGTTTGCAATTTTAGATCAGGCAAAATAATCATCCGCTGATTGTTTTGACTTTAAGGGAGTCCTCGGTCATAGTAGGGCTCCTTTTTTATTTGCGTGCGTATAAGGAAACTGCCTCGGTGAAAATTGGTGTGTTAATTTTAATGGTGCTGTTCCTGGTCATGTTGGTGGGTCTGTTTTATATCAGCTATAAAATGCTGCTGAAAGTGCGTCAGGAAGAACGTGCTGAAAATGCCAACCAGCCACAGCAACGTCAATTGCATCCTAAATTGCAGGCGCAATTAGAGCAGCAGAAAAAAGCGCAAGATAAAGACGCACAAGACTAAGCGGCTTTTGGTCGCCCAGCTTAGGTCAGCATTATTGAATGATCTACCTCGAATATGCAGCGCAGGTCATCTTCAAGTATAAAAAAAGCTGAATTCAGGATTCAGCTTCAATATTTTTGACTGCAATCTGGCGCGCAGCTCCAAACTCAAACCGGTCTGGCCAGTTACAGACATCGGCCACTACACATTCATGACATTTAGGCTTGCGAGCAATGCAACAATAGCGGCCATGCAGAATCAGCCAGTGGTGCGCATCAACGATAAATTCTTTCGGAATCACTTTCACCAGACGGTGTTCCACTTCCAGCACATTTTTACCCACGGCTAAACCGGTCCGGTTGCCGACACGGAAAATATGGGTATCAACTGCCATGGTCGGTTGACCAAACGCTGTGTTCAGCACCACATTGGCTGTTTTACGCCCCACACCCGGCAAGGCTTCCAGATCGGCCCGATTTTCCGGTACCTGGCTGTTATGCTTTTCAATCAGGATTTTACAGGCCTTAATCACATTTTCCGCTTTGGAATTATATAGGCCAATGGTCTTGATATAGTCCTTTAGCCCATCAACCCCCAGTGCATAAATCGCTTCCGGAGTATTCGCTACTGGAAATAACTTATCTGTGGCTTTGTTCACGCTGACGTCGGTGGCCTGCGCCGATAAGGTCACTGCCACCAGCAATTCAAACGGTGAGGAGAAATTCAGTTCGGTGGTTGGATGCGGACGCTGTTCACGCAAGCGCTCAAAAAAGGTATAGACCTGCTTTCGGGTCAAGTTTTTTACCGGTTTGACTGCGCTGCTCATGAATTAGGCCTCTCCCTGTAAGTGCTGTAATTGTTGCTGAAGCTGCGCCAGTTGCGCGCGCTTGTTGGCATCTTCACGCACACTCAGCTGTTTTTCTAATTTTTTGATCTGGGTTCTGAGCTTGGCCAGCTCGATGGTGGTTTTGGCATCGTGGGTGACAGCCGGATGATCGGCTTTTTCAACCATCTGGATTTCCGGTACGGCATCGGTCTGCTGCGAGAACTGGGCGAACAGCGCGGTATCAATTTCAGCACGCACCACGGGCCCTTTACGGTGCAGGCGGCGCAGCTCTTCACGCTGAATGTGCGCATAATAGCGCTGGCGTAAATCCTTCTGCTCGCTCATCCGTTCCGCGTCTGTGGGTACGGGTTTGACATCTTCAACCAGATCAATACAGTCCACCGGGCAGGGTGGAATACACAGTTCACAGCCGGTACACAGGTCGGTCAGAATGCTGTGCATCAGTTTGCCGGAACCTAAAATGGCATCGACCGGGCAGGCATTAATACATTTGGTACAGCCAATACATTCATCTTCACGAATCACCGCTTTCATACGCTGCGGACGGCCATCGGACTGAATGGGCCAGACACTGGCTTCGGCGGTTAAGCGTTCTCTGCCCAGCAGTTTGGCCAGCGCATCGGCAACCGGTTGACCGCCCGGTACACATTTATTGGCGGCTTCACCTTCGGCAATTGACTTTGCATAGGGTAAACATCCATCCCGATGTCCACATAAACCGCATTGGGTTTGAGGAAGCAGGGCATCAATATTCTGGATGAGAGCAATTTGCGAATTCATGTAAAAACCACGGCTGCGAAGGGCGCAGAGAAAGCGAACAATAAACCTGAGCCGCAGATTCTAGCATGTTTTCAAGCATTAAGCTTGTGTACAAAGTTGGACCATAATCTGCTTTATTTTTGGGCAAAATGGTCAATTTTAAATACATATTTGCTTACAAAAAATGGAATAATTTTTCAATTTTGATCAATCTAATTTATTGAAAATATGGATTAAATAAAGTTTTTTGAAAAAAACTATTGTAGATTGTTAACAAAAGATATTTAATATTTTGCGCCAAAATAAATCATTGATTGAAATTTTGCCCAATTTTGATCCAACATTCTGCTGAGGATTAAGCGTTGAAATATAACAGCCTTAACGATTTCCTAGATTACGTTAAAACACGTGATGCCTATCAACCAGAGTTTCTACAAGCAGTAGAAGAGGTGATGACCAGCCTGTGGCCATTCATTGAAAAGAATCCTCAATACGCTGCACATGGTCTGTTAGAGCGTTTAGTCGAGCCAGAACGTGCGATCCAGTTCCGCGTTTCCTGGGTAGATGATCAGGGTCAAACTCATGTGAACCGTGCGTTCCGTGTTCAATACAACTCGGCAATTGGTCCATACAAAGGTGGTATGCGTTTTCACCCGTCAGTGAACTTGTCTATCCTGAAATTCTTAGGTTTTGAACAGACTTTCAAAAATGCCTTAACTACTTTGCCAATGGGCGGCGGTAAAGGCGGTTCAGACTTTGACCCTAAAGGTAAATCTGAAGGCGAAATCATGCGTTTCTGCCAGGCGTTAATGATCGAGCTTTATCGTCATTTAGGTTCAGACACAGATATCCCGGCGGGTGATATTGGTGTAGGTGGCCGTGAAGTTGGCTATATGGCCGGTATGATGAAAAAGCTGAGCAATGACACTTCATGTGTGTTCACGGGCAAAGGCTTAACATTTGGTGGTTCTTTGGCACGTCCAGAAGCAACAGGTTACGGTACAGTTTATTTCGCTGAGGAAATGCTGAAAACTCGTGGCGACAGCTTCAAAGACAAAGTCGTAGCAATCTCTGGTTCAGGTAACGTCGCGCAATACGCTGCTGAAAAAGCCATGTTCCTGGGCGCGAAAGTGGTTTCACTGTCTGACTCTAACGGTACTGTGTATGTAAAAGATGGTTTCACGGACGAATTGCTGAAAGAAGTGATGGATCTGAAAAACATCAAACGTGGCCGTATCTCTGAATTTGCGTCTAAACACGGTTTTGAATACTTGGAAGGCAAACGTCCTTGGGGTATCAAGTGTGACATCGCGCTGCCATGTGCAACTCAAAACGAGTTAAACGGTGAAGATGCTGAGGTATTACTGGCTAACGGTGCAATCTGTGTGGCTGAAGGTGCCAACATGCCGTCTACTTTAGACGCAGTTGAGAAATTCGTTGAGGCGAAAATTCTGTATGCACCAGGTAAAGCATCAAATGCTGGTGGTGTAGCGACTTCTGGTCTGGAAATGTCTCAAAACGCATTACGTTTGGGCTGGACGTTTGAAGAAGTAGATGAGCGTTTACACGCAATCATGAAAGAAATTCACCGTAACTGCGTGAAATACGGTACTCAGGAAGATGGTACTGTTAACTACGTAGACGGCGCAAACATTGCAGGCTTCGTAAAAGTTGCTGATGCAATGCTGGCTCAAGGCGTATACTAAGTTTTAACTGTGTATAAGCTGAAAAAACCGAGGCACTGACCTCGGTTTTTTTTATGGGTTATTTTTTAAGATCTGCTGTTAATTGATCCGGCCAGTTTCAACCGTCATATCGTGTACATAGGCATATTTGGATTGATCAGCCGCCGGGTTTTTCAGTTCATAACGCTTGACCCGAATAATCTGGCGTTCATTCGGATTGTGCTGAAAGCCTTCAATTTGGTCATAGAATAAAGTCCAGTCCTGATCAACTTGGGTTTTCAGACCCTGTTCATTGTATTTGACTTCGCGTACCTGCAAGCAGGTTTGTGGAGCAACGCCGGTACAGGCTTTGGTTTCCGGGGAAATTTCCAGGAAGATGGTTTCACCGGCCGACTGGTATTTGGTTTCCGGCGTCATTTTGCCCTGAAAAGTATGTTGCTGGCCATCTGCAGCGGTCAAGATCAAGCTCGGTTGCTGTGTATCTTTCATGTCCAGCTGCACGCTGACAGGTTTTTGGAACAGGGCAGCAGCAAAACGTTCCTGCTGCATGGCGCTGGCTTCACAGGCCATTTCGGTACTGATTAACATACCCACCTGTAACTGGTTGTTGTTAATCTGCCAGTTACCACCCATCTGGTTACAGCTGGTGCCAATACTTAAACGGCGATTGTCATTAAAATTCAGGGTCAAGGGTTTGGCTGCACCGGTATCTAAAGACCATTGGTAAGCGCTGACAATCTTATCGGTATTTTGTTGTTGTAATACAGACACTGCAAGATCTCCCGCACGTTGCAGATCACTACTCTGGCAAGCGGCCAAGCTTAAAGGGAAAAGTAAAATGGCTAAATATTTGAGTTTCATTTTATAAATAAAGCACTTATCGGAAATTCATCAGAATATAACCGATTTGCTATTTAAAAAATGGATACATTTGCCCTTTTCCGGTTGCAAAATGTATCCATAAATAATTTTTTGTTAATAAATAAGAAAAAATTATGTTTGGTCGCGCTAGATTTTAGTCAAAGCGGTAAATATCCATACCCAGTGCGCCCATGGTAAAGCTGCTATGCACAATACTAAAACGATGCCCGGTGCCCATGCTAAAAAACAGGGGGGCCAGATGTTCGATGGTTGGATGGTTGCGATGCACATAAGGAATAGTCGGCCAGTCCAGTACCGCATCATAGTCCTGATGTGCCAGTTTGCTGACCACATAATTACGGAAGGTCGAAGCCCATTCCGGCACCACGCTGTGCTGGTTGTCCCAAGATAGCTCTCTTAAATTGTGGGTAATACTACCTGAACCAATCAGCAGAATTTGGCGTTCTCGTAACACCGCCAAGGTCTGGCCAATTTTGTACAGATCTGCAGCTTGCAGATGCATCGGCAACGACACTTCAATTACCGGAATGTCGGCTTCAGGATACATATGCAGCAAAGGCATCCATACCCCATGATCGCGCGGGCGGGTGCTGTTGGCATGCGCATTAAAACCGGCATTGGCCAGTAGCTGTAATACTTCTTCGGCCAGCTCAGGTTGTCCCGGTGCCGGATAGCGAATCTGGTACAGCTCTTCCGGGAAGCCGCGGAAATCATGCCAGGTTTCTGGACGAATACCGGTGTTGACTTCAAGACTGCGACTTTCCCAATGCGCCGACATCACCACAATCGCCTGCGGTTTGGGCAGGTTGGTGCTTAAACGGGCAAGCGCCGGCCCGACCTGTTCAGGGTTGAGCGCGAGCATAGGCGAACCATGCGATATAAATAAGCCGGGAAGGGTCTGTAAATTCATAATGAAAGCCTATGTCACGATTCTGATCCTATCATGTCAAAGCGACATGCTTTATTAAACCGGGTCGGGTTCAACAGAATGTTCTAAATACGAAACAATGGGTAGGGTTTTCTTAACCCGCCCGATGATAAGGATGATTATGGTTAATGCTCATGGCCCGGTACAGCTGTTCAATCAGCATCACTCGCACCAGTGGATGCGGAAGGGTCAGTTTGGATAAGGACCAGTGCCATGCTGCAGCTTTACGTACTGCTTCCGAATGACCATCCGGGCCGCCAATCGCCAAGGCAATATCATTGCCTTCCAGCATCCAGCCTTTCATGGTTTCAGCCAGTTTTTCGGTGCTGAATTCACGCCCACCCACTTCTAGTGCAATCAGGGTTTCATTGGCTTTCAGGGCATTTAAGATGCTGTCACCTTCAATCTGCCGGTATTTTAAAATATCGGCTTCTGAATCATTTTTGCCGCGTTTGGCCATCGGCAATTCAATAATCTGGGTTTGTACAAAAGGCTGTATACGTTTGAAATAATCTTCAAAACCAGTCAGTACCCAAGCCGGCATTTTTTGACCAATGGTCAGAATACGGATTTTCATAATAAAACAGGCAAGAAAACGAAAAGTAATTATAACCTTGAAAGCCGCTTGTGCAGGAGAAAAGACACAATTTGAAATTGTAATCTGTATGCTGCTGTTGCTTTAATGAGCCACAGGACAATAAAACCTGCTTTTGTATGGAACAATAATAAATGTGGTTATTTCAACAGATTAAAAACGGTTTAGGGATATTGGGTTGTACTTTGCTGCTGGGCTGGATGCAGCCGCTATCCGCCGCCATTTCATTATATGAACCGGCCGATCCACAAAACTTGAAAGTCTATTTGCAGCAGATTATCGGGCCGCCGGGCGTGTACCGTAATCATAAAAATATTGAAGAATTGAACCGGGTTTCGGCCTGGATTAAAGAGCAGATGCGTTTATTCGGCATTCCATGCCAGTACCAGACTTATCCGGTGAATGGAAAAAGTTATCGCAATGTGGTCTGTCATTTAAAGGTTGGCCGTTCAGATCGGGTGATTTTAGGTGCGCATTATGATGTGCATGGCAACCAGAAGGGCGCTGATGACAATGCTTCCGGTGTGGCCGGATTAATTGAAATAGCGCGTATTTTAAGCCAGGAAAAAACCAAGCTGCCGCATAATGTCGAGTTTGTTTTTTATACCCTGCAAGAAGCACCGTATTATCAGACCGAGTTTATGGGCAGTCAGGTACATGCCAAATCTATTTTGGCCGAAAAAGAGCATATTCAGGCAGTCTATGTGCTGGAAATGATTGGCTACTATGATTCGCGTTTAATCCAGCAGTATCCGATGGGGTTAAAATGGATTTATCCAAGTCATGGCAATTATATTGCCGCGATCAGTAATTTTCAGTCCAATGCGCTGGGTGAGCAATACTGTCAACAGATGCGCCTGTTAGATAAATTGCAGTGTGAACGGCTGGTGATGCCGGCGTTTGTCAGTGCAGCCGGTTTCTCGGATCATCGCAGTTATTGGCAGCATGATATTCCGGCGCTACTGATTACCGATACTTCGCATTATCGTAATCCGAATTATCATACCGAAAAGGATACGCTGGATACTTTAAATGTCACCAAAATGGGCCAGGTGATTGATGGGCTGATTCATCAACTGCTCGGGGCAACGCCATAAGCGGCCATAAAAAACGCAGCCCTGAAATAGAGTAGGACTGCGGTCAAACAGGCCATTCATCTGGAGTTTGAATGGCCATACGATGAGCAGGAATAAAAAAAGAAACTTACAGCAATATGCTCTGTATTATTATAGATGGAGATGAACGGAAATTTTTCAAGTGGAACATTTCATCACCCGAAAACAACAAAAGAGAGCCGAAGCTCTCTTTTGTGGAGAAGATATGAAGGCACCACTTAGTGACGTGCAGCCTTACCTTCTTCTACCGGTTTTACAATCGGCGCTTTCACCAGTGGTTTTGGCATTGAGGTTAATGCCAGCGGTAAAATCTCATCAATGGATTTCACTGCTTTAATTTCCAGACCGTCTTTGACGTTATCCGGAATTTCCGCCAGGTCACGGACGTTTTCCTGTGGAATAAACACCAGTTTAATACCACCACGGTGTGCGGCTAACAGTTTCTCTTTCAAGCCACCAATGCGCATAGCACGACCACGCAAGCTGGTTTCACCGGTCATGGCAATATCCGGACGGATTGGAATACCGGTAAAGGCCGACACCAGCGCGGTAGTCAGCGCCAGACCTGCCGATGGACCATCTTTTGGTGTTGCACCTTCAGGTAAATGCACGTGTACATCAGTTTCAGCAAAGACTGAAGATTCAATGCCCAAAGAGTCGGCACGGGTACGCACTACTGTCATGGCTGCTTTAATCGACTCCTGCATGACATCACCGAGTGAACCGGTGGTAATGAAAGTACCTTTGCCTTTCATGGTCGCCACTTCAATGGTCAGTAATTCACCGCCCACAGAGGTCCAGGCCAAGCCATTCACGCGACCCACTTCTGCTTCTTCTTCCGCCATGCCGAAGTCGAATTTGTGTGGACCCAAGTAGTCTGGCAAGTTGCCCGCATTCACCTCAACCTGCAGGTTTTTGGCTTTTTTGCTGACTGCTTCTTTGACCACTTTACGTGCAATTTTGGACACTTCACGTTCCAGGCTACGTACACCGGCTTCACGGGTATAACGACGTACGATGTCACGAATTGCTTCTTCATGTACGGTCAGTTCTTTGCCACGTAAACCGTTATTCTTGATGGCTTTTGGCACCAGATAGCGATCGGCGATATTCACTTTTTCTTCTTCGGTATAACCCGGAAGACGAATCACTTCCATACGGTCCAGAAGCGCTTCAGGAATATTCATGCTGTTGGCAGTACAGATAAACATCACTTCAGACAGGTCCAGGTCCAGATCTAAATAGTGATCATTGAACTTGTTGTTCTGTGATGGATCGAGTACTTCCAGCATCGCCGAGGCAGGATCGCCACGGTAATCTTGTGCCATCTTGTCAATTTCGTCGAGCAGGAACAGCGGGTTCTTGACGCCAACCTTGGTTAAAGACTGCACAATTTTACCTGGCATCGCGCCAATATAGGTACGACGGTGACCACGGATTTCCGCTTCATCACGTACGCCGCCCAGCGCCATACGTACAAATTCACGGCCAGTGGCTTTAGCAATTGATTCACCCAAAGAGGTTTTACCAACACCCGGAGGACCTACCAGACACAGAATCGGGCCACGCAGTTTTTTCACGCGTGATTGAACCGCCAGATATTCCACAATGCGTTCTTTGACTTCGTCCAGACCATAGTGATCGGCATCCAGAATTTCCTGCGCTTTATTCAGGTTGATGCTGACTTTGCTGGCCTTGTTCCACGGCGTATCCAGAATTACTTCAAGATAGTTACGGACCACCGCCGCTTCACTTGATGCCGGTTGCATGGCTTTTAACTTGCGCAGTTCAGATTCGGCTTTTTTACGCACGTGTTCCGGTAAATCGGCTTCGGCCAAACGTTTTTCAATTTCCGCAACGTCATCTTCCGCACCGCCATTCATATCGGAAAGTTCGCGCTGAATGACTTTCATTTTTTCATTTAGGAAGTATTCGCGCTGGTTTTTTTCCATCTGGCGTTTGACAGAATCATGCAGGGTTTGCTCAATCTGCTGTTCTTCAGACTGTTGCAGCAAATAGGTCATGAGTTCCTGTAAATGTGCTTCAAACTCGTCGTGTTCCAGGAATTTCTGTTTCACTTCGATATTCAGTGGAACGCGGGTCGCCACAAAAAACAGCAATTGCAGCAGGTCATCAATTTTGTTGACCGCAGCAATCAGTTCACGCGCATTCCGTAATTTTGCTTCGGCATATTGTGCAAACAGGGCACGCAATTCGAGCACACGTGTGGCCTGAACCTCACTGTCTACCGCAACTGTCATTGGGCTTAACTGATGTTCTGCTTTTAGATGGTCCTCTTCTTCGATAATTTCGACCAGCTTCGAGCGATGTAGACCTTCAATCAGGACTTTGATGCAGTTCTCATCATTTTCGTGATTCACAACTTGCACAATCTTCGCGACAGTACCGTATTGATATAAATTGTCGTGATCAATTTCTTCTGTAAGCGAATCTTTTTGCGCAACTACAAATACTAGATTGTCACTGTTACGAGCCACATCAACTGCATTGATCGATTTTTCACGACCTACAAATAGCGCAATTTGCATGTGCGGATAAACCACCACGTCACGTAGCGCTAAAAGCGGTAATACACTTGGAACCTGAGGCTCTAAGGTTTGTTCATTCATAATAATTTCAGACATGGGCACTCCTAATGAGTGACAACGGTGTTGCCATGTTTTTTATAGTGATGGGTAATTTAAAAATTACAAGGGCCGAAGTCTATAAATTGTTGGAAATTTAGCTAAGTTGATGATTTTAATTTATTGTTAATGATTATAAATCGCAAACTTGCGCTGAAAAGAATACTGGAAATGTGGACTGATCAGGGCATCTAGCGGCTGATCCCAGGCCTCACGCGCCAAAGGAATATCCACAATCTGGAAATCATGACACAGGCCGACCCGCAGCGGTGTGGTCGGGGCGCTGGCCAGCGTTTTATCATAATAGCCGCCGCCCATTCCAATCCGGGTTCCGCGTCGGTCACAGGCCAGTAAAGGCATCAAGAGCAGATCAAGTTCGGAGACATGCCGGCCACGACTGGCCATCGGTTCCTGCATACCCAAACGATGGTGAGCAAAGCGTTTATTACGATATTGACCTTGCTGAATACGCACCCAGACCAGCCGGTCATTCATATTACAGATCATTGGTAAATACACCTGTTTACCTTGGGCAAAACAGAGTTCAATGATTTTAGTGGTATGAATTTCACCAAAGGCGTGCAAATACACGCCAATTTTCTGAGCCTGCCGATACGCTGGCCATGCACGTAACCGCTGCAATACCTGCTGTTCAGCCTGACGCTGCTGAAAGCGGTTTAACTGGCGGCGTTGTTTGCGCAGCTGTTTACGGAGCTGGATCAGGTCGTGGGTCACAGAGCGGAGCATAAAAACAAGTGGTGCCCGCAGTTTAATCCTTTCTGCACAACTTGCAAAGGGAGCAGGACCGTTACAGATTTTCACTAATAAGATGTATTGCAAAAACCGGAGCTTATTGATGCTCGATCTGCAAGATCAAATGGGCTTCCGTCGGATTTTACAGCAAGCGGATAGATTTCTAGGGCCTGTGCTGATGCAGTGTTGATACGTGAGTATGACAAGAACAAATTAAAAATGAACACATGGTTAGGAAAACAATAACATGGACTATAAAAATACCCTGCGTAAATATCTGCTGCCGGCCGTTTGTGCTGTCACGGCACTCAGCGCTAGCGTTGCTCAGGCAGCCTCTACAGAAATGCCTGCACCGGCCAATTCCAAACAGGTTTTCTTTGTGGGCAATAACTGGGATGGAACGGTCACAGTGATTCGTCCTTCCGGTGATTTTGGCAAGATTGGGGTGGTGAATATGATTCCGGACCGCAAACAGCGGCTGCTGGAAATTCATTTAAATCCAATCAAGCTAATTGCCTATACCTACATTCAACAAACTGCAGGTGAGGGCAATGACCAGTTGGTGGATGATATGTATTCCACCCCAGATGGACAATCCATTGTAGCTTCACGTCCAAGTTTTGCCGATGTGGTATCCATCAACATTAAAACGGGCAAAATTAATTGGCGTACGCCAGTCGAAGGTTTCCGTGCAGACCACATGGCGGTTTCACCAGATGGGCAGCGTGTTGCTGTGTCGGCATCTTCAGGTAATGTGGTGCATGTCTTAGATATTCATACAGGTAAAGAATTGGGGCGTTTTGCAACAGGGGATAAACCGCACGAAAATATTTACTTTGCAGGTGGAACGAAAATCTTAAACTCTGCGATTGGTAACGTAGAAACCTCAATGGATGCACAGTGGCAAGACTTCACCAAAGGTAAGCGCTTTATTACCATTGCCGATGCCAACAATTATAAAGTTCTGAAAAAAATTGATTTCCGACCTGCTTTAGATGCCTTTGGACGTAAAGATTTATCCAATTCAGTACGTCCTATGGTGTTAAGTAAAGATGAAAGCAAACTTTATGCACAGGTTTCATTTTTTAATGGTTTGGTGGAATATGACTTAAAAACCGATAAAGTCACCCGTATTGGACAATTACCGGGCAGCAGTACAATTCCAAAAGACCGCAGCAAATGGGTAAATGATTCACGTCATCATGGTTTATCCATTAGTGCCGATGGCGAAAAACTCTGTGTGGCAGGTACGATGGATGATTACGCGACCATTGTAGACCGTCAGAGTTTAAAAGCTGGCAAACTGATTCCTGCAGGTAAACCATATTGGGCAACCCGTAGTCCAGATGGAAAAAGCTGTGTGATTTCAGAAAGTGAAACCGATGTGGTCACGGTGATTGACTTCGCTACAGGAGAAAAAGTCCGCAGTGTGCCAGTAGGGAATCACCCACAGCGAGTACGTTTGGGTTATGCACCAAGCGATTGGTCGACGCCGTAATTTTTAAGCCGATCATAACAGGCAAAACATACTAAAGCGCTCAAGACGATATTTGAATTGAGCGCATTTTAGAATGGTTTACCTATGGAGCGTGCACATGAAAGGGACTCGATGGCTCGGTATTGGCTTTTTTGTTTTGGCTGTCGCGGTGTTGTTTACCGTGGTGTATATGTTTCAACCGCCGAATAAGACTGTTTCGGAAACAGTATGGGTGAAACCGAACGCAGCTTCCACAGAGATAGAAACAACGCAAAGTCTATTTTCAGATGAATCTGAAAATGTAATTGAAACAAACGCTATGTTAGAGCGTGCTGCGGTATCTGCAGTTGAAATGCAGCAATTAATCCAGCAACGTGATCAGTTGTATTTAGGCTTTGAGCAAATTAGTACAGGGTTAAGCCAAGGGCAAAAACCTGATTTAAACCGTGTACAAAGTATGTTGCTACAGCAGGAACAATTGGTACAAGCAGGCGTATTAAGAGCAGAAGATGCAATGAACTATAGCCAGTTCTTAAAGCAAATTTTACCTGAAATTGCAGGGCAAATTGATTTGCATATTTCGCGTTTAAAACGTCTAAACGTGGGGTGACAGGCTAAGCCCACAGATAAGCTTATGATCTGCTGTTATAAATACACGATAATGCCATTGTTGCAGTCAACAATGGCGTTATTTTTTTGTCTAAAATATTCTTTAACCAACATGTTTTCTAAACCGAATAGCGGCCACTTGAGCTGAATTTATCTACGATTCATTTTATCAAGCGTTCAATTCATCTTAGAAGAAAGCACACTGATTCCATTGTATTGGACTAAAGTTGTATAAAGCTGTGCGAAATAAATTTGGTTTTTCCCTCCTTTTAAAAACTACAGAAAAAACAAAGTTTAAATTTTTCTTCACCGCATTTTTTATGCTGCAAACATAGATCATCTTAATTTAAATTGGTATGACCATTTAAATAAATAATCAGACCAATATTGACATTTATTTGTATAAAACTATTATTTGTTGCAAATATTGAGGGTATTTTGATTTTCATTTCAATATTGGTCAGACCAAAATTAGAATTTTACCTCTACGCTTAGACCTATGTTTACGTTTGAGTGAGCATTTCAAGGAGATGACAATGCTTCAACATTGGCAACAGATCTATGATCCAATGGCAAATATTTGGATTTCGAGTCTTATTGCATCAATCCCGATTATTTTTTTCTTTTTGGCACTAGCTGTATTTCGCTTAAAGGGAAGTGTTGCGGGAACAATTACGGTGATTTTGGCGTTATTAGTGTCTTTATTTGCCTATGGCATGCCTGCACCAATGGCTTTTGCTTCATTGATCTATGGATTTTTCTACGGTTTGTGGCCAATCGCATGGATTATTATTGGCGCATTATTTTTATATAAAATCTCTGTAAAAACAGGGCAATTTAACATTATTCGCTCATCTATTCTTTCGATTACAGAAGATCAGCGTCTTCAGATGCTATTAGTCGGCTTCGCGTTTGGGACATTTTTAGAAGGTGCAGCGGGCTTTGGGGCGCCAGTGGCAATTACTGCAGCTTTGTTGGTAGGTTTGGGTTTTAAACCTTTATACGCTGCGGGTTTATGTCTGATTGTGAACACCGCACCGGTTGCGTTTGGCGCAATGGGGATTCCAATTATTGTGGCGGGTCAGGTTTCAGGCGTAGAAACCATGGAAATTAGCCAGATGGTTGGGCGTCAGTTGCCATTTATGGTGCCTATTGTGCTGTTCTGGATCATGGCAATTATGGATGGCTGGCGCGGTGTGAAAGAAACTTGGCCTGCGGTATTGGTGGGTGGTGGTGCTTTTGCAATTGCACAATACTTGACCTCTAACTTTGTTGGACCAGAGTTGCCAGATATTACCGCTGCAATTGCATCGTTGGTGAGCTTAACAGTACTGTTTAAATTCTGGCAGCCAAAACACATTTTCCGTTTTAGCGATGCAGACACAAAAGTAGATGCCAACTTGGTTGCAGAACAGCAGCAGAAATACAGCATCGGTCAGATTGTGAAAGCATGGTCACCCTTTGCAATTTTAACGGTGATAGTTACGATTTGGAGCATCAAACCGTTCAAAGATTTATTTGCTAAAGATGGTGCAATGCATGATTGGGTCATTTCCATCAAGGTGCCATTTTTACATCAACTGGTACAAAAAATGCCGCCTGTGGTGGCAGACGTCAAAGACTACGATGCCATCTTCAAGTTTGACTGGCTGAGTGCCACGGGTACTGCAATTATGATTGCGGCTTTCATCACCATCATTTATTTAAAAATGAAACCACGTGAAGCGGTGAAAACCTTTGCAGAAACCATCAATGAATTAAAAACACCGATTTATTCCATTGGTATGGTGCTGGCTTTTGCTTTTATTGCCAATTATTCAGGTATGTCTGCCACCTTGGCATTGGCTTTGGCTCATACAGGTAATGCCTTTACTTTCTTCTCGCCATTTTTAGGCTGGATTGGGGTATTCCTGACTGGTTCAGACACATCAGCCAATGCGTTATTCGCAGCCTTGCAAGCCACAACTGCACAGCAAATTGGTGTGCCAGAAGTATTACTTGTTGCCGCCAATACCAGTGGTGGTGTTACAGGAAAAATGATTTCGCCGCAATCGATTGCAATTGCCTGTGCCGCAGTCGGTTTAGTCGGTAAAGAATCGGATTTATTCCGCTTTACCGTGAAACACAGTATCACGTTCACCGTAATGATCGGTATTATTATCACTCTACAAGCTTATGTGTTCCCATGGATGATTCCATAACCACATGCACAAGAGGATAGCCGCATGAAAGTTTCCGACAAAGTTGTTCAAGACCTGCGCACACTGGTTGAAAAAAATCAAATGCAAGTCGGAGACCGATTGCCTGCCGAAAGAAAGTTGTGTGAACAACTCGGGGTTTCCCGTTCCTCTTTGCGTGAGGCTATTCAGCAATTGACCAGTCAGGGCATGCTGGTCAGCAAAGTTGGAGCGGGTACTTTTTTGCAACAGCTGCCAACCAATTGGTCGCAATATCAAATTGTGCAGCCTTTAAGTAACCTGATTGATGAAGATCCTGCTTATCGTTTTGATGTGCAGGAAGCACGAATGGTGCTTGAAGGTGGTACGGCATGGTATGCCGCACAGCGGGCAACTGCTGAGGATTTGAAAAAAATCCGTGCCTGTTATGAGCAAATCGCCCATTTTCAAATTTTGGGTGATGATGATCAGGCGGCAATTGCCGATGCCAAGTTTCATTTGGCAATTGCCGAGGCATCGCACAATTTGGTGCTTATTCAAATGATGCGCGGCTTATTTGATTTGTTGCAATACAACGTGGTTTTGGGCCGACGTAAAGTTTATACCGAAGCCCACCGTTTCGATCAGTTGCATGATCAGCATTTTCAAGTGATGGATGCAATTGAACGTCAGGATCCAGAAGCTGCCCGTGCGGCAGTGTGTGGACATATTGAATTTGTAGTTCAACAAGTACGCATGATAGACGAGGAAGATGCGCGTCGTCAGCGTGCGAGTCGATTAAACAGGATAGCGCCATGATTATTTCTTCTGCGAATGATTACCGCGAAGCAGCTAAACGCCGTTTACCGCCATTTTTATTTCACTATATAGATGGAGGTGCGTATGCGGAACAAACGCTAAAAAGAAATGTAGAAGACCTTTCACAAATTGCCTTGCGCCAACGTGTATTAAATGACATGTCGGCTTTAAGTTTAGAAACCACGTTGTTTAATGAAACTTTGTCGATGCCTGTGGCTTTGGCGCCAGTCGGTTTAACAGGCATGTATGCGCGCCGTGGTGAAGTACAGGCTGCGGTAGCAGCAGACAAAAAGGGTATTCCGTTTACATTATCTACAGTGTCGGTGTGTCCAATTGAAGAAGTGGTACCTGCCATTTCTCGCCCAATGTGGTTTCAGCTCTATGTGTTACGTGACCGTGGCTTTATGCGCAATGCTTTGGAACGTGCCAAAGCAGCTGGCTGTTCAACATTGGTTTTTACAGTAGATATGCCTGTGCCTGGTGCACGTTATCGTGATGCACATTCAGGCATGAGTGGGCCAAATGCGGCCATGCGCCGTTATATGCAAGCAGTGATGCATCCAAACTGGGCGTGGGATGTGGGTTTACTAGGTCGTCCGCATGATTTGGGCAATATCTCCAAATACTTGGGCAAGCCGACTGGACTGGAAGATTATATTGGTTGGTTGGGCAATAACTTTGATCCATCCATTTCATGGAAAGACCTAGAGTGGATTCGTGAATTTTGGGATGGCCCGATGGTGATTAAAGGCATTTTAGACCCTGAAGATGCCAAAGATGCAGTCCGCTTTGGTGCCGATGGTATTGTGGTATCGAATCACGGTGGGCGTCAGTTAGATGGTGTGTTATCTACTGCACGTGCCTTGCCACCCATTGCCGATGCTGTCAAAGGCGATTTAAAAATTCTGGTGGATTCAGGCATTCGTAACGGTTTAGATGTAGTACGTATGCTGGCCATGGGTGCCGATACTTGTATGCTCGGTCGAGCCTTTATTTATGCATTGGGTGCAGCAGGCGGTGCAGGAGTGAGTAATTTACTTGAACTGATGGATAAAGAAATGCGGGTGGCAATGACCTTAACAGGTGCCAAGAATATTCAGGCCATTACTTCAGATTGTCTGGTGCGACTTGAGCGTGAGCTGAAAGACTAATTTGCAAACATGGGCGATGAATCCATAACTTTAAAAGTTTGGCTTGATTGCTCAATTGTATTTTCTTCACCATTGGAATTCAGGACATGCACACCATGCCACAGACAAATTCATCAATAGCACAATTTGATGCAGCAGCGACACTCAAAAATTTGGTCGATATTGTGGGGAAAGCGCATGTATTGACCCATGAGTCGGATACCCGCTTATATCGTCAAGGGCGACGTTTTGGTGAGGGGCAGGTTTTTGCTGTAGTCACGCCAGGTTCGCTGTTGCAACAGTGGCAAGTTTTGCAAGTGGCAGTGGCGGCAGACTGTATCATTATTATGCAGGCCGCCAATACAGGACTGACTGGTGGTTCGACCCCTTTTGGTGATGATTATGACCGTCCTGTTATTCTGATTAATACTCAGCGTTTAAAAGGCATTCAGCTGATTAATAATGCCAAGCAAGTGATTTGTTTACCCGGCGCTACGTTGGATGCATTGGAACAGCAATTGGCACCACATCAACGTGAGCCACATTCAGTGATTGGTTCATCTTGTATTGGCGCTTCAGTTTTGGGTGGAATATGCAACAATTCAGGTGGTGCTTTGGTTAGACGAGGTCCTGCCTATACCGAGTTGGCCTTATATGCACAAGTCAATGAACTGGGCGAGTTGCAACTCATCAATCATTTGGGGGTAAATTTAGGAAGCTCGCCAGAAGAAATTTTAACCAAACTTGAGCAACAACAATATCGTCCTGAAGATATTGAATATTCGGAACATTGCTGTGCTTCAGATCAGCGTTATGTGCATGATGTTGCACAAGTTGATGCCGATACCCCTGCACGTTTTAATGCTGATCCAAGCCGTTTGTTTGAAGCATCGGGTTCTGCAGGAAAAGTTTGTGTATTTGCCGTGCGCTTGGATACTTTTGAAAAAATCCCGAGTCAGGTGTTTTATATTGGCACCAATCAACAGGATGATTTAACCGCCATCCGCCGTTTTTTATTGCGTGATTTACCCCGTGTTCCAATTGCAGGCGAGTATATCCACCGTGTTGCCTATGACATTGGCGCAGAATATGGCAAAGACAGTTTCTTGTTTATTGAGAAATTTGGCACCAGTAAAGTACCTGCCGCTTTTGCCATGAAAGATAAAGTCGATGGTGTGCTGAGCCGTTGGGGCATGCGCGGGCTGTCCGATAAAGTTTTGCAAATGTTCACGAAGCTGTTGCCTAATCATTTACCTGAACGGATGAATCAATTTCGTGATTTGTACGAGCATCATTTAATTTTACGTATTGAGCAGCAAGATGTTGCAGCAGTACAGAAATTTTTACTGGATTACTTTATTACACGCAGTTCAGGCAGTTTCTTTCTGTGTAATGAGGATGAAGGACGTAAAGCCTTTTTGCATCGTTTTGCTGTGGCGGGTGCAGCAATTCGTTACCGAGATACGCATCGAGATGAAGTTGAAGATATTGTTGCCTTAGACATTGCTCTAAGACGTAATGATTCGCAATGGGTTGAAAATTTACCCGAAGAATTGGAGCGGGCGATTATACATAAGTTGTATTACGGACATTTTTTGTGTCATGTCTTTCATCAGGACTATATCATTCAAAAAGGGGTAGACCCGTTGGCCATGGAACATCAAATGTGGTCATTGCTTGATGCTCGTGGCGCAGAGTATCCTGCTGAACATAATGTTGGACATTTATATGTGGCGAAACCTGCATTAAAGCAGCATTATCAAAAGTTAGATCCAACCAATAGTTTTAATGTGGGTATTGGACATAGCTCTAAATTAAAATCTTGGCGCTAATTGAGGATGAAAACTGAGCAGTGAAAACCGATTCTAAGGAAAGATTAATATGTTTAAGTTAGACAGCAAACTGCTACAGATTTTTTATTATGTATATAAATTAAAAAATGTATCAGCTGCAGCAGATGCTCTAGGTATGAGCCAACCTGCGGTAAGTAACTGCTTAAATAAAATTCGTCAGCATTTTAATGATCCCTTATTTTTGAGGGTGGGCAATGAAATGCTGCCTACAGAATTGGCAAAACAGATTTTTTCTCCAATTAGTGAAATTATTAATAAAATAGAAACGGTCAATAATTTTAAGGTAGATTTTGATCCGACACATTCAGATCAATTATTTACTTTAGCGATGACCGATGTTTCGCATTTGGTTCTATTGCCAAAGCTGACAAAGTTTTTAAAAGAATATGCGCCTTCGGTACGGATTAAAATTCGTCCTATTACCCGTGAAACCAGTTATCAAATGGCAAATGGTGAAATTGATTTTGCGATTGGATTTTTACCTGAATTAGAACAGGGTTTTTATCAGCAGCAATTATTTTTACAATATTATGTGGTGATTAGTCGTAAAGATCATCCACGTATTAGTGAAAAAAGTTTAGATGTTGAAGCTTATATTCGTGAATCGCATGTCGATGTGGATACCAGTATAGGTCACTACCATATTGAAAATGAACTAAGCAATCGCGGTTTAAGACGCAATATTTTAATGAGTATTCCAAGTTATTTGGGCGTTGGGTTAATTGTGCAAGAAACCGATATGATTGCGACAGTACCTTATTATTTAAGTGAGGTATTGTTGGCACGTGGGAATTTACAAGTAGTAAGTGCGCCGTTGAATTTTCCAACTTATCCTGTACGACAGTATTGGCATACGTCTTGTCATCACCAAACCTGTCATCAGTGGTTAAGAAAAGTGATTTTTGATTTGTTTAGCCAGCATCCTTAATTAATTGTGTTTAAATTTTTTTAAAGTTGTTTTTAAATCATCATTCACTAATTCCCCCATCTTTAAATGAAAATACTAGGTTAATCGGATGAGTGATTTTTATTTATGATGCAATAAAATTGAATTTCTGACCACGATTTAGATTGCAGCTATACATTTTCATTTTTCCATATAAATGTCTCAACATTCGCCTGTATCAGCACTACGAATAAACTGACTATCGAGATACCATTTTGGTTAGTCTGCCAAGTTATAAGCAATAACTTCAGCATCATCATGTTTCTGTTTCCTGCCATATTTAGGCACTTGCTTTGTACGGTAATGTTTTGATCAGGATGGAAAATAAAATTCGGATGAGTAGCATCATGACAATGCGAAGTCTGAAAGCTAAGTTGATTTCTATAACTAAAATCGACGCAGATACCATTTTAGGTTTTAATTTTGAATTTTTTGTTACTATGTTTTAGTAGGATAAGACCAAGATATTGGCACATAAAGGTTTGTTGAGCAACGCGTTCTACAGGTGTGCTGAGTAGAGTTTGAGGTTGAGTTATGATCATGGGAATCTGCCCTGATGCTAATGCGTCCACAACAAGAAAGACTAATAAAAAATGAGCAACCGCTTAAATTAAAATAGTGATTAAATAGACCTCTTGCGAAAGTATAGTTTTATCTAATTTTTGAATTGGCTAAAACCTTATAAAATATAGCTTTTTACTGCTTAAAATTTGACTAACGCAAGAAGTCTAATATATGAAAAAAACCTATTTATTAAGTGGTTATATAAATTTTAAGCATGAAAAGATATTTATTTTTTGTAATTTTAGGAGTAATTGACCCTAAAAATTTATCGAATAGACACGGTTTTTAGCAAAAAAATAAGTACGAAAAAACTCAAGTTGTCATTATTTGTTATTAATCGGTGCATTCTGAGGAAGTGTATGCTAGAAATTGTATTTAGAGGATATATTTCTGATTTAGGTGGTAGTCAGCAACAAACGAACTATCTAATTTATGCAATTGAACATCAAAAATAGACAACTAAAATTCAACTGTATTGCTTTCAAATATGTGATTGAGTTGTAAAATTATGTGTTAAAATTACAATTTGTCGCAGTTTTTTGAATTTTTTGGGGTGGGAACTGTTGAAACATTTTTTACTACGACTCGGATTGGATCTGCGTAAACTTATTTTAATTTCTACAATTTTAAGTGTATCAGGCTTATTTGTCGTAAGTGTTTTTATTTTAAATTATGTAATTAAGCAACAATTAATTCAAAACTCACTTTCTGTGAACGAAAGATATGCAGAGAAAATTGCCACCAGTACTAATCAGCATTTTGCTGATATGTTAAAAGAATTAGAATATAGCGCTAAAGTATTAGAGAAAAATTTTTATAATATAGATTTAAGAAAATCAGAAGTAGAGCGTTTAAAGAATCAGTCTGATAACTTTAATAGTGTTTTACTTGTGGGGGAAAATAAGCATGTTTTTGCATTTTCACCCAGTAGTTTGAATTTTAATTTTGGTCAAGCTTATAATTCATTGGGTATAGTAGAGTCAACTGAAAAAAAGAAAACTTATATTTCTACACCCTACTGGTCTGTAAAAAACAATCTTTTGGTCATGATGTCTCAGCCTATTTATAATGGCAAAGATAATTATTTAGGGATGATCAGTGGTTCGATTTATTTACAACGGAAAAATTTATTAAATACAATGCTTAATACGCAATATGACTATAAAAAAAGTTATATGTATGTGATTGATCAATATAACCGTATTATTTTCCATCCAGATAAAAATCGCATCGGTGAAAAAATTATCAACAATACGGGTTTAGACTTTATTAATCAGCATAAAAATGGCTCAATCCGTTTAAAAAATAGTTTAGGTATAGATAATTTGGCAGGTTTTGCACATATTCCAAGTGTAAATTGGATAGTGGTTTCTCAACAACCGACAGAGGATTTACTTGCACAAGCGAATACGCTGATTTTAAAAGTATCGATTGGAATCTTCATTTTCTACTTTTTTATTTTTTTATTGATTTGGTATATCTCAAGCTTTATTTCTTCACCTTTGAACCGCTTAGCTCGTATGGCAAGTATGCTTAATCATGCGGACATTGAAAATAAAATTAAAGAAGTTGATCCATGGTATTTCGAGGTTTTAAAGTTTAGAACCTCATTATTAATGAGTTCGGAAACCTTTAGTCATCGGATTGCGGAGTTAAAACATCATGTCAATACGGACCCATTGACAGGTTTATACAACCGTCGTGGTATGCAATTATTTTTAAATGAACTGCTAGAGACTCGTACCGAATTTGCAGTATTAGCCATTGATATTGATTTTTTTAAGAAAATTAATGATCAGTACGGGCATGATCAGGGTGATGTGGTACTTAAAACGCTCGCGCAACTAATGCTAACTAATTTTAGGGAACAGGATATTTGCTGTCGTAGTGGCGGTGAAGAATTTCTGGTTTTAATGACGACTGCAGATGCAAGTGTGGCGTATAAAGCTGCAGAGCGGCTTAGAAAAACCATGCAGGAAACTACGATTAACCAGATGGGACAAATCACGATTTCTATTGGCATCGCGTTCTGGCCAAAAGATGCCGTCGATGTGGCTGCAGTACTAAAAATTGCAGATAATAAACTTTATGAAGCAAAACATAGTGGGCGGAATTGCATCCGTTCTACAGTCAAGTCGTCTGCTTAAAAATTTTGCTGAACTGCAATCTTGTGAAGATGTTAATCAAATCGATCTTACTGATTTAATTCGGGATGGCGTTCTTTTAAGATGGGTTGTATCTACAAGAGGGCTTAACGGTTAGTTGGAAGCTTTAAAAGATTAGAGCGAGAGAATCATTACTTATAAAAAGGAGGAAATATAGAAATTCTGAGGACTGAATAGAGGATAAATCAGCTAAACCCTCCGACGGTGCCGCTGCATGTGTCGTTACCCTGAACCCGATGAGTTCAAGGTGGACGCGACGTATACTTGCTGGGCTTCCCACTCAGGGTGAGCATGCACTCTAAATATACAGAACGCAATCCATAAGTTTAAGTATCGGCAGGGGAATAGACCTGCTGGCGAACACCTCAGAGTTAGACTCAGTATAAAGGATTCAGCTTTAGACGCAAACCTATCGGCCTACAGAACTGTAAATTTAAGTGTCATTTGCACAGGCTTTATGCAAGTCAAAGCCTTATTCGGTCAGTGTTTCGACTTCTTCCAGAATTGTGGCCAGCAAGCGTTCACAATGGACATATTCCTGCAGGGACTTGTTCATTGACAGCACTTCCTGCATCAGCTCTAAGGCCACCATAATAATCAGCTTGCTTGGTTCCATGCGTGGTGCTTTACGACGGAATTCATCATATTTTTCATTCAGTAATTCTGCTGCACGTTCCAGATCCGCCCGTTTTTCAAGAGTCGTGGCCAGCTTGAAACTGTGTCCTAAAACACGTAAATCTACAGGAATTTGTTCACTCATGCTTAAGCTTCCTCGCTGACATCAGTTGGATGGGCCAATTGCTGAATTTCCTGGGCATTCTGGTCTTGTGCAGTTCCTAAAATGGCCAGACGCTGAATAATTGCCTCGACTTTGGCTTTGGCATGTTCATTCTTCTGCAATAAACGTTCACGTTCTTGCTGCAAAGATTGGACATTCTGCAAAGTCTGACGCTGTTCATTCTGCAACTTTTCTTTAATGACGCGTAGCTCGTTACGTTCGGCCAGCAATTCCTGAAAGCGGTTTTTAAGATCGGTGCAGCTTTTTTCCAGACGGCTATAACGGTCCGCCAATGCGGTCGCATCCTGATTTAACTGCTGAAATTGGGCCTGACTGGTGCTGAGCTGTTCACTTAAAGACTCAATTTCTTCTTGTTTTTGGGTAATCACCCCATTTCTTTGCACAATTTGTGCATGATGCTGCTCTTCAGCCTGTTGCTTGGCTTCAGCTAAAGATTGAGTTTCACTCTCATAATGCGCAAGTCGTGTTTTTAAAACACCAATATGCGCCTGTAGACGCTGTAATTCTTCTAACATATCGTGGTCGCACAGTCTTGCAAACAAAGGTAATATATACGAAGTATAGAGATTGGATAAGCGAATGCAAGACGATATTTCAGGTTGGTCCGAATGGTACCGCAATTTTTCTATGATTGAAGAAATTTCAAGTCCAAGTGAGTTACATGGTTTACTGACCGGTATAGTTTGTGTGACAAATGCACCAACTGAAGCCGAGTGGCAACAGATTCTGGCAACCCTGAATGTGCCCGAACTCAGCCCGGAAGCGCTGGATATTTTAACCGGTGAAGCGGAAGATGTAGCGCATGCTTTATCTGAAGATGAACTGGATTATCTGCCCCTGTTACCGGATGATGAACACATATTACAGGAGCGGGTACAGGCGCTGGCTGACTGGTGTGCCGGCGTGGTACTGGGCTTTGGCCTGGCGTCCGGACATATCCGCAGCGATGAGCTGGAGCTGATTGAACATCTGCAAGATGTGGCAGCAGTCGAGTTTGAAGACTCGGACAATGATGAAGAAGGCGAAGAAAGCTATCAGGAATTATATGAATTTGTCCGCCTGATTCCGGTGAGCCTGTCGGTTGGCCGCAAGAAAATAGCGGTTGATGAAAGTTCTTTGTTACAAAACGTACATGCCAAGTCACGTCAGGTGGCTGCGCCAGAAAGTGGCAGTATTGTTGAAATGTTTACCCCACATCGTCCGAGCTGATTCGGGCGATACCATCCTCCCTTTATTTAGGCTGCGAAGAAAAATTAATGAAGAAACTGACCCAGGTAGAATTTAAAGAACGTCGTGACCGTCTGGCTGAACTGATGGGACCACACAGTATTGCCATTATTGCCACCAGTCCGGTGGCCATGCGTAACCGGGATGCTGACTATAAATATCGAACGGACAGCAGTTTCTTCTACTTGACTGGCTTTGCAGAACCTGAAGCGGTCGCGGTCATTGAAACCTATGAATCTATAGATGAAGGCTATACCTATAGCCTGTTTTGCCGCGAACGTAACCGGGAGATGGAAATCTGGAATGGCTATCGCGCCGGTATTGATGGCGCCATTGAACAGTATGAGGCCGATGAAGCCTATGCCATTGACCTGCTCGATGAAGAAATTCTGGAAAAACTGCTGGATAAAGACCAGCTCTTTTACCGTATTGGACAGAATGCCGAATTTGATGCGCGGGTGGCCAAATGGATTGCAGCTGCCAATGGCGAAAGCCGCCGTGGCACCTCGGCACCAGCGCAGGTGGTGCAGCTCGACCGTCTGGTCGATGAAATGCGTTTGCACAAAGACACCAAAGAGCTGGAACTGATGCAAATTGCGGCAGATATTTCTGCCGAAGCGCATACCCGGGCCATGCAAACGGTTAAGCCAGGTATGATGGAATATGCGCTGGAAGCCGAACTGAACTATGTATTTGGCCGAAATGGCTGTGTTCCATCCTATAACAGTATTGTCGGTGGTGGTGAAAATGCCTGCATTCTGCACTATGTAGAGAACGACAAAGAACTGAAAGATGGCGATTTGGTGTTAATTGATGCCGCCTGTGAATATCAGTTCTATGCTTCAGATATTACCCGGACCTTTCCGGTGAATGGCAAATTCAGCCCCGAGCAAAAAGCGCTGTATAACCTTGTACTAGATGCTCAGCTTGCAGCAATTAATGCCGTACAGATAGGCAACTCCTATAAAGAACCGCATCATGTGGCGGTGCGTATTCTGGTGCAGGGCCTACTTGATTTAGGCATTATGCAGGGTGATCTGGACGAGATTATTGCGTCAGAAAGTTATCGTCAGTTCTATATGCATGGTACAGGCCACTGGCTGGGCATGGATGTGCATGATGTCGGAACTTATAAGGTTGATGGCGAATGGCGTGCTTATGAAGCCGGTATGGTGGTCACGGTTGAGCCGGGCCTATACATTGCCCCGGATGATGAAACAGTAGATCCAAAATGGCGTGGCATTGGCATCCGGATTGAAGATGATATTGTCGCGACCAAAAATGGTCCACTGAACTTAACTGCGAAAGTGGTGAAAACTGTAGACGAGATTGAAGCGTTGATGGCTGCGGCCCAATAAAAGCCGTACAGGTCAAAAGCCGGTCAGAAGATCGGCTTTTTTGATTTTGAATCAGCGTTAATGGGTTAAATAGAGATAGACATCCAGACTAATGAACGAAAATATACCAAACCCATTTAAAAATATTGCCAACACTATGAGGAAATACATAGCCTAAAACAAAACAGCAAATGACTGTAAAAATTACAATATGAGCTGAGCTTATTGTAAGGCTGAGATAGAGGGATGAAAAAATTGCTAATCCTAGCCCCAAAAAAATCCCGGCGACAGCGTAGTAAAATGCTGTAATAAAACGTTCAGTATGATCCATTTATTATCCTAACATTCTAATTACTTTAAGAAATTATAGTATAGCTTTTAGAGTGAATAATAGAAGACTTAACTTGCGGCCGGAAAGCCATGAAACATCCATTGTATGCCCCACAACAGAACCAAGATTAAAACGACTAAAAAGATAAGTTCTAATTTCTTCATGTTTTAAATTTTCTACAAGCAATAGCATACAGCTGATACGAATTCTTTAATTTATTTTATCTACGTCAGGGTTGTCGCTTGATCAGCTTAAGTCTAGCGCTTCAGGCTTTGTATAGATGTTATATTGTACTCCATTCCAGTGTCATTTTATGGAATAACATCTTTTAAACGGGATTTATGGTCAGAACACGCAAGCGCTGAAGCTCAGAAATTCCAGCCATCCACACGAATCATTATAAAAATCCAATCCCTTGATGTAATATAAAATCAATCATGATTAAGATGTATCTAAACTTTTGAGATACCACAAATAAGGATTCAAGCATGCAACAAGAAGTCATCATCGTGGGCGGCGGTATGGTGGGGCTGAGTTTGGCGCTCATGTTGGCCAAAGCCAATATTGCGGTCAAACTGCTCGAAGCAATTCAATACCCGAATTATGATGATGCCAATCTTGCCCCGTATCACTCCAGTTTTGATGCACGAAACAGTGCGCTGTCGCGTCGTAGCGTACAGATTTATCAGGAACTGGGCCTATGGGATGCCTTACAGGAACATGCTGTCCCGATTCTGGAAGTGCACATTACCGAGCAGGGCAGTTTTGGGAAGGCGCGTTTGCAAGCCGAACAGGAAAAAGTCGAAAGTTTTGGACAGGTGATTGAAAATGCCTGGTTAGGCCGGGTGTTGCTGACTCAGGTGCGCACAGAGCCTTTAATTGAACTGATTGATGGGGTAAAAGTCACCTCGCTGACCCAAGATGCAGATCTGGCTTATCTGGAAGCGCAGCGTGGAAGTGAAGTCTTACAACTGCAATCCAAACTGGTGATTGCTGCCGATGGCCGCGATTCATTCTGCCGTAAAGCTCTAGGCATTGGGGTCGATGAACATGATTATGATCAGGTCGCCATTGTAACCACCGTACAAACCTCTAAACCACACAATCATGTCGGTTTTGAGCGTTTCAGTCCTTTAGGTCCGCTGGCGTTATTGCCTTTGCCGGGTGAATATCGTCGTTCAGTGGTCTGGCCGGTGAAAAAAGGCACGGAACATGAATGGCTGGGGGAGGACAATGACCAGCATTTCCTCGATGCCTTGCAGCAGACTTATGGTGATCGGGCTGGAAAATTCCAGAAAACCGGGCGCCGTTTTAGCTTCCCGCTTTCGCAGGTGCTGGCAGAAAAACAGGCGGTGGGCCGAGTAGTACTAATGGGCAATGCGGCACATACCATCCATCCGGTGGCTGGACAGGGCTTTAACCTGTGTATGCGCGATGCTTATGTGTTGGTGCGTTATTTAAAAGAACAACTGGCTCAACAGGCCGATTTGGGCGATGCCGCCATGCTGCAAGATTATGAAAAATCCCGTCTGACCGATCAGCAGCGTGTGATCAAATTCTGTGACAGCGTGGTACGTGGTTTTAGTAACCAGAATCCGGTGCTGAAACTGCTCAGAAATACCGGTCTGATTGCCTTTGATACCATTCCGGGAATTAAACCACTTGTTGCCAACTATGCCATGGGACTAAAAGCATGAACCAGACAGCACACGTATTAGACGCCGTTATTGTGGGTGGTGGTTTGGTCGGTGGCTTAACCGCATTATTACTGGCCCAAGGTGGAGTGCAGGCCACGGTGCTGGATGCCGCGCCAATTCTGGATGCAGAAAAAACCTTAAGCGTGGCCAATCCACGTGTACTGGCTTTAAGTCAGGCCACTATCCACTTGCTAAAAAATGTGGGTGTTTGGGACAAACTGGCGCGTCAGCAGCCTTATACCGGCATGCAGGTCTGGAATAAAAATGGCTATGGCGAAATCAATTTTGGTCAGCCGGCAGAAAAAACACCCGGAGTGGACCAGGCGCTGGGTTCGATGGTGGAGCCGAGTATTTTAAATCTGGCCATTCAGCAAACCATGCTGACGCAGATTCAGGATTATCGTACCCAGGTCAAAGTGACCCGGATTGAGCAGGGCATTGGCGTCTGGCATATTTTCCTGGCCGATGGCACGAAGCTCAGCACCAAATTGTTAATTGGCGCAGATGGGGCCAATTCCTTTGTCCGCGAACAGGCCTTTATTGATCTGGATGTGCTGGATTATCAGCAGGCAGGCATCAGTTGTGCTATTCGAACTGTCCAGCCGCATCAGCATGTGGCGCGCCAGATTTTTCTGGAAACCGGTCCGCTGGCATACCTGCCGATGAGCAGCCTCAAGCCTGAACAGGATGGCCATTGGCAATCTATTGTCTGGACGCTACCAGAGGATTATGCAGAAGAATATGCCGCATTATCCGATCAGGAATTTACCCAGCTGTTGACCCGTGAAAGCCATCATATGTTGGGTCAAGTACTGGAAGCTACACCACGTGCCCGTTTCCCTTTAAAAGCCCGTGCTGCGCAGCACTATGTCGAGCCGGGACTGGCACTCATTGGCGATGCGGCGCATGTGATTCATCCACTGGCCGGGCAGGGCGTCAATATTGGCTGTCTGGATGCCGCGGTCTTGTGTGATGTCCTGCTGCATGACCGGGCACGTGGGGTCTGGGCGCATGAGCAGACCTTGAAGCGTTATGAGCATCGTCGTAAAGGTCAAAATGATGCAATGATGCACAGCATGTCTGCAATAGGCTGGCTGGAAACCACCCAGTTATTCCCGCTGGTCTGGGGACGTAATTTTGGCTTGAAGCAGGTTGAACAGCTGCCGGTGTTAAAGGATGCTTTTATGGCGCAGGCCAATGGTTTGCATCTGCTGAAAGACACGCGGTATGCGGTCTAGCTAGAAATAGTTATTTTTTAAACATTCATTAATACATGATTACGAATTTGGTTAAAAAAGACACGATTTTTTTGTCTTTACCTCTAGGCGAAAGGCGCAGAGATTGATAAATTTCTTCCTAATTGCATGACAACGTTCACCAGGACTCAATTGAGGTCATTTGCGGGGAGATTAAAATGACGGATATGAACGATTATGATGATGTAGAAGATACCACCGTCGATGACGATGAGGCAAAAGCGGCTGAAAAAGGTGCACTGGACAGCGAAGATGCCGTAAACGATGGTGATGTGGCGGAAGCAGAAACCTTAACCGTAACCGCTAAACAGAAGCAACGCCAAGCGTTAGAAGATGAAATTGCGGCCTTCTTGGCACGTGGGGGAAAAATTACTGAAGTCCCACCAGATGAGGCTGCACGCCAATAAGAAAAAAGCATCACTCCGGTGATGCTTTTTTTATTGCGAATCAACAGCCAGAATCAGTCATCATTGTTCTGGTTCAGTTCCAGCGCACGCTGATAGGCCACTTTTTTCTTGATTCCGGTTAAATCGGCGGCCAGCTGTGACGCGGCTTTCACCGATAAATCCTGCAATAGTCGGGTCAGCAGCTGATCCAGCTTTTCCTGCTCCAGATCTTTTTCCGCGGTTGCACCACCCACCACCAGTACAATTTCACCTTTTTGCTGATGATGATCGGCTTCAATAAAACTGACCAGCTCACCCAGTGTCATCTTCTTGATGGTTTCAAAGGTTTTGGTAATTTCACGGGCAAAACCGACCGGGCGCTCGGCCCCGAAAATATTGGCCATATCTTTAACGCTGTCCAGAATCCGGTGTGGCGCTTCATAAAAAATCAGGGTCGCAGTCTGGTCTTTAAGTTTTTCCAGACTCAAGATACGCTGTGACTGTTTTGACGGTAAAAAGCCTTCAAAGCTAAAGCGGTCACTCGGTAAACCAACCGCACTCAGCGCTGCAATTGCGGCACAGGCTCCCGGAACCGGAATCACCTGGATATTGTGTTCTTGGGCGGCGCGGACCAGTTTAAAACCGGGGTCGCTAATTAGCGGGGTACCGGCATCACTAATCAGGGCCATATTTTCGCCGTTCAGCAGGCGCTGAACCAATATATCAATTTTGTTACTTTCATTGTGTTCATGGCACGCCGTTAACGGAGTTGATATATTATAGTGCTTTAATAATTGAGCAGAGGTCCGTGTATCCTCTGCCGCAATAATATTTACAGACTTTAGAACATCAATCGCCCGATAGGTCATGTCGTCTAAGTGCCCAATTGGGGTGGCTACAACAAATAACTGAGCACTCATTAGGTTTCTCCATGTTTAGGCAAATTATTAATAACAATAAAAGACAGCTTCAAAAAGTAATTATCACCACGGCGCTGTTGGGCGCGGGACTTTCAGTCGCCCAGGCCGAGATTCTGGTCATTCTACCTGAATCGGGTCCTATGGCGCGAGCCGGTTTCAGTATTCAGCAGGGTTTTATGCACGCTTATCATGCATCGGGTGAGAAGATGCCGGTTAAATTGATTAATTCCGAGCAGCGCAAAATTGGTCCCTTGCTACGTCAGCATGTCAATGCCAAGACCCGGGTGGTGATTGGACCTTTGGCACGTGCCGATGTGGAACAGTTAATTGCGCTGCGGCCCAAAGTGCGCACACTGGCCTTAAACGAGGTGATCCAGCAGCATCCGCGGGTGTTACAGTTTAGCCTGTCAAAAAAAGATGATGCACAGACCTTAAAGCAGTTGTTCCGGAAAGATCAGATCAATCATTTATATATTCTGCGTGAACCCGGCACCGAAGCTGAACACGAACTGTTATTGATGTCTTTGGTGTCGCAGCTGGACTATCCGGTGGAGGTGGTGGACAGTCCGCCGAGATGGCTGAAACGTCAGCAGGGGGTGTTATTGCTGGGTTCAAATGGCTGGATCAATCGCCAGAACAGGTTGCCCAAAAAGCGCTTATACAGCCTGGCCAATGCCGTCGAGTCACAGCAGCAGTTACCGCAAGGCCTGCAGTTTTGTGATGCGCCGGCCTTGTATCAGTCTCACTGGGCAGATGTACAGGCCGGAATTCAGGCAGCCAAGGCGGAACACTTTTCTTTTCAGCGGCTGGTGGCCTTTGGTGGAGATGCCTGGCAGATCGCCAATTATTATCTGAAACAGCCACAATTAAACCGCATTGAATTTGAAGGGCGAACCGGTTTAATCCGGATTCAGGACAACCAGATTCAGCGTATTCCGAAATGCTATGTGCAGCAGAAACAGCTGGTACAGATCCTGTAAATGGCCAGTCAGCGCGCGCGTTTGGGGCAGTGGGCCGAACAGCAGGCTGCAATGTTATTAGAGCAGCAGGGTTATCAGATTCTGGCGGCCAATTACCATTGCCGTTATGGTGAAATCGATCTGATTACCCGGCAGGATCAGCAGCTGGTGTTTGTGGAGGTAAAGGCGCGATCTTTTAGCGATTATGGCCGGGCGGTGGAGGTGGTTTCCATCTCCAAGCAGCAAAAGCTGATAAAAACTGCGCTGACCTATTTGAGCAATTCTGCACAATTACAGGATTTTTATTGTCGATTTGATGTGATTTGTTTTGATTTTACTGAACAAATTGCAAAAACAGTACAGCAAGATTTTTCCAATTTCACGTATGATCTGCAATGGATTGAAAATGCTTTTACTTTTGATTCAGAGTTCATTAATCTTTGAAGAGAATTGAAGCAAAGATGCTTGAAAACAGAAATGAATAAGTAATGAGGAGTCTTGCTGAGTGTTAAATCGTATCGCAATCACAGTGCTGTGTGTGGCAAGTTTATCCGGCTGTGCAAGTTTTATTTCCAGTGGTACGGGTTCTGCACCTGTAGGAACGGAAAGTGGCGCACGCTCACTTGGCCAGGTCTTTATTGATAACTCCATTGAACGTACAGCAAAAATTAATTTATATAAGCTGGATGCCCGTTTTAAACAGTCACGCGTTAATATTGAAAGTTTCCACGGCAATGTATTGCTGACCGGTCAGGTGCCAGATGCACATCTGAAGCAGTTGGCGGAAGACAATGTACGCGCCATGAGCGATGTCAAAACCGTACACAACTATATTACCGTGGGCAACCAGATTGGTTATAGCACCATCATGCAGGACACCACCGTGACCGCCAATACCCGTGGCCTGATTATGAAAGCGCCGGTGGTTTCTGACAGTAAAGTGCGAATTCACACCGAAGATGGCGTGCTGTATGTGATGGGCCGTTTGAATAATGCGGAAATCGCCGATTTAAATCAGGTGTTACAGCAGGTCGGTAATGTCACCAAAATTGTGACCTTAATTGATAATATTGAAGCCTCACAGGCCACATCTTCTGGTTTTGCCAGCCCGATGATGAATGTGCAGCCAGATGTACAAACCCCGGTCGCCATTGATCCGGATCAGATCGAGCCAACGAATGCGCTCTAAGTTGTTCCAGTTTAAAACGCAGCTGCAATATCGTCTGGTTCAGGCCAAAAGTGTATATCAGGAATTCCGCCTGTATGATTTTGGCAGTTATGCCCTGAACCGTTTGACTCCACGACAGGGCTATACGGTAGAGAACGATCTGGCTTATGGAGCGAATGAACGCCATCAGCTGGATTTGTACCGGACTGTCCAGCCACGTCCCCAGCAGCCGTTAATTGTTTTTGTCCATGGTGGTGCCTGGTCACGGGGCGATAAAAAAGACTACCGCTTTGTTGGCGAAGCTTTTGCCCAGCAGGGTTTTGATGTTGCCGTCATTAATTATCAACTGGCGCCGCAGAATATTTTTCCGGTCTATATTGATGACCTGACTTTGGCACTAAACTATATGCATGATCAGCAGGCAGAGTTAAGGATTAACACTGATCAGATTATCCTGATGGGGCACTCGGCCGGTGCATTTAATATCATGTCGGTGCTTTATCATCCGCAGCCTTATGCGCTGAACTGCCGAGACAATATTCGGGCTGCGATTGGCTTGGCTGGTCCCTATCATTTTGACTATAAAGATGATCCGCTTTGTGCCGATGCATTTGATCAGACCATTCCTTATCATGATGTGATGCCGTATTACTTTGTGGAAAGTAATCACATTCGTCACTATTTGCTGGTGGCTGAGAATGACCAGATTGTGCATTTGAGTAATGCGGTTGATTTTGATCATGTGCTAAACAAGCATGGCAATCATAGTCAGCTGATCACCATTCCACGCACCGGGCATGTCAGTATTATGGGCTCGGTATCGAGTCTGTTTAGCCGTTATTTTAAGACCAAGCACACGATTATGCAGGCGCTGGAAGAAACACTAAGTTCCTGAGTAGCGTCTCTTTAGAGCCAGGCTTTGCTGTCGTCGGCGACGGCAGAGCCTTCGGTCACGTGTTTGATCATGGCATGGGCAATACTGCCTTTGAACGGAATATTCGGCAGTTGATCAAATTTAAAGAATTGTGCGTCGCTGATTTCTTCTTCCTGTAACTGCAGTTCACCACCGGCATATTCGGCTTTAAAGGCAATCATCAGGTTGCTTGGAAAAGGCCAGGGCTGACTGGCCAGATACTGAATATTCTTTAGCTGGATACCGACTTCTTCCGCGGTTTCACGGCGTACCGCTTCTTCCAAGGTTTCTCCCACCTCAACAAAACCGGCAATCAGGCCATACATATTGGTGGTGTTTCGCGCATTTTTGGCCAGCAGAATTTCATCTTCACCGCGGGTAATGACGGTAATGACACAGGGTTGTACACGTGGATATTGGCGATACTGGCAGACCGGGCAAACCATGGCATATTCGGTGGCATGCGCTTCGGTTGGATGGCCGCAGTGGCTGCAAAAACGGTGATTACGACGCCATTCTAGCAACTGGATTGCACGGCTGGCCTGTTCAAATTCGGCACTGTTCCAGAACTGTAACAGCTGGCGAATTGGCAATAATTGATAGCCTTCAGGAATGGGCTCATCGGGGAGTAAGTCGCGGGCAATCACCTGATTGCCCGTAGACAGGTCACTTGCTAATTTTTCAACTCGGGGCAGTTGAAACTGTTCATCGACCAGCAGTTGCTGTTGGTGAAAAATATAGGCAAGTGAGAGTTCAGACATTAGGCTACAGCTTTCAGTTTTTCGCTACTTGCCAATGCTACATCAAACATCGACTGTAAAACAGGCTGTTTGTTTTTTAAATTGTCAATCAGCATGTCGGCACCGGCCAAGGTGTCTAACACGGCATTCAGCTCGTCACTACTGAGCGTTTCACCGGCTTCGCATTTACGATAGATAAAGTCAGCGGCAGTCAGCAGCGCCTGCTGGCCTTTTTCTTCATTCAGGAACAGCAGGGCACCGGCCACTTCACGCAGCTGGGTACAGGTGTTTTCCAATAAACGCACATCCTGATCCTGAACGTGCTGCACCAGAATCTGCTGAGCCAGATCAATTAAGGTTTTGGTTTCGCTCAGCAATACTTCATGCGCTTCATCTAAACGGTCCAGCGAAATGTGCATGTTGTTAACGCGCAGCTGTAAACGGCTAGAAGTATGATGACGCTCCAGCACCCCAATCGAGTTCATCGCCGACAAAATGGTGTTCATCAGCTGCTGGGCAAAGCTTTCTTCTTTGAGCACTTCGGCCTGACTCAAGGCGTCGGCCTGAACCAGCAGATCACGGTGGGCTTCATTCAGGTTCAGCACTTTAAAGATGTTGGCCAGATCTTTGAGCTTGGCTTGCAACTCCTGGGTTTTTTCAGGGGTCATGTTCTGGTAGTTGTATTCGATGTCATTGCGAATCTGCGCCATTTCGCTGGTCGCCAGAGCACTGATGGTCTGCATGGTTTCAAAATCCGGACCATACAGATGACGGCTGAAGACCTGTAACTGGGTGTCAGTCAGCAGGTCTTCACCAATATTCAGCTGTTCGCGGATGTGCTGGGCCACCTGATCTTCCTGGCTAATGCACAGGCTCAGGATGTTGGCCAGATCACTTAACTGGGCCTGGAAGCTGTCTGGTGCGGCAAAGTATTGACGCATATTCAGTTCAATACTGATTAAGGTGCGTAAACGTGGTTCATTCAGCAGCAGGTTATCAATCTGGTTTAACGCCACATAGACCAGATTCCAGTATTGTTGGCTTGGATGCTGGGCGGATAGACCGGCTAAATAGGTGCCGACCAGTTTCATGGCTTGCAGATCCAGCTCGGATTCTTCCTGCTTCAGCAGTTTGTACAGTGACAGTTTATACAGCTGATGCACATAGCCTGATTTTTCCAGACCGGGTGCTTGTGGCAATTTGAATTCCGGGTGAATACAGTCCAGCAGAGATTCAATATGCTGGCCTTCCTGGGTGAGTGGTTTACCCAAGGCACGTTCCAGACGGTTTAAGGTATCGAGCAGGAACTGTGGAATTTTAACTTCGCGCAGACAAATAAATTCGATGTAGCGCTTGAGCATGGTGGTGCCTTCACTTAAGGCAATCACGTCTTCAGTTTTAATTTGCGCCGGATTCCCCATAATCTTGCGCATTAATTCTGCTGAATATTGGGCAATTTTTGCCAGGCTCGACATATCAATCAGGGCCAGTACCTGGGCACATTGCTCAAACTGGTTGAGGGCATCATCAATCCCGAAAGGTAAAGTCTGATCTTCTGCCAAGGTGCTGACTGCGGATTCCACCAATTTGATTGAATTATCAACCTCATTTTTTATTATCAGTAACGCAGTCGGATCAAAATGAATAGAGGTTTGGTAAGACATGTATCTGCACCTTTCCTAGTGTTTTATCTGTTTATGGGCCTGCTGCAAAAACAGCAGACCTGTTTATCTTAACTATAACTGAACTAGGAACAGATTAAATACAAAAAATTACAATCGTCGGTTTTTTATTTGGCAAAAAAGCAGGGCTGTCCATGCTTTTCTTCAAATTGTTTGACCCAATTCTCATGTGCTTCCAGCTCTGCGGCGGAAGGCAGAATCACCGGCAATTCCACTTCAATGCTGCGACGACCCGATTCACCGCTTTGTTCTTCATGATGAGCTGACAGGGCATCCATATCAAAGGATACCTGGCCACCGGTCATGGCCAGATAGACATCGGCCAAAATTTCAGCATCGAGCAAGGCGCCGTGGAAGGTACGGTCACGCGCCGGAATTTCATAACGCTTCACTAAGGCATCGAGCGAGTTCTTTTGTCCCGGATGCTTGTTTTTGGCCATTACCAGGGTATCGGTGACTTCACACACCGCCGATAAATCGCCTAGACCACAGTGGTTAAACTCCATATCCAGGAAGTTCATATCGAAGGTGGCGTTATGCGCAATAATTTCCGCGCCTTTTAAATAGTCATACAGCACTGCAGCAATTTCGGCATACTTCGGCTTGTCTTTTAAAAACTCATCCGAAATACCGTGCACCACTTCCGATTCACCGACCGGTTTTTCCGGGTTGATATAAATATGAATCGAGCTGCCGGTCAGTTTGCGGTTGACCATTTCAATCGCGCCGACTTCAATAATCCGGTCACCATCCTGATAATAAAAACCGGTGGTTTCCGTATCCAGAATCAGCTGGCGTGGACCATAAGCCTGAACCGTGGCCGGGGTAATCACAATATGGGGATGCGATGACGTGTTTGCTGGCGCTGTTGCACTCTGGTTCTGGGTTTCATCTTGGATCAGGACTTCGTTCTGATTCGGGCTGTCATTTTGACTGAGGGTTTGCGTCACGGTAATGCTGTGCTGGGTCAGACTGAGATGATCCTCCTGCACCATTAGCAGTTCTTCTTCGACTTCAACGTCTAGTTGGCTGTCGTCTAGATCGAAGCCAAAAGGGTCATCGAGCAACCAGTCAGATTCTGCTTTTTTTTTAGCCGTGCCCGGCGGGATGACTTCAGACTCAGCGCTTTTATCTTCAGTAATGATTTGTACCGGCGTCACTTTGACCTGCTGTGCAAATACCAGATCGGCCCCTTTGTTGGCCAGCTGATCGGCCATTTCATTGCCAGCATGGCCAGCGTGACCTTTAATCCAGTGCCATTCAAGTTCACGACCCTGACAGATGGCATCCAGTTTTTGCCATAGGTCCGGATTTTTCACATCTTTCCAGTTTTTCTTTTTCCAGCCGGCAATCCATTCGGTTATGCCGCGTTTGACATAGTTGGAATCGGTCCAGAGAATCAGTTTGGCCTCTGCCGGGCAGAACTGAATGCCTTCAATGGCTGCCGTCAGCTCCATACGGTTGTTGGTGGTTTCCAGTTCACCGCCATAAAGTTTGTGTTGCTGGGTTTCTGTAATGACATATGCGCCCCAACCGCCCAAGCCAGGGTTTCCACGACAAGCACCATCCACATATAGTGTGATTGTTTGAGACATAAGCCAGATCCAAAAAGAGCCAAATAAAAACCGAGCTGCTATTGTATAACGCAATTGCAGATCAGAAACGCCGAAGATGTCAATTTTTTAATTTCTTGTAACATTTATATTAGAATCGCGCTAGAGTAAAACCTTGTGTCGTAGTGATGCTTCACTACAATGTCAAATCTAAAAAATAATTTATAGACGAGTTGTTTGGATTTCCTATGTATAAACCAACCACACGCATGTGGCAGCCTATGGTCCCGGCACTATTTAAAATTACAGTTTTGGGTTCAGCGCTGGCCGCGCTCGGCATCAGCACCGGCTGTACCTCTACACAAAGTGCCAGCAAAGCGTCAACGTCGAGTCAGGTTGGTTCAGGTTATCTGGACGCCAGCAGTTTAGATTCACTGGAAGATTTATTGTCGGCCACCGACATGCGCGCGGTAGAAGGCGACCGTTTACTGATTTTAAAACACGGTGATGTCTGGAAGCGTATGACCGTAGGTTTCAAAATGGATCTGGAACACTGGAATCCGCGTATTGAAGCGCAGCGCGGCTGGTTTATTTCACGTCAGCCATATATTGACCGTTTAAGTGCGCGTGCTTCACGTTATTTGTATCACACAGTCAAAGAAGCCGAGCGCCGTGGCATGCCGACCGAACTGGCATTATTACCAGTCATTGAAAGTTCGTACGACCCGGCAGCAACCAGTAGCGCTGCTGCAGCCGGTTTATGGCAGTTTATTCCAAGTACCGGACGTATTTATGGTCTGAAACAGACCCCGCTGTATGATGGCCGCCGTGATGTGGTCGAATCGACCCGTGCTGCCTATGAATTCCTCGGTAGCCTGTATAACCAGTTTGGTTCCTGGGAGCTGGCTCTGGCCGCTTATAATGCCGGACCGGGCCGTATTCAGCAGGCGATTAACCGTAACAAGGCTGCCGGTTTACCGACCGATTACTGGTCACTGAAATTGCCACAGGAAACCATGAACTATGTGCCGCGTTTCCTGGCAGTGGCGCAAATTATTAAAAATCCAGGTGCCTACGGGGTGCGTTTGCCGCCAATTGCCAACCGTCCCCATTTCCGTGAAGTGACGGTCGGAGCGGTGAATTTAAATGATGTGGCCAATATTACTGGTCTTAGCCGTGCCGAGTTATATGCACTGAACCCGGGCCATCGTACTGACCGAATTGACAGTGCCAGCCCGATGCGGATTCTGATTCCAGCCGATTTAAGCCCAACAGTCGATGAACGTCTGAAAAACCTGCAAGGTGGTGGATTGCTGGCCAGCAACACTCGTCCTAGTGTGACGACGCAGACCACGACCAGTGCCCCAGCTACAAAAACCACCACACCCGCTTTGACGGCCAGTGTGACTCAGCGTACTGCTACGACTACACCAGCGAGCACAGCCAAAACTGCTAGCAGCACGACTACAACCAGCACCAAACGGATCAGTACGCCACGCGGTTCATCGGCTTTGGCCTCTTTTGCGGCCAATTCCGATATTCCAAGTGCTCCACGTATTCCGGTGGCCATTACCCCGGCACAGAATATTCAGCCGGTGAAGGTCGAACCGCCAATTTCAGCAGCAGAACGTGAACAGATTCTGGCGGCAGTGAAAACTGAAGACCAGAACAAAACGGTAGAAGAGGTGTTGCAGCCGGTGGCCTCTCAGGCTGAACAGGCGCAGGTGGTGGCCGAGTTAAAAGAAATTGCACCACAAGGCACTGAAATTGTCGATCCTTATGATGGCAAAATTAAGCTGACCGCGATTCAGACCAGTCTGTCGGTGGCCGAGCAGCAAGGCAAAGAGCTGACCAAAGGTTTTGCTTACCCGAAAAGTGTCGCGGATAGCACCCGTCCAGATTCAGATGAAGCCCAGCGGAACCAGGGCAAGAACGTAATCAAGACCGACACTGAAGTGGTGGTGGTGCCGCCAAAAGGCAAGCGCAGTACCTATACGGTACAGGCCGGCGATACCCTGGTGCTGATTGCCATGAAAAATGGGGTGAACTGGCGTGATGTGGCAAAATGGAACCAGATTGATCCAAACTCGACTTTATATGCCGGTACCACCATCTATTTATATGATGCCAAACCACAAGCTGCCGCGCCAGCCAAAGCCAAAGAGCAGCCGGAATCCTATGTGGTTAAAGCTAACGATACCTTAACCGGCGTGGCCAATCAGTTTGGTTTATCGGTCAAGCAACTGGCGGATTACAATAATCTGAACACAAGCAGTGGCCTGTTTGTCGGCCAGAAGCTGAATCTGCAAGAAACAGCAGAGATGCGTGCCAAGGCAGCTGAGCAGAAAGCGGCTGAAACCAAAGTGGCCACGCAAAGCTATACGGTGAAGCGCGGTGAATATCTGAAACTGATTGCGGACCGTCATGGCTTGTCCAATGCAGAACTGGCAGCCTTAACTCCGGGTCTGACTGCGGGCAGCAGTTTGCTGGTTGGACAGCGGATTAATGTGCCTGTAAGTGACTCGAAAGCCGAAGCAAAAACTGAAACGGCCGCAGAGAGTCGTCGTGCAGCGCCAAGTACGTCAACTGCTGAGATTAAAACAGAAAACTATACTGTCCAGCGTGGTGACACCTTATCGAGTGTGGCCGCACAAAGCAAAATGAGTCTGGCTGATCTGGCCGCCTTAAACCAGATTTCGACCAATACCGGCCTGCGAATTGGACAAACTTTAAAAATTCCAGCCGGTTCGACCATCCCGGATAGTTATACAGTACAGTCGGGAGATACCTTAACTGCCATTGCCAACCGCTATAACCTGAGTCTGGAGCAGATTGCCAGTTTAAATGGCATCAGCCGGACTGCCGGTTTACGTACCGGCCAGCGCCTGAAACTCAGCGGTGAGCCAGCGCTAGTGGAAGAAAGTAAGGTCAGCACAACTGCGGCAAACTCTGATATTCATATTGTAAAATCGGGTGAGACCTTAAATAGTATTGCGCGTAAATATCATTTGCAGCTGAACTATCTGGCCGCACTAAATGATCTGCCACGTACTGCTGCACTGCGGATTGGCCAGCGTTTAAAAATTGAAGGTGATCTGGACAGCAGTAGCAACCGTGCCGCGGAAAGTGCAGCGGTGAGCAGCGCCAGCACGGGTAAAGCAACCGAAGCCTATACCGTTAAAGCCGGTGAGTCCTTAAATGCCATTGCCAGCCGTACCGGTATTTCGGTCGCTGAACTGGCGGCCTTGAATGGCCTGAGTCCGCGTGCCGGTTTAAGAGTGGGACAAACCCTGCAATTGCCAAAAACCATGACAGAATATAAGGTCAAGCGCGGTGATACCCTGATTGGGCTGGCCAGCCGTTATGGTCTGGAAACCAGTGAACTGGCCGATATGAACGAGATTAAACCGAATACGCAGCTGCGTATTGGAGAGATCATCAAGGTTCCGAACCTGTAATTGCCGGGCACAAGGAGTCGTGACCGCATGAACAGATCTTTATATGGCTTGAGTGCTGTGACAACAGCACTGGCCTTGACCTCAAGCTGGAGTTGGGCTGCGCTGCAGACCACGCCGTATATCGCGCTGCACAGCAGCCCGAAATACAGCCAGCTTGCGGCCATGCCCTATGCCAATCCGCAAGCACCGAAAGGTGGCATACTGAGTCAGTCCAGCAATGGCACTTTTGACAACCTGAACAGCATGAACGGTAAGGGCAGTGCGACCGATGGGGTGAATTATCTGTTTGATTCGCTCATGACCAGCTCGCTAGATGAGCCGGGGGTGATGTATCCACTGCTGGCAGAAAAAGTGACTTATGACCCGAAGCAGACTAAATTTGTCATTTTTCATCTGAATCCAAAAGCGCGTTTTAGCGATGGCACCCCGGTTACCGCGGCTGATGTCAAATTCAGTTTTGATACCTTCCAGAGCAAATCCAATCCGGGTTTGCAGATGTATATTGCTGACTTAGACAAAACCGAAGTCTTGTCCAGACATCAGGTCAAAATGACCTTTAAATCCGATAACAACAGTGAAATGCCGCTGATTTTATCGGCCTTACCGATTTATTCCCAGAAAGACTGGCAGGGCAAGGACTTTAGCCGGATTACCTTGCAGCCGATGCTGGGGTCAGGCCCGTATCTGATTGAACGGATTGATGCCGGACGCAGTATTACTTATAAGCGCAATCCGAACTATTGGGGCAAAGATCTGCCGGTAAATAAGGGCCGTTATAACTTTGACCGGCTTAAATTTGTCTATTACCGCAATATGGATGTGGCCTTTGAAGGCTTTAAGTCGGGCCAATACACGCTGCATGAAGAATATACCGCGCGCAAATGGGTGACGGAATATCAGTTCCCGGCAGTGAAAGCGGGGATGGTGGTGAAATATAAGTTCCGGCATGAAAACCCGGTGCCAACACAAAGTTTTGTGTTTAATACCCGGCGTGCACCGATGCAGGATATTCATTTCCGTCAGGCGCTCAGCCATGCCTATGATTTTGAATGGCAGAATAAAGCCCTGTTTTACGGACAGTATCAGCGTTTGCAAAGTTATTTTAGCAATAGCGAACTGGAAGCCAAAGGTCGTCCAAGCGCGGCGGAGCTGGCACTGTTAAAGCCGTATTTAAAACAGTTGCATCCGGTGCAGCGTCAGGGGGTGCTGGCCAACTGGAAATTCCCGGTCAGTGATGCCAGCGGTTTTAACCGCAGTGGTCTGCTCAAAGCCCGGCAGATCCTGCTGAATGCCGGCTATCGCTTCAAGGATGGCCGTTTGCTTGATCCGAAAGGCAACACCATCCAGCTGGAATTTTTAATTCATCAGGATGGCTTACAGCGTACTTTAATGCCTTTTGTGCGCAATTTAAAACGTCTGGGGATTGTGGTGAATATCCGTCAGGTCGATGTGCCGCAATATATTGAACGGATGCGCCGGGCAGAATTTGACTTAAGCACCATGGTCTTGCCACAGTCCTTAAGTCCGGGCAATGAACAGGCGCAATTCTGGAGCAGTGCCGCGGCAGATCAGCCGGGCAATTATAATTATGCCGGCATCAAGAATCCGGTCATTGATGACATCATTCAGAAAATTATTTACGCGCCTGACCGCCAGCAGCTGATTGTCCGGACCAAAGTGCTGGACCGCTTATTACGCGCTGGTTATTACCAGATTCCGACCTATGGCAAAGGCGAGCACTGGCTGGCCTACTGGAATATGTACCAACAACCGAAAATAAAACCAAAACTTTCCATTGGACTTGATTACTGGTGGAGTGATGCAGCCGGGGCGCAAAAAGTAGCCCAGTATCTGCGTAAACAATAAGCTGGCTTTGCCACAAGGATGCTGAGCGCATGGGAACCTATATCCTGAAACGTGTGTTGCTGATTATTCCCACACTGTTTCTGATTTTGCTGATTAACTTTATTGTGATCCAGATTGCCCCGGGCGGTCCGGTCGAGCAGGCAATTCAGCAGGCAGAAGCCTTTCAGGGCATGGGCGGGAGTGGCAGTGCCGAAACTGCTGCGGCCGGTTCAACGCCCTATCAGGGCGCCAAAGGTCTAAGTGATGAAATGGTGGCTAAAATTGAAGCGCAATATGGGTTTGATAAACCAATTCATGAGCGTTTCTGGCTAATGCTGAGCAGCTATCTGCAATTTGATTTTGGCACCAGCTTTTTTAAAGACAAGCCGGTGACCCAGCTGCTGTGGGAAAAACTGCCGGTATCGCTGTCTTTAGGATTGTGGAGCACCTTGCTGATTTATCTGGTGTCTATTCCACTCGGGATAAAAAAAGCCCGTCAGCATGGTCTGATCTTTGATAAAGCCACGTCTATTTTGCTGGCCATTGGCTATGCCATTCCGGCCTTTGCTTTTGCGATTTTATTGATTGTATTTTTTGCCGGTGGTTCCTATTTTCAGTGGTTCCCGCTACAGGGATTGGTCTCGGAAAACTTCGATCAGCTGAGTCTGCTGGGTAAAATCAAAGACTATTTCTGGCATATGACCTTGCCGCTGCTGGCGATGGTGATTGGTGGATTTGCCGGGTTGACCTACTTAACCAAATACTCGTTTATGGAAGAACTGAATAAACAGTATGTGCTGGCGGCACGCTCCAAAGGCCTGACCGAATCGCGGGTGCTGTATGGCCATGTTTTTCGTAACGCCATGCTAATTGTGATTGCTGGCCTGCCGGAAGCATTAATTGGGATTTTCTTTGTCGGTAACCTGTTTATTGAAATTATTTTTAACCTCGATGGTCTGGGATTGCTGGGCTTTGAAGCGATTGTACAGCGTGATTATCCAGTAATTTTTGGCACCCTGTTTATTTTTACCTTGTTAGGATTAGTCCTCAGACTGATCAGCGATGTGCTGTATCAGGTCATTGATCCACGGATTAATTTTGAATCACGGGGGGCCAAATAATGTCTCCCTTGATGCAGGCGCGGCTCCAGCGTTTTAAACAGAACCGGCTGGGATTTGGCTGTTTTATCGCCTTTGCTCTGATTTTTATTTTGTCCTTAGCGGCCGAGCTGATCGCCAATGACAAGCCGCTGCTGGTCAAATATGAAAACAGCTTATATATGCCGGTGTTCAAGGCTTATCCTGAAACCACTTTTGGCGGGGTCTTTGAAACCGAAGCAGAATATAAGGACCCGGCCGTGCAGCAACTGATTCAGGACAAGGGCTGGGCCATCTGGCCACTGATTGAATATTCTTATCAATCGCCGAATTTAGAGCTGGCTGTGCCGGTGCCGTCACCACCGACCAGCGATAACTGGCTCGGGACCGATGATCAGGGCCGAGATGTACTGGCGCGGATTCTCTATGGCCTGCGGGTATCACTGCTATTCGGATTTGCCTTAACGCTGGCCTCTGCTGCACTTGGCATTATCGTCGGGGCGATACAGGGCTATTATGGCGGCTGGGTCGATTTGCTGGGACAGCGGATTCTGGAAGTCTGGGGTGGTTTACCAATGCTGTTCATGGTAATGATTCTGGTCAGTATGTTTAGCCCAAGCGTGTACTGGCTGTTTCTGATTATGCTGCTGTTTGGCTGGCCGACCCTGGTTGGACTGGTCCGGGCCGAATTTTTAAGGGCACGTAATTTTGATTATGTCCGTGCTGCCCGCGGTCTGGGTGTGAGTGACCGTACCATCATGTTCCGGCACATCTTGCCGAATGCCATGAGTTCGAGTCTGTCGCAACTACCTTTTATGCTGACCGCGAATATTACCGCGCTGACTGCACTGGATTTCCTCGGCTATGGTTTGCCGCCCGATGCCGCATCGTTAGGCGAACTGCTGTTACAGGGCAAAAATAATTTAAATGCGCCGTGGCTGGCATTGTCGGGCTTTTTTACCCTGGCGATTGTTTTATCTTTACTGATTTATATTGGAGAGGCGACCCGTGATGCATTCGATCCAAGACGCCAGTAAGCGCACGCCGGTGCTGACGGTACAGCAGCTCCAGATTCAGCATCAACAGCAGCTATTGGTGCACAATTTAAGTTTTGAATTGCACGCTGGCGAAACGCTGGCGCTGGTCGGTGAAAGTGGTTCGGGTAAATCGGTGAGTAGTCTGGCCTTGCTGGGCTTGTTGCCGAGTCAGCTACAGATTCAGGGGCAGGCACTGTTTCAGGGGCAGGATCTGCTACAGCTGAATCCGGTACAACTACGCCAGATTCGCGGCCAGCGCATTGCCATGATTTTTCAGGAGCCGATGACGGCATTAAATCCGCTGCATCGGGTAGAAAAAATTATTGGCGAAAGCCTGCTGTTACAGGGGCATTCCAAGGCGGAAACCCGGCAACGCGTGCTGCAATTGCTGCAAGATGTTGGCATTCCCCAGCCGGAAGATAAACTGAAGCGTTATCCGCATGAACTGTCAGGTGGGCAGCGCCAGCGGGTGATGATTGCCATGGCCTTGGCGCTTGATCCGGACATCCTGATTGCCGATGAGCCGACCACTGCGTTAGATGTGACCCTGCAGGCGCAAATTCTGGACCTGCTGCAAAGCTTACAGCGCAGCCGGCAGATGGCCATGATTTTAATCAGCCATGATTTGAATCTGGTGCGGCATTATGCCGATCAGGTCATTGTCATGAACAAAGGCCAGGTCGAGGAGCAGGGGCCGGTTGAACAGGTCTTTCATGCGCCGCAGCAGGCCTATACCCGGGAACTGCTGCATCATGATTTTGGTCAGGCTTTACAGGTAGAGGCGACTCAGCCTTTATTGCAACTGCAACAACTGGGTGTGAAGTTTCCCATTAAGCAGGGTTTACTCAATCGGGTCAAAAATTATTTTGTCGCGGTGGAGCCGCTGGATTTAAATCTGGCCCAAGGCGAATCCATCGGTATTGTCGGGGAAAGTGGTTCCGGTAAAAGCTCGCTGGCGCTGGCGATTTCGCGTTTAACTGCCAGTGAGGGCAAAATTGATTTGCTGGGCCAGGACTTGAACCAGCTTTCGGAAAAGCAGCTGCGGCCATTACGCAGTGAATTTCAGATTGTATTTCAGGACCCGTTTAGCAGCCTGAATCCGCGTTTAAATGTCGAGCAGACCATTGGCGAAGGGTTGGCCTTACAAAAGCTGTCAGCATCCGAAATTCAGCAGCGTATTGATCTGGCGCTGGAAAAAGTTGAATTGCCGGTCAGTTTTAAAACCCGTTATCCGCATGAACTATCCGGTGGACAGCGGCAACGGATTGCACTGGCACGTGCGCTGGTGCTGAAACCGAAACTGCTGATTCTGGATGAGCCGACCTCGGCGCTGGACCGCACCACACAACGCGCCATCGTTAAACTGTTGCGGCGTTTGCAGCAGCAGGAGCAGATGAGCTATCTGTTTATCAGCCATGATTTGCAGGTGGTCAAGGCCTTGTGTCAGAAGGTACTGGTACTGAAACATGCCAAGGTGATGGAATTCCAGCGTACTGAAGATCTGTTTGCACAGCCACAAACTGACTATACCCGGCAGCTGATTCAGGCCAGTCAATATTGATCTGTGACTATTTTTGACAATACGAGTTGTCAAAATTTGCTTGACCATTGGGGTAATTCAATGGAGTATTTGCTCTAGACCACAATGTCAGGATTGACCAATGAGCCAGATTGCAGATCAGCTTCAAATTAGAAAGACCACATTTAAAAACCGCATCATTAAAGGCGCTATGAGTGAGGCGCTGGCCAATATGGCTGGTCAGCCGAACCAGTTACATTTGGGCTTATATGAGGCCTGGGCCAAGGGTGGGCTGGGCTGTGCCATTACCGGCAATGTCATGGTGGATATTCGTGCCAAAAATGAACCGGGCGTGGTGGCCATTGAATCAGAACGTGATCTGGCCAAGTTGCAACAGTGGGCACAGATTGGCAAGCAGTATGGCATGGTGCAACTGGTGCAGCTGTCGCATCCGGGACGGCAATGTCCGAAAGGCCTGAACAAAGAAACCGTCGCGCCTTCCGCCGTACCGTTTAGCCCGGCCTTGGCCACCACCTTTGGCACACCGCGTGAACTGCGTGAAGATGAGATTCTTGATATTATCCAGCGCTTTGCCCGCGCAGCGCAGATCTGTGAGCAGGCCGGTTTTGAAGGGGTGCAGCTGCATGGCGCACATGGCTACTTAATCAGCCAGTTTTTATCACCGCTAACCAATAAACGCCAAGATCGTTGGGGTGGCTCGATTGACAACCGGATGCGCTTTTTGCTGGAAATTTATCAGGCGGTGCGCGCTGCGACCTCTGAAGATTTTATCATCTCAGTCAAGCTGAACTCGGCGGATTTCCAGCGCGGTGGTATTAGTGAGGAAGATGTGATTCAGGTCTTTAAAGCGATTGATGCTGCCGGAATTGACCTGATTGAAGTATCGGGGGGGACTTATGAAGCACCGGCCATGGCCGGAGTAAAAGCGGAAAAACGCAAAGCCTCGACTTTAGCGCGTGAAGCCTACTTCTTGGAGTTTGCGGAGCGGATCCGACAGGAAGTTCGTTGTCATTTAATGGTGACCGGCGGTTTCCGGACCGTACAAGGCATGAATACGGCACTGGCCAGCGGCGCCTGTGATTTTATCGGGATTGCTCGCCCATTTGCGGTAGAGCCAGATCTGGCACATCGTTTGCTGGCAGGGCAAGACGTGCGTTATGGTGTCGATAAAATTAAGACCGGCATTCCACTGGTTGATAAAATGGCAATTATGGAAATTATCTGGTATGCCGCGCAGTTCAAGGACATTGCCCAAGGCAAACAGCCGAATCCAAAACTCTCGCCTTTAAAAGTATTTTTTAAATATTTAAAAGGCAATTTGACTGCAGTCATTAAAGGACAGATTAACTCGCGTAAATCGGCCTAAACAGAAATGGGGAATGAGGGTGATCCATCCCGATTCCCCATCTACGCTTTATTCAGCCTTTTTGAGCATTTCCATCCATATTCACAGGAGATTGTATGAAGTGGATGAGGATCTGGGTGCAGGTGGTATGACTGTTTTAAACGGGTGATAGTATTTTTCCTAGCTCCCGTTCTGTACAAATAAAAAGTTGCAGCAATAAAAAAGCCCAAGTCGCAATGCTTGGGCTTTTTTATGAATCACGTGTGTGACCCGAATATGGCGTCCCTACGGGGATTCGAACCCCGGTTACCGCCGTGAAAGGGCGATGTCCTAGGCCTCTAGACGATAGGGACAGTGCAGAAGAATATTTTAAACCGCTTCTTTTGATTGTAAGAAGTGGCGTCCCTACGGGGATTCGAACCCCGGTTACCGCCGTGAAAGGGCGATGTCCTAGGCCTCTAGACGATAGGGACTTAATAAAATATTACTTCTGAAATTGGCGTCCCTACGGGGATTCGAACCCCGGTTACCGCCGTGAAAGGGCGATGTCCTAGGCCTCTAGACGATAGGGACGTTTCAGAGGTGGGCGTATATTAGGGTGAAAAAAGGAGGGTGTCAAACGCTTTTCTACAATTTTCTGGCTGCAAGGCTTTTAAGCGAATAAATTTAGAACAATTTGCATAAATCAGGTGAAAATTCCCTCAATTTAAGCACTTTCTGGCAGTAACTCGACCAAGGCCTCTAAGACTTGGGGATGCTGTAAATAGCCATAGACTTCATGAGGACGATCTACCGGAGTTTGTACCTGCTGGTTCAGAATGGCCGGTTTAAAAACGGTGGTTCCGACAGTGGAAAGGCGGTCAGAAAATCATCCGGAGAATAAAAATTAATCCAGTCGCCATGCAGGGCAGTGGGGCGCTGAATCGGCTGTTGTAAATGCTCCTGAATCACCCGAAAGGCCAGCGGCGAACCGAGGGTAATAAAGCGTGCAATATTCAGTTCCGGATGCTGAATTAACAGATTATAGGCAATTACCGTGCCTAAGGAATGCGCCAGAATAATATGGGTGTTATCCTGACAGAGCTGGGCATAAATCCGGCTGTGTACCTGTTCCTTAAAATGTATTCAAACATACTCAAGGAGTAATTCGCACTCTGTTAATGTCTTGTTGCCAAGCGTGTAACTAGAGCCTGAGTCGGTCAGTTCCGACTTGTAGCGGTCAGTCCGTTCTTGCAATATACGCTTTACAGTTTTGTAAGGCG
>NZ_VPBE01000018.1:0-58352 GCF_013418895.1 Acinetobacter sp. YH12116 | reverse complement strand
GAATAATTCAAGTGAATTTGTTTGAAAGAAGAACTTTAAAAGCTTTATTTTCACCCGATAAAATACCCATAAAACAAGAGGAAGCTCAAATGAGCTTCCTCTTGTGAAAAATTGTGGGACAGCAATGCGCTGAATGCGCCCTTTCTTTGGTTTAGCTATGCAACTTAGTGAAAAGTTTTAAAACGATCTGCATCATTCATAAACTCTTTATCACCCGCTGGTGCTTCAATTGAACCGAACACCAGTTGCGCTCTTAATTTCCAGTTGGCTGGTACATCAAAGGTCGCCGCAACTTCTTCATCAATAATCGGGTTGTAATGCTGTAGCGATGCACCAATGTTGTTTTCTGCCAGCGCAATCCAGGTTGCAAACTGGGCAATCCCTGTTGAATGCTCTGACCATACCGGGAAGTTATCTGCATATAGTGCAAATTGTTCTTGCAGTGCTTTCACGACATCTTGGTCTTCATAGAATAACGCAGTACCAAAACCTGCGGCAAAGCTGCTGATTTTGCTGTCAGTTGATGCAAAGTTTTCAGCCGGCACCATTTTACGCAAGGTTTCACGTACAATTTCCCAGAATTTGGCATGTGACTCACCAAACAGAATCACCACACGTGAAGTTTGCGAGTTAAACGAAGATGGGCTTAAACGAACGGCTTCTTTAATAATTTCTTCAATTTTCGCTTCGTCTAGCGCCACATTTTTACCAATTGAGTAAATGGTACGGCGTTTAAGTAAATGATCTTTAAATGACATATCTTTTTCCTTGGTATGGTCTTGTGTTTATAACAGATGGATTTATCTTAACGGCTGCCTGGGCTGGAAAATAGCCCCAGTTTTATAACAATGTGTTGCATTTATGGAACAATAACCGCGCTTATCGTAGATTTTATGAAAACAAGTTAAATTTTAAAGCACGTCAAAGCGGATGGAGCATCATTCCTGCTCTAGGTTTAGATCAATTATTAGGTTTTCTTCCAGTTTAAAGGATATATAAAAAAACTCCGCAAATCGCGGAGTTTTTGAGCTGCTTATTTGTCTGTTTCAAACAGCGCTGCCACAAAGGGCTTGGCTGAAAATGGACGCAGGTCATCAATTTTTTCACCCACCCCAATAAAGCGGATAGGCACATGGGTACGGCTGGCAATATTAAACAGCACACCACCTTTGGCGGTACCATCCAGTTTGGTAATAGTTAGACCGGTCAAGCCGACCGCTTCATCAAACATTTCAACCTGGTTAATCGCATTCTGACCGGTACCGGCATCTACCACCAGCATCACTTCATGCGGTGCAGTGGCATCAATTTTTTGCATCACGCGTTTAACTTTGGTCAGTTCCTGCATCAAATGACCTTTGTTATGCAAACGCCCTGCAGTATCGGCAATCAAGACATCCATACCTTTGGCACGCGCACTTTCAAAGGCATCAAAAATAACCGAAGCACTGTCTGCACCATGACCTTGTGCGACCACAGCAACATCATTACGCTCGCCCCAGATTTGTAACTGTTCAGTCGCTGCGGCACGGAAGGTATCACCAGCGGCCAGCATGACTTTCTTGCCTTCACCTTGTAAACGTTTGGCCAGCTTACCAATGGTGGTGGTTTTACCCACGCCATTCACGCCCACCACCAGAATGACATATGGATTTTTATTCGAATCAATATGTAACGGTTTAACACGCGGCGCCAGTAAAGCCACCAGCTCTTCCTGCAAGGCTTTATACAACGAGTGTGAATAAATCAGATCACCACGCGCAGTACGTTCAGTCAGGTTGGCAATAATGGTTTTGGTGGCATCAACACCAATATCGGCCACCAGCAATTGCTCTTCAACTTCTTCTAAAAGTTCATCATCAATTTCTTTGCCACCAATTAAGATGTTGACCATCCCATCGGCAAAGTTTTTACGGGTTTTGGTTAACCCTTCTTTCATACGGCTAAAGAAACCGCCTTTTGATTTCTCTTCAGCTGCTTCTGTGGCTACAGGCGCAGAAACAGGTGCTTGTTCTACTTTAGGTGTTTCAACGATAGGTACATTTACCGCAGGTAAACTTGGTAAAGTGACATCGTCATCCCCGATATCAGCATCAATCAAAAATTTATTTTGCCCATTAGATTGCTGTTGCATGCCGAATCCTTGAAAAGCAGTGCGTTAAAAAGTTGGATTCTAACATAAACTGCCCGCTTTGACTTGTCATTGCCAATCATGTGTCGCAGGCTGCAAAAAGTTACAGGATTCCCTTGCTTTCACTGCCCCGTTTCTGAAGAATGAAAGCAAATACAGATGCATTGCGGATCATCTTTGTGATACTGAACAATAAAATTTTGCCTGCTGTGGTTCATCATTTAAAACAACAACGTTTCGCCCTTACCCTACTTCTGATCGGTTTCTCATCGAGCGCTTTGGCGGCCAGTACCCAAAGCGAGCTGGCACGCAGTACCGTTGAAACCACGTTAAAAAACGGTTTAAAAGTCATTATTCGTGAAGATCATCGTTCGCCGATGGTGATGACTCAAATCTGGTACAAAGTTGGTAGCAGTGATGAGTCGGGAAATCTACTCGGCATTTCCCATGCACTGGAACACATGATGTTCAAAGGCACACATAAAGTGCCGAATGATGAGTTTACCCGACTCAGCCGGATTTACGGCGGCCGGGTCAATGCCTCGACCTTTACCAATTACACCAATTATTATCAGCTGTATCCAAAAACCTATTTTCCGATGGCGCTGGAGCTTGAAGCCGACCGGATGCGTAATTTATTGCTGCGCCAGCAGGATTTTGCCACCGAAATCAAAGTGGTGATGGAAGAACGGCGCCAGCGTACCGATGACAATCCACGCGCTTTGGCTTTTGAACGGTTTAAATGGATTGCCTACCCGACCAGTCATTATCGCCAGCCAATTATTGGGCATATGAAAGATCTGCAAAATATCCAGCTGGAGGATTTACGTCAGTGGTACAAGCAGTGGTATAGCCCGAATAATGCCATTTTAATTATTGTCGGCGATGTTAATGCTGAAGCGGCCTTGCTGCAGGCGCAAAAATACTTTGCCGATATTCCAGCGCGCAGCCTGCCGGCCCGCAATGATGTCCGCGAATTTGAACGTCTGGGCTATCGGCACATGGAACTGAATTTTCCGGTTCAGGTGCCGAATTTGTATATGGCCTGGAATGTCCGTTCACTAACGACTGCGACCAATCCGCAAGATGCCTATGCACTGACCATCATTCAGCATTTATTAGACAGCGGTATTTCTTCGCGCCTGCAACAGCGTCTGATTCGCGAGCAAAAACTCTTAAGTGCCTTAAGCGTCAGCTATGATCCGTATAATCGTGGCGACAGCCTGTTTACCATTTCAGCTTTACCGGTGGATGGCGTGGATCTGGCCCAAGCCGAACAGGCGATTCAGGCTGAAATTGAACGCCTGAAAACCGAGCTGGTGCATGAACCGGAAGTAAAACGCGTGACAGCCAAGTTTGTGTCGAATTTGCTTTATAGTCAGGATGATCTAGCGGGACAGGCCAAGATGATGGGTAATCTGGAGGTGAATGGATTGAGTTATCGCCTGATGGATGAGCTGCCCCAGCATTTTGAAACCGTACGCCCGCAAGACATTCAACGCGTCGCCAATGTCTATTTTGTGCGTGACAATTTGACCACCTTATATTTGCGTCCACACAGCAAGTCACCCTAAAGGATACCGACATGCCCTATTTCCGTTCCTGCGTTCTGGTGGCCAGCTTATTTGCGATCAGTTCTGCGCAGGCCAATGTCAATACCACCACCGAAGTGGATGAAAATCCAAATACCTTACAATCTCTGCCGCTGCTGCAAAGTCTCAGAAATATTAATCAGCAGAAATTGGATTATCGCGCGCCTTATGTGCATGACCTGAACAACCGTTATCAGGTCAGAACCCTGTTTGTGGAAACACAGGACTTGCCAATTCTGGATATACAGCTGACCTTTAATGCCGGTGCCGCGCGTGATCGGGAAATTGAAAGCGGCTTATACGGCGTGGCCAATATGGCCGCCCAGCTCTTAGATGAAGGCACGCCCAAATATAATGCACAACAAGTGGCTGCCGTGTTTGAACAGGTCGGCGCGCAGTTTAGCGCGCGAGCCTATCGGGATATGTTTATTGTCAAATTACGGGTGCTGTCTGACCCGGAAAAACTGGAACCGGCTTTAGCCATGATGATGGAACTGCTCAAACATGCCACCTTTGAAAAACAGAGTATTGGCATGGTGGTCAGCAATAACCAGCTGGGGCAAAAACAGCTGAAAGAAAATCCCAGCCGGATGATGGAGATTCAGCTGTATCGCAGCTTATATGGGCAACATCCTTATGCCCAGCCAATTAACGGCACCAATGGCAGTATTCAGCGGATTCAGCCCAAACATCTGCAACAGTTCCGTGAGCAGTTTCTGGTGGCGCAGAATATGAATATTGCTATTACCGGGAAAATGCAGGCCAAAGCAGCTTTAAATCTGGCAGAACGCATTGCCGGCAACTTAGCGCAAGGTCAGGCGGCTGCACCACTCCCCACACCCATCACAGCAAATGGCTTTCAGATTGTACACATGCCCTATCAGTCCAGTCAGGCGCATATTGTGCTCGGTCATATTGGCACCACACGTCATGATCCAGACCGGCTGGCTCTAGAAGTGGCCAATCGTATGCTCGGCGGTAGTGGTTTTCATTCTGTTTTGATGAAAGAACTGCGGGTAAAACGTGGCTATACCTATGGCGCATCTAGCAGCATGAGCTTTAGTCAGGCACCGGGTGTATTTCGCATCAGCTACTCAACCCGGCAAGATCAGCTAATGGACAGTATTCGTGTCGCGCATAAGGCACTGGTCGATTTTGTCCGTGAACCGATTGATCCGAAACAGCTGGAAGAAACCAAAAACGGCTTGTTAAGAGCCTATCCCAACCATTACAGCAGCAATGCCAGTATTAATGCCCAGCTCGGCAGTTTGGGATTTTATGGACAATCGGCACAGAGCTTGAGTGAATATTCAGCACAGCTCAGCAAAATTAGCGCCGAAGATGTGCAAGCTGCGGTACGCCGGCATCTGCATCCGGAACATCTGACCGTGATTGTAGTGAGTGAAAGTTTAGATAAGGCGGCTTTAGAACAACTGTTGCAGTACAATTTACAGACCACTGGCGGTCAATCGCTTCCTCAGGTTGGAGATATTCCGGCGATTAATACGCCTCCACATCCAGGGGAGGAAGTTGTTTTGCCTGACCCAGTTCCATCTGATGGGCCTGCATCAATTTAAGATATTGCCCATAACGCACCTGTGGCTGCTGCATTAAGCGCACAGCCATCTCCTGAGTTTCAGGATACATCGACTGCTGTGACAGATACTCAATATTCTGAAATTGTACGGACCCGACCGGGCGATAAAGTGCAATGGAAGATAACAGGAGAATAATGACAATAATGCTGACCACTACCCCATTATAAATTTGCTCTAACGTGAGTCGTGATTTTAATTGAATGAATAATTGAGAAATTTTTTGTATTGCGTCATGCATAGCCTACCTCGAATAGCCGTAGTGTAGGATGCTAGCGGTATTTGCACAAGATAGATGACCCAATTTTACCCGAACTGGCGAGTAAAATTGAGCCACTGCTGCTTAAGTCATCAGCGCGCGGAATACGGTATACAGGATAATACCCGCGACAATGGCCAGCACAATGAAGATGGCAAAGATACTGACCCCTTTTTCGGCATCAGCCGGATGCAGTTCATCATCATCGGCAATGCTGATTAGCTCACCATTATAAATACGGTAGAATTCTTCACGCTGCTGTGGATCGAGTGTACTGGTAAAGTCATGCACACGTTTACGCTGCGCCAGACAATACTCACCTAAATGAATTTCCTGATGGAACACCGCCTCATCGAGTTTTTTACGGTGATGATGGGCCAGCTCGATAATCTGCTCCGCACGTAAAGGCAGATCAAAGTTAAAACCGTCTATTGTATTTGTCATGTGGCTCTCCTTTTTATGTTACCTTTCTTATATGCATATCATAATAAAATTATAGAGTGTTCAATGTTTAATCATGTAAACTTGAAATATCACGGATCTGCCCCATCTCTTAGTTGACATTTCCACGAATGTGTAATATTAGTTTAACACAACCTCGATAAACTATTATTTAGACTGGCTATACAGTCTTTATTGCAATCATAATTAAAATAAAGGAGTTTTATATGATTCAGAGTATCTCTCACCATGATCTTGAAATTGCATATGCAAATGCGGTTAACACCATTCAATCACAGATGAACTTCCAAGATGCTGTGGCTGAACTTGAACAGGTTGCCCGCGCGGGTCATGGCAAAGCCGCTATGTTCTTAGCTGAACTGTACTATCAAGGCTTCCGCGTAGAACGCGATTCACTCAAAGCACAGTATTGGCAGAATATGGCCACCATGCAAGCATAAACAGACGTCACCTAGGTGGCGTTTTTTAATGCCTGAAATTTGTTTTTTATATTTGTTTACGATTTAACGCAAAGCTTAAACGCTTTATTCATCTGAATTTCCTACAATACAGGCACCACATTAGTGTTTATATGACATGAACCAGATTAAGTCTTTAAAACCCGCTGCCCAAGATATTCACATGAAAATCAGTATTCTAAAATCAATGATGTATTGCGGGGTACTTTGGGGGCTATATCATCAGGGTTGGGCCATGACCTCCGATCAGGATGATTTTATTTTTCCCTTTTGGTTAAACGGTGTCCAAGCCTATAAATATGCCAAGAAACACTGGCCAAACTACACTCCGCGCCAGATTAGCCCGCAGGATTTTCAGAATTCCCTGCTACCGACCTTAACCCGTTTAAAAGTTACACCGGCGCTGTGTCATTGTTCCAGCCAGCAATTCAAGCTGACCACACAGCAAATGAAACACTTTTTCTTTAATGACGCCCAGTTAAAGACCGCTTAACGTAGAGATTCATGCACCATTAAACCTCAATGAAAACAATATGACTGCTGATTATGGCCTCTAATGATAAAACTATTGGCATTTTTCAAAATTGAGGTTAAGTTAGAACCCATACCAAGAACAAAAATGGCAAGGACCAGACAGAATGACCAATGTAACACACGTATTAAAAGATAAGCATAGCCAGGAAATATACACCGTTAGTCCAGAAGCAACTGTACTCGAAGCAATTTCAATTATGGCCGATAAAGGCATCGGGGCGCTTGTAGTGACCCATGAAGGCCAAGTGGTCGGGATTTTATCCGAGCGTGACTACACCCGTAAAATTGCGTTGATGGAACGCTCTTCTTATGACACCACCGTCAATGAGATTATGACCGCAAAGGTACTGACCGTGACCCAAAGCACCAGTGTAGAAGACTGTTTGAGCCTGATGACCGATCGTCATTTACGTCATTTACCGGTAGTAGAAGATGGCAAACTGGTTGGACTAGTATCGATTGGCGACTTGGTAAAAGCAGTAATGGATGATCAACGTAAACTGATCGACCAGCTACAACAATATATTGCCAGCTAAACAGACAATATAAAAAACTCTCCTTCAGGAGAGTTTTTTATGGCTAGTCTTTTAAAAAACGATCTTTTTTAAAACTGCTCGTTTAAAAGAGACTAAACAGGATTAATTCAGCCCTAGCTTTTGTGCCACATAGTCCGCATCTTTGTCGCCGCGACCGGACAGGTTTACCACAATATTGGTATCTTTAGACATTTTTGGTGCTTCACGTATCGCCCATGCGACCGCATGCGAGCTTTCCAGTGCCGGCACAATCCCTTCAACCCGAGACAGCTGAATAAAGGCGTCCAGACATTCCTGATCAGTAGCAGTGGTATATTCGACACGACCAGCATCTTTCAGGAAGCTGTGCTGTGGTCCTACACCCGGATAATCCAGCCCAGATGCAATCGAGTGTACCGGGAGTGGCTCACCCTGCTCATCTTCTAGCACATAACAGGCCATACCGTGTAACTGACCCGGTTTACCTAAGGTGAGGGTTGCAGAGTGCATATCGGTATTCAGGCCATGACCGGCTGGCTCAACACCAACCAGTTTTACTTCCGGATCATTCAGAAACGCGGTAAAAGCGCCCACAGCATTAGAACCACCACCGACACAAGCCACAATATAATCCGGCTGTGCACCAAAACGTTCCTGCGCCTGAACTTTAATTTCATCACCAATAATGGCCTGGAAATCACGTACCATCATCGGGAATGGATGCGGTCCCACCACCGAACCAATCGCATAAATATAGTTTTTCGGATCTTTTAAGTATTCTTCGAAGGCGCTGTCTACCGCATCTTTTAAGGTTGCAGTGCCGCGGGTCACGGAAATCAGCTTGGCGCCCAGAATTTTCATTTTTACGACATTGGGATGTTCTTTCTCAATATCGACCTGACCCATGTGAATTTCGCATGGAATACCCACCAGAGCACAGGCGGTTGCCAATGCCACGCCATGCTGACCAGCGCCAGTTTCGGCAATGACTTTGGTTTTGCCCATATATTTGGCCAGCAAGGCTTCACCTAAACAATGGTTAATTTTATGTGCACCAGTGTGGTTTAAATCTTCACGTTTTAAATAGATTTGTGCCCCGCCCAACTGCTCAGATAAACGCTTGGCATGAAATAGCGGACTTGGACGACCTACATAATGTGCGAATAGCTCAGCCAGTTCCTGCTGAAATTCCGGAGTCTGACGAATTTCTTCGTAGGCCACTTTAATATCATCCATCGCCGCTTTCAGATGCGGTGGAATAAACTGCCCGCCATATTCACCAAAAAAGCCATCTTCATTGGGTAAGGCAACGCCATTCATCTGAGAGTTCATGCAGTATTCCTTCTATTTTATGAAGCTTAACGCGCCAAATAACGGGTTAAATCTTCAATCCCCTTTAACGTCATGGGATACATATGATTTTCAAAAATTTGCTGAATTAAACCGATGGTCTGGGTGTAGTGCCAATATTGCTCTTGTTCCGGGTTCAGCCAGGCGGTTTTATCAAAATGCTGGCGTAAACGGCGCAACCACACCTGCCCGGCCTCATCATTCATATATTCCACTGAACCCCCAACGGCATTCAGCTCATAAGGTGCCATACTGGCATCCCCGACCACAATCACACGATAGTCGCGTCCGTAGGTGTTGAATAAATCCCAGGTATTCATACGGGTGTGTGAACGGCGTACATTGTCTTTCCAGACATAATCGTACAGGCAGTTATGAAAATAAAAATATTCCAACGTTTTAAATTCGGTTTTGGCCGCACTAAACAGCTTTTCACACTGGGCGATGTGCGCATCCATGGAGCCGCCGACATCAAACAGCATTAACACTTTAACCCGGTTACGCCGTTCGGGTACCAGTTGCACATCCAGAATACCCTGTTTGGCGGTTTCACGAATGGTGCCATCGACATCTAACTCTTCAGCCGCGCCCTGACGGGCAAACTTGCGCAGACGGCGCAGCGCCATTTGCATTTGCCGTGAACCGAGCAGCTGGTCATCATCCAGATTACGGTATTGACGCTGTTCCCAGACTTTAACCGCTGAACGTTTACGGCCCGGCCCGCCTATACGCACCCCTTCAGGATGATCACCATATGCACCAAACGGCGAGGTTCCACCGGTCCCAATCATGCGGTTACCGCCCTGATGCTTTTTATGCTGTTCGCGTAAACGCTCTTCCAGCATTTTCATCAGCTCTTCCAATGAACCGGCTTTTTTCAGTTCTTCGCGCTGCTCTGGGGTTAAATGCTTTTCCAGTAGCTCCAGATCGAACCAGTCTTTGGGTAATTTATGGACTTGATTGAGCAATTCATCCAGATCAAAGGTAGAGATACCATCAAAGTAATCTTTCATGGCCCGGTCAAACTTGTCAAAAAAGCGTTCATCCTTGACCATAATGGTTTTGGCCAGATGATAAAACTCATCCTGATTGGCAAAGACCAGACCTTCTGCCACTGCACGGTTCAGGTCAATCAGTTCGCGGGTAGTGACCGGGACGCCGTATTTTCTTAAGGTATAAAACAATCGCACAAACATGTGGCGATTACTCCCTTAACGACGGGCCATAAAGGCTAAGCGTTCCAGTAACTGAACATCCTGCTCGTTTTTAATCAGCGCGCCATACAATGGTGGAATGGCTTTGGTTTTGTCAGCATTACGCAGAATATCGTCCGGCATGTCATCCGCCATTAACAGGCTCAGCCAGTCAATCAATTCAGAGGTTGAAGGTGGTTTTTTCAGGCCCGGAATCTGGCGTAGTTTAAAGAATACCTGTAAGGCTTCTGACACCAAAGTCGTGGAGATATTCGGGAAATGCACATTGATGATGTCGCGCATGGTGGCTTCATCAGGGAAATCAATATAATGGAAGAAACAGCGACGCAAGAAGGCATCGGGCAGTTCTTTTTCATTATTGGAAGTGATGATCACAATCGGACGCTGCGTTGCGCTAATGGTTTCGCCAGTTTCATACACGAAAAAGGACATTTTATCCAGCTCATGCAGCAAGTCGTTTGGAAACTCGATATCGGCCTTGTCAATCTCGTCAATCAGCAGTACACAGCGCTCTTCACTGCTAAACGCTTCCCACAGTTTGCCCGGCTTAATATAGTTTTTAATATCATAAACCCGGTCATCCCCCAGCTGGCTATCACGTAAACGCGACACGGCATCATATTCATACAGACCTTGCTGGGCTTTGGTGGTCGATTTGATATGCCAGGTAATCAGTTTCAGTCCCAGGCTTTGCGCGACCTGCTCGGCCAGTAAGGTTTTACCGGTACCCGGTTCACCTTTAATTAACAGCGGTTTCTGTAAACGACGTGCCGCCTGCACCGCCAGCTTTAAGCTGTCAGTGGCGATGTATTGATCAGTACCAGTGAAGTGTTGTGTATCTACAGACATGAGATAACCTTATTTCAATTTAAACTTATTTTTGTAATTAAAGCGCTGCGCTGTTGTTCTTGGCAGCAAGACCTGCTTTACGCTGGCTATATTTAGACCAGAAATAACCAACCACCAGTCCTAAGCCAATCACCACCAGAATGGCAGATAAATTGGACCAGACCAACGGCATTTCCTTGGTTAATACACCAAACAGCAAACCAAAGGTGGCCGGTGCAATACCTGCATTATGCCCTTCGGAAATGGTAGGGGTCAGCAAGATGGCAAAGACCACAATCCAGCTTACGCCGCCAAGTGGATGAGGCAGACGTTTGGCAATTTCATACCAGCACCATAAAATAATCAGGCTACCCAATAGATAGACCGTAACGGCAATGGTATTTTCAGGAATTGATTCTAAAAAAGTCATTAAATTTTCCATCACTCAACTCCTGAATTTAACTTAGGCACCGCGTAAGCCTTCTGGCTCAACCGCATTCGGATTAATTAAACCTTCTGGCGGCATTTGAATAAAGAAGCCTTTGGTTTGAATCGAATCCATGACATGCAGAATATTGGCCCGCGCGAGTTTACGGTTTTCATGCAATTCTAAATCCATAACAAACGTTGCACGACCAAATGCAGTACGCAGTACTTCCGGTACCACTTCAAGCGGATCTGCCGCTTCTGCTTGATCATCTTGGCTTTCAATACGAGCGACATAAAGATACATTTCATCTTTTTTGCTCGATTTATAAATTGAACAGAACATATTCAGCACAATACTCGTTTAACTCAGGCCAAAGCATACATCAAAAAAAAGACGGATACATTAGTGATTATTAACGCATCAGTCGTGATTGTGTACAAATCATAATTCTGGCAGCAGTTTGCTGTTTTTTTAATCCATCACTTTCATATGATTGGATAAATACTGCTGATCTTGATGCAGCACTTCAATCAGCGGCTTGGTCAGCAGATCATAACGCCAGCCCAATAAATAGCTTGGTAAATCCTGCTCATCATTTTTAAATACCACATGCTGATACAGGGCATTCAGCCATTTTTTCCGCATCAGTACTTCTTTGGGGATACCGGTTTCATTGACGCCGCGCTGAATCACCTGCTCAATGTGCTGTCCCACCTCTTTGGAAGAATGGCGAATTGGACGCGCCATGCGCAGCGGCCAGTGCTCTGGATCGGGCAGGAATTTCAACAGGTCTAAAATGGTTTTGCCATGTTCACGTAAAATATTCGGACGGATCTCCTTCACGTGTGACAGCTGAAAATTATTTTTCGGATTTTTTTCAACCAGATCCAGTAAGGTGGTATTTTTCAGAATAAAGCTGCGTGGCTGGTTTAAAGCCTTAACCATCTGTTCACGCCAGACCACCAATTGCTGTAACTGCATAAGCTGACGGCGTGAATGGCGGTAATTACCGACATCCTGATACAGACGCTCTAGCGGTGTATCTTCCCCAATTTCCTGGGTTAAATGACGGCAGTCTTCTACCACCAGATTCAGTAACGATTTTTGCTGCAAGTCCTGCTGTACTTTTTCTGCCAGTTGCATTAAATACAGCACATCATTGGCTGCATATTGCAACTGTTCCGGTGATAATGGTCGCGCCAGCCAGTCCGAACGGGTCTGGTCTTTGTCAATATCGACCTCTAGCACCTGCTTTAGAGCATTCTGATAGCTGACCTGCAGACCATAGCCCAAAAAGGACATGCCAACCTGGGTATCAAATACATTTTTCAGTGATTTTTGCTGGGCATAATGATAGATCAGGTCAATATCTTCGCCGCAAGCATGGAAAATATTCTGCTGCGCCTGGAAGATTTTTTCCCAGAACGCCGAAAGATTCAGCGTTGTTCCATCCAGCAAATAAACTTTTCCTGCGACATTAATCTGGAACACCCCCAATTTGGGCCATAAGGTATCAACCTTGATGAATTCGGTATCCAGTCCATAGGTAGAGTTTTGACTCATTAATGTTAAAACATTTTCAAAGTCTTGTTGCTGTTGAATAAATTGGAACATAGCAGAGAGAGTCGTTAAAGTTTCTCAAGGGGTATTTTAACCAATAAATATAATTTAGCTATAAAAAAATAAAACTTACGGTATATTTTGCTGATTTTTTTTAAAGTTTAAGCTCAAGATAAACAAAAGTTTATATTTTTTATATCTTAGTTAAAGTTTCAATATTTGATTAAGACCCAATTTAAAAAGTTGAAATCTGATGAAATAAGCACCGGAGTACTTATTTCATGCGCATACGGTTATGGACAGCCTGACTTAAAGTGTGACTGTCGATATATTCCAGTTCACCACCTTGCGGCACGCCCTGGGCAATCCGGGTCATCTGCACCGGTAAATGCTTGGTCGCTTCGACCAGATAATGCGCCGTCGCCTGACCTTCTACCGTGGCATTGGTCGCCAGAATCACTTCTTTGACCTGACCCGAGCTTAAACGGTGAATTAAAGCTGGAATCCCGATTTCTTCCGGGCCAATCCCGTCAAGCGGCGATAAATGCCCGCCCAAGACATGATATTTACCGCGGAAGCTACCACTTTGTTCAATTGCCATGACATCGGCTGGTGATTCCACCACGCAGAGTAATTCTTCATCACGTTCCGAAGATGCGCAGATATTGCACACTTCATCTTCGGTTAAAGAATGGCAGATGGAACATTCGTGAATATGCGTGGTCGCCTCATTTAAGGCATAAGCCAGACCCAGCGCGCCTTCACGGTTTTTCATGATCAGGTGCAAGGCCATGCGCTGGGCCGATTTTGGCCCAACACTTGGCAAAATACGCAAGGCTTGTACCAGTTGATCAAAACGATCGCTGAACACAGATGCGCTACCTTAGAACATGCCTGCCAAACCTGGTGGTAAGCCCATACCAGAATTCGCTGCTTTCATACGTTCTTCAGAAATGGTTTCTGCCTGACGCGCTGCATCATTCATGGCCGCAGCAATCAGGTCTTCAATCATGTCTGGATCGTCTTGTAACAGTTCAGGATTGATTTCGATACGCTTCACAACGTTACGGCAGGTCATGGTTACTTTGACCAGACCACCGCCCGCTTCGGCATGCACTTCAGTTTGTGCCAGTTCTTCTTTGGCTTTCTTGATATTGTTTTCTACTTCTTTCTGCATGCGCTGCGCTTGCTGCATTAACATATTAATGTTCATAAAAATCTCCGAACAAAACTGACATCTTTGGCTAAGCACTCTACACGAAAATTCAGCAAAAAGATGTCAGAATTTATAAATTAAATCAGGTCTAAACCACGGCTAAGGTCGCGAATAATATCATCAATATCTTCCAGACCCACAGAAACACGAATTAAACCCTCTGAAATACCGGCTTGCTGTTTGGCTTCGGCAGACATACGGCCATGTGAGGTGGTAGCAGGATGGGTAATTGTAGATTTTACATCGCCCAGGTTACTGGTAATGGATAAGAAACGCGTGTTATCAATGACGGTCCATGCGCCTTCACGCTCACCTTTCACCACGAACGATACAACACCGCCAAAACCGCTTTGTTGCTTTTTCGCTAATTCATGCCCCGGATGCTGCGGCAAACCGGCGTAATATACGGTTTCCACTTTTGGATGGGCATCCAGCCATTCTGCCAGCTTCTGTGCACTAGCACAGTGGGCTTTCATTCGCAGGTTCAGGGTTTCCAGACCTTTAAGGAAGACCCAGGCATTAAACGGGCTCATCGAGTTACCCAGGGTACGAATCACGCCATTAATTTCTTCCAATAACTGATGATTACCGACAACAGCACCACCCAAGGCACGGCCCTGACCATCAATATATTTGGTTGATGAATAAATGATTAAATCCGCACCAAATTTAATCGGCTGCTGTAAAACCGGGGTACAGAAAGTATTGTCGACGGCAAACAAGGCATTGGCTGCATGGGCAATATCGGCAATCGCTTGCAAATCACCCACTTGTGCCAACGGGTTAGATGGGGTTTCAATAAACAGTAAACGTGTATTCGGGCGAATCGCCTGCTGCCAGGCCGCTAAATCTTCCAGATCAACAAAGGTTACATCTACGCCAAATTTCATGACGTATTTTTCAAATAATGAAATGATCGAACCGAATACCGCGCGTGAACACACCACATGATCGCCGGCTTTTAAATAGGCCAGGGTAATTGCATGTACTGCAGCCATACCTGAACTGGTGGCCACGGCACGTTCTGCGCCATCGAGCACTGCTAAGCGTTTTTCAAAAGTATGGACAGTCGGATTGGTATAACGGGAATAGGTATTCCCTTCAATTTGCCCAGAAAATTTGGCGGCTGCATCAGCTGCACTTTCGCAAACAAAAGACGATGTTAAAAAGATGGGTTCACTATGCTCACCCTCGAAGGTACGGTCATGACCAGTACGAATTGCCAAAGTATCTAACTGATATTCGATCTCGTCTTGTTCGCTCATCTCGATTTTCGCCCTTAGACTACCGTTATAAGAATTGCCAACATTTTGAGCGCCCAAGGTGTTTAAGGTCAAGGTAAAATATGGAAATATCGCTTAGACTTCATCCAACTCAGCGTCATGACAAGCAGATAGAGGCTATGAACCCAGTACAGAAAAAATTTGCAGATCAACGCAAGAAGTTAAAAAACTTATCGACCCGGCTTTTTAACAGCAAGACTTTGGTGATCTCCCAAACCACACCGTATGAGATCATTGGCGAATACCAACACGCACAAATCCGTTATTACGCTTCACCCAATAAAGCCTATCAGGAGCCGCTGGTCTTTGTTGCGCCGCTGGCGATTAATATGGCGATTTATGATTTGTACCCCTATCGCTCTTTAATCAAGCATTTCCAGCATAGCGGTTTTGATGTCTACCTGATTGACTGGGGACGTTTAAACTATACCCATCGTCATTTAAATTTTATGTACTTTATTAATGCTGCGATTCCGCATTGTATTGAGCAGATTCGACAGCACTCCCATAGCGAGCAGATTTCCCTACATGGCTGGAGTATGGCCGGCGTCTTTGTGATGCTGTATACCGCCTATCGTCAACCTCAGATTGTGAAAAACCTGATGGTGCTGGGCAGCCCGGTAGATAGTTATGCTTCCGGTCGCATCGGCCAGCTGTTTAAACGCAGCAACCAGCTGATTTCACATAATCACAAATTAAAACAGGCCTTACATCAGGGCTCTATTCCCCCACATTTCATTCATACACCCGGCATCATCAACGCTTTAGGTTTTAAAATTCTAGATCCTAAAGGCTGGCTGGACAGTCAGCGCCAGCTGTTTCTCAACCTGCATGATCCGCAAATACTGCATGAACATGCCACGCTGGGGAATTTCCTGAACAATATGATCGATTATCCGGGCGGGATTAATCAGGACATGGTACTGAATGTCTGGCTGCAAAATCCGCTGAAAAACGGCATTATCCGCCTGAAGGATGAATATATTGAACTAAAAAATATTTGCTGTTCTTTATTTGTCGGGGCCGGGCAAAGCGACCAGATTGTGACGGCTGCCGCTGCACAGCCTTTAAGCCAGTTGACAAGTAGTACCGATGTCACGTTTACTCTTATTCCGGGTGGTCACTTAGGCCTGATGTCCAGCCAGAAAAGTGCCAATGAATTCTGGCCCAAGCTGACCCGTTGGCTCGAGCAAAGATCAACAAAAATACACAAGGAAACCGCATGATTCAGTCCGTTGCATTTATTGGTTTGGGCGCTATGGGATACCGCATGGCCGCACATTTACCCCAGCATTTTGATACAGTCTATGTCTGGAACCGTAATTTTGCCAAAGCCGAGCAACACGCAGCGGAATATGCTACACAGGCGGTTCAGCTTGAACAGGCCGTACAGGCCGATGTGATTTTTTCCTGCCTGCCGACCAGCCAGGATGTAGAACATCTGTTAGAGGGTTTGACGCTAAAAGCCGGCTCTATCTGGGTAGACTGTACCAGCGGTGTGCCTGATTCTGCCAAAAAAGTGGCTGCGCAGCTCAAAGCACAACAGGTCGATTTTTTAGATGCACCTGTGAGTGGACAAACCATCGGTGCAGAAAAAGGCACCTTAACCGTGATGGTGGGCGGTGATGCGCAAGCTTTTGAAAAAGCCCTACCCGCAATGCAGGCTTTTGGGCAACTGATCAAGCATGTCGGTGAACCGGGCGCTGGTTTTGCTGTTAAAGCCATTAACAACATGTTGATGGCTGTGAATTTATGCGCCGTTGCCGAAGGATTTACCACCTTAAAAGCGCATGGGGTAAACTTAAACGAAGCGCTGGATTGTATTAATGCCTCAAGCGGCAAAAGCGCGGTAACGGAAATGGTATTACCCCAGCGTATTCTTAATCGCGCATTTCCACTAACCTTTGCCCTGCCGCTACTGGCCAAAGACACCGGAATTGCTTTAGACTTGGTACGCGATGCAAAACTTTCAGCACCGGTACTCGGACTGGCCCAAAGTTTGATTCAGGCTGCCAATGCTACTGCTGAACCAGATAGCGACTTCTCCAGCGCCGTTAAAATGTATGAGGACTGGAACAAGATTACAATTGAGTAAGATCTGGCCATTGAATAATCAGAATAAAACCTAATATTGTGAGTAGATGCTTACCCACAATGTTATTACAGAGGAAACTCGTATGAATAAGCTCACTGTTGCATTATTGACCAGTCTTGCAACATTCATTGGGGCAAATACCACTGCTTTTGCTTCAGCACAGGAATGTCAAAAGCTGAAAAATGATCATGATGTAATTTATGCATCAAAAGGCTTCTGCTTTAAAGATCCTGAAGCCAAAGCCAAGTTTGGCAATGACAACTGCTATACCACCAAGCCAAAATTTTCTGAAAGAGAGCAGCAACGACTTGACGAAATCAAGGCGCGTCAGAAAGAATTGAACTGTAAATAATTCAATGCATTGATTAAAGGAAATATCATGGCTTACGATGATCAAAATATTTTTGCAAGAATCCTGCGTGGAGAACTGCCTGCAATTAAAGTCTATGAAGATGAACAGGTTCTTGCGTTTATGGACATCATGCCTCAGGCAGATGGTCATACACTGGTCATCCCGAAATCACCTGCGGTTACCCTGCTCGACTTAGATCCACAAGTGGCAGCCTACACCATTCAGGTGGTGCAGAAAGTTGCCAAAGCTATGGAAAAAGCCTTAGGGCTAGATGGAATTGTATTAATGCAGCTGTCTGGCGCTGCTGCGGGACAAACTGTACCGCATGTTCATTTCCACCTCATTCCAACCTCGGTACATCAACTCGGCAAACATGCTGCGCAGATGGGTGACCAGGAAAAAATCATGCAACTGGCTGAAAAGATTAAAGCAGCGCTTTAAAATATTTTCCCCGGTGAAATGTAAAAATGAATGGAGCGGCTGCTCCATTTTTTTTAAGCAGAACTTCTGCCAAACCTATTTTTATGACACTAAAGTGTCAATTCGCTTGCAATTAAGTGATTCATTTTAAAAATTTTTCTCGATTTGGAAATTTATCTTTTTATAACAATGCTATTAAAAGTAAGTTTTTGATCTGATTTGTACTTTTTAATATTTTTGAAATATTTCCTTAATATTACTGTCGCATTTGTAAGGAATACTTAGCACCAATAGAGAACGGGGGTAGATCAATCCTACTTCTGAACAATGTTTAGGACTAAAAACACTAGTCTGTATTGGAGCTACACATGAAAAAAACGCTTTGCGCATTAGCAGTTGGGGCAACCTTATTTACACCAGCATTAGCTATGGCTGCTGATGTAAAAGTATATGGTCGTGCACACGTATCTTTAGACTATCTTGATGATGGTGCAGACTACAACGAAGTTGGGCTATCTTCAAACTCTTCTCGTTTAGGCTTCAAAGCTGAACAAAAATTAGAAAACGGCATGACTGTTTTTGGTCAAGTTGAACAAGAAATTAACTTTGCTAGCGGCGAAAAAGATGACAAAGGTGTTAAATTTGCAACTCGTGATACCTTTGTAGGTTTAAAAGGTGATTTTGGTCAAGCGCGTGTAGGTCGTTTTGACAGCCCATTCAAAGTTGCTCGCGGTCCAGTGAACTTCTTTGGTGACATGGTTGGTGATATCCGTAACGTAACCCGTGCTGATATGAAGTTTGACGAACGCAATGAAAACACCATTGAATATAAATCACCAAAATTTGGTGGTGGATTCAACGTTTTAGCTGCAGTTTCAATGCATAGCAATAAAAATATTGCTAAAGATGATAACGGCGAAGGTGTTGAGGATAATAAAGCATACGATCTAGCTTTAACTTATAAAGAAGGTCCAGTTGACTTTGCTGCCGCTTATGAGCGCTACGAAGAAAACGCAGCAATTGGTGCAGGTGAGCGAGATGGTTTCCGTGTTGCAGCTGCATATAAAATCACACCTGAATTAAACTTCGGTGGTTTATATCAGTATTTAACGCATGATAACGATGCTGAAAACCCAGATGCTCAAGTATTTGGCGTAGCAGCAGACTATAAAGTTGCACCTAAAACTTATGTACGTGGTCAAGTCTTCCACCGTGACGTTGACACCGACGATGCAAACTCTACACTTTTAGCAGTTGGTGTTGAACATCGTTTAGATAAGGCTGTACGTGTATACGCAAACCTTGCAACTATGCTAAATGATAAGAATTCGAACCTAGTACCATGGAAAGAAGCTCGTTCAAATAGCGTAAGTGGCGTAGCTGATGAAAATGCTACTGCTCTTTCTCTAGGTTTCCGTTACGACTTCTAAGTCTAACCTCTACCTAAAAAGCAAAAAAACACGCTTCGGCGTGTTTTTTATATCCAGATTTATGGATGAAAAAAGCCAACCTCAGGCTGGCTTCATCATATAAACAGGCTTATCTTTTCAGGAAACCTGACACCATATTCAGTACATTCTGAATATCATTATTGGCTTCAGTTTTACTGGTCTGCTCCCCCTGTGGAGTTAAAGAGTCAATAATCTGTGGCAACACCTGTGAAATTGCGCCATAAATATCCTGTTTAGGGGCATGGGTTTGCTGTGCCACCTGTTCCACTTCTTCATCATCAAACAGGTTCTGCACTTCCTGCGGATTCACACTGGCATTCTCGCCCGGCCCAGTCGAAACCCAGTCATCCACCTGGCTGCTCAGGCCTTGGCCTTTTAATTTGTCCAGTGCACCTTGCAAACCACCCTGCTTTTGAATCCAGGCCAGCACCAATGGCAATACCGCAACTAGAAGTGAAGTTTTTGAACCACTGCCTAGCCCCTGGCTGGAACCACCAAACTGACCCAGCACAGAGCCTAAAATCCCACCCAAACCGCCTTGCTGGCTTTGTGCGCTCTGCTGGTGATTATTTCCAAGTTGACCTAGAACTGAACCGAGAATACCGCCTAGCCCAGCACTTTGTTGGGATTGCTGCTGATTAGAATTTGAACCTAAGGCCTGTTTCGCCAAAATTTCCACAATATTGCTTAAGTTTGTCATGATTTTTATTTCTTCCTTTAATGACATTCACTCAGCATACGATGCTTCATTCATCTGAAACATCCGAAATTGTTATGTTTTTGCAAAAAATGCAGAAAAGCTGAGCATTACCAGCGATATTTATCCCAGTTTTCCGGGTTAGCCCAGAATTTGGAATTAAACCAGTCCGGTACATGCTTATAGGTCAAAATATTAAATTGCCACAACATTAGGTCATGCTGCGGCTGGCTTTTATCCATCAGCTGGGTAAAGCCCAAGGCACGTAATAAAGGTTCATCTTGACGTTTAGTCACCACCACCATACGTTTGGCCAGCAAATCACGCAGTTTCACCAAAAGCTGCGATTTCTGCGCGCTGCTCAAATCTGCCATTTCTTCAGTATCGAGTAGTACAAAAGCCAAATCAAAACGCTGGGTAAAAGGCAGATTTAAAAGCGTAGTTACGTTAAAATATTGCCATTGAATTGTCTGATGATGATCGTATTGTTCAAGATGTTGACCAATACACAATGCAGTAGAAACTGGCTGCTCCTGGGTTAAATCGTCTAGCATAGAAGTGATGACATTCATCTCAGCCATGACTGCATTCCTTATGATGAAAGTGAGTATTTTTTATGGAACTACAAGGCATTTGCCATAAAATGCATGCAGGTCTAAAGGACCTTAGTGTAACTGATCAACAGACACACCGGGCAAATGTTGAATATAAATTTATTCTGGATCGCTCAGAAATCGAACTGCCTTTTCGCTTGGGTCAAGAAATAGAAATTGAATGGACCGGCAATATTTACTGTGTTTCTTGCGGCAGCAAAACTCCAAAATCCTATTCACAAGGTCACTGCTTTAAATGCTTTAAAACCAAAGCGTCCTGTGACATGTGTATTATGAAACCGGAAACCTGTCATTATCATTTAGGCACTTGCCGCGAAGAAGAATTTGCACGATCTGTCTGCTTCCAACCGCATGTGGTGTACCTAGCCAACTCCAGTGGCTTAAAGGTCGGAATTACCCGTATTGGCCAAATGCCAACACGCTGGCTGGATCAGGGCGCAACTCAGGCCTTACCGATTATGAAAGTCGGCTCTCGTCGTTTATCTGGCCAGCTGGAAATCATGTTTGGTTCGCAGATTGCCGATAAAACTGACTGGCGCAAACTGCTCAAAGGTGAAGCTGAACCGGTCGATTTAATTGCGACCCGTGACCAGCTGATTGAAGAATTTGCACCTAAAATCAGCACTATTCGTGAAGAATTTAACCAGAATCTTGAGTTTAATGAAACGCTGGAATTGATGGAGCAGGAACGTCCACGTGAGTTTATTTATCCGGTGGAGCAGTATCCTGAAAAAATTAAATCGCATAATCTGGATAAGACCCCGGTGATTCGCGGCAAACTTTTCGGGATTAAAGGTCAGTATTTAATTTTAGATACTGGCGTAATTAATATCCGTAAATATACCGGCTATGAACTGATTATCCGTACTGAATAACCCTGCCTCATAAATATGAGCACAATAAAAAAACCGGCGCTTGCGCCGGTTTTTTTGATACTGTCAGACTTATTCAATATCTGCTTTAGCTTTCAGATACTGGGTATAGTCATCCAGCTCTTGCTGGGCGCGCAGCTGTTGATACAACTTGGCCAGCTCCTGTAACTGTTCAGGCGTTAAAGCATTTGAAGTGGTACGGTTCACATTCGATACCGCTACAACGACCAGTTCATTGGGCAAAGCTGCCGTGGTCACAGACCACATTCCTTGCTTCGGTGGCATCAAGCTGAATGCAGCACGCTCAATTTCACGCTTTAAACGACCTTCAGCACGGGTAAATACACCAGCATCTTCAAAACGGATTTGCTGCTGAGCCAAGACTTCTGCAGCCGGTTGTGTCTTGAACTCATCCAGTGATTTCTGGATTTTGGCTTTGGCTGCATTAAAGGCTTTTTCTTCAATCAGTTTGGCGCGTACACGTGGTGTTGCTTCAGCCAGAGTTTGCACACCCGCAGCATGATACTCACGTACTTTCACCCAAACGACATTACCATTGGCCATTTGAATGTTACTTGAAGCGTTACGATCGCCGTTTTTCACATCATCATTAAACAGTTTCACCTTCACACTTGGATCAGATAATACTGGATGCTGAGAGGCCAGACTAAAGCCTTTTACCGATTCAACCTTGGTGCCTTTGACTTCCTGAGATACCACATCCAGCGCATCACTACCCACCACCATCTCATTCAGGCTATTTACCGTATCCGAGAAGGCATTTTGCTGTTTGGTCTTTTTCAGTTCTGCAGTTAAACGGGCTTTTTCCGCTTCAAAAGAAGGCACCTGAACTGCATCGGTTTCAACCTGAATTAGATGATAACCATATTGGGTTTTCACCGGCTGAGAAATCTGACCTGATTTCAGACTGGTGACTGCCTGATCAAAGGCATTGCCAAAGGCACCCACGTCATAAGCCTCAAATAAGCCACCCTTGTCTTTAGATTCCGGGTCTTCTGAATATTTCTGTGCAGCAGCGGCAAAACTGGTGCCCTGCTGGATTTCAGCATACACCTGATCCGCCAGTTTTTTGGCAGCTGCATCATCACGTGCATCGGTGGTAATTAAAATATGTTTAACCTCACGCGCTGCATTTTTTTGCTGGGCTTCAACAAACTTGTCATAGGCCTGTTGCAATTCTGCATCGGTGATTGCAGCTTCAGTCGCGGAAATATGTGCTGGCGTCAGAACAATAAAGTCGACATCAACATTGGCGACCTGCTTAAACAGGGTCGAATGTTTATTGTAATAATCACTGATTTCTTGCGCTGAAACCTGAATATTTTTCTTATATTCATCCAGTTTAATGCTGGATAAATGCAAGGTACGCTGTTCGGTTTGTAAATTGGCAATCTGCTGGATATCCAGCTCGCTCACTAAGGCATGATCCATAAAGCTCGCGCTAAGCATTTTCAGGGCATGATCCTGACGCAGATTCTGGATTAAAGCCTGACTGCTCATACCCACTGAACGCAGGTAATTGGCATACAGTGCTTCAGAAAACTGGCCATTTTCCTGAAAGCTTGGTTGCTGGGCAATCATCTGCTCAATTTGCGCATCGCTTAAGGAAATACCCAAATGTTCAGTCTGTTGTAACAGCAAGGTGCGTGCAATCAGAGTATCGAGTGCTTTATTTTCAATATACGCCTGATTCAACAAGGTCTCATCGCCCTGTGTATAGCTGAGATATTGTTGTTTTAATGAGTTGGATAAGGCTTCTAATTCCTGTTTGGAAACCTGTTGCCCATTTACTGATTTTGCCGAGTCGGCAGAATTGCCGCCACTAAAATATCCTTCAATACCTACAAGTGCTAAAGGGATCAGAAACAGAACGAGCAAAACCTTGCCCAACCAGCCCTTAATAACATTACGAAAAGATTCCATAAGTATTCCAATATTTTACTTGTGCAGGATTTTAACCGAAAACCCTCAGCGAATGAATGTATTAAAACCCGAAACTCTGATTATTAATAAAAAACGCGCCAGGAGGCGCGTTTAATACTGTTTAAAAGATCAAGCTACAGAATCTTTTAAACCTTTACCCGCTTTGAAGCTAGGTACTTTGCTTGCTTTAATCTCAAGTGTTTCACCAGTTTGTGGGTTACGGCCTGTACGAGCAGCACGTTCTTTCACATTGAAAGTACCGAAGCCCACTAAAGTCACTGTGTCGCCTGCTTTCAGCGCTTCAGTGATTGAAGCAATTGTAGCGTCTAAAGCCTTACCAGCGTCAGTCTTAGACAATCCCCCTTTCTCTGCAATTGCATCAATTAATTCTGATTTATTCATGAAGATTACGTCCTCTTAATATCGTTTATTTAAGGTCCAAAGATTTCGTTTAAGTTACCGTAATGCCTTTATAGCAATGCTTTGAGGGTAAAAGCAATACTCTCCAGACGCATTTATACAAAATAAGTTGCAAAAATCTGCCAAAAAAATGCCAAAGCTGTCGAGATTTTCACTTTTTCAAGAGTTGTTCTTTTAATTGCTTATTTTCTTCAATTAAAGCATCAACTTTGCTGTGCAGTTGCAGCACCAGCTGCTCTAAATGCTGGATATCTTTCACGGTTACCAGCCCTATACGGTTCAAGGAATGATGAACACTATGGTCAATCATCCGTTCGACCTTATCTTTGGTATCGACCACCGATTCTTTGGCCTTTTCAGAAACTTTTTCTACGGTCTGATCGGCAATTTCGGTGGTTTTGGATTCCAGTTCTTCCCCCACCTTGACCAGTGAGTCAAATAATTTATTGCCTTCTTCTTCAGCACGGGAAAATGCGCCTAAGCCGGCCAGCCAGATCTGTTTGGTATATTTGCGAAAATCTAGCGCCGATTTACGCCCTGAACGTACTCTTGCTTTGTTTTTAGACGCTTTTTCATTTTCGTTTTGTGGTTCTGGCGATTCTACTGCTGCTTCATCCATTCGCATTTCTCCTGCTTATTTTGTATACCATTCAATATCATAAACCAACAAAATGCTCTTATAATAGCAAATTAAGCACTTGAACGTTTTGTTAAACTGTTCTACAAAGCAAGAATATTATGTATTACTTCCTGGTAATGCACTGCTTGGATATGCACGACTCGATCTGGTTAGGGACTAAATTGTATGAATGAATCGCAACAAAGACAAAATGAATCACATTTGTTGCTGACGATGGTGATGATTGTTCTGGAAACAATCTTTAGCTTTATCTTGAAATATGATCGTGTTGTTGCACTTCAGGCCAAAAAATTTGTAGACCAGAAAATTGCGGTCAAAATTAACAGCTATATTCCGTATTTTGACTTCTATGTGCAGTTTAGTGAACACGGCATCCTGTTTGATCTAAAAGCACCTGAAAAAGCCGTTGAGTTAGATGTCCGCACCACATTGCTGGATTTGATCAAGATTTTTGTCTTGGGAAATCGTCGCAGTATTCGTACCATGCGCATTGAAGGCGACCCGACTTTAAAAGATGAGTTCCGCGACCTGCTGACTTTATTCAGTATTCCTAAAGTGCTGTCGGACTGGCGTCAATGGCTAGCCGATCCTGAACACGAGCAGGAACTGGAAACTTCTAAACGCCGGATTGCCCCTTTATTGGAGAAAATTGACCTGCAACGCTCGACCATTAATACCCTGCAGGTAGAAGTTAAACAGTATAAAAACCGCATTCGTCGCATGCAACGCAACCAAAAGCGAATTAATCTGGCTTTTAGTCTAATTACTCTGCTATTAATTGCGTTATTAGTGTATAATTTATGGATCGTTTAAATCCTTAATTTCCCTGCGATTGAATCGAATATCCGAATAATAAAAAAACTTGACTATTTTAGTCAGGATTCATAGAATCTACACATCTAGTCCAACCATGTGTATCGAATCATGCGCTTAACCACTCGCGGTCGCTACGCAGTGACTGCTCTACTTGATCTAGCTTTGCAGCCAACTGAACAAACGATCACTCTTGCAGAAATTGCAGCTCGACAATCTATTTCTGTCGCTTACCTTGAGCAGTTATTTGCGAAATTAAAGCGTCACGGCCTGGTTTCCAGTATTCGTGGAGCCAATGGTGGTTATCACCTGGCGCGCAGTGCCGATACAATCACCGTATTAGAAATCATTGAAGCTGTAAATGAAACGGTTGATGCCACCCGTTGTGACCATAAAGGCAACTGCCAGAATGGTGCAATGTGCTTAACCCATGATTTATGGCAAGAACTCTCCCACCATATTGCCGATTATCTTGCAAAAATCACCCTTGCTGACCTTGTAGCTCGTGACAACGTTCAAGCCGTTGCAATTCGCCAAAATTCAGCATCTTTTGATTCAGCCCTTTTATCGGTTACAGGTATTTGACATGAAACGTCCGATCTATCTTGACTATGCAGCAACAACTCCTGTAGACCCTCAAGTTGCAGAACGTATGATGGAATGCTTAACTTTCGAAGGCACCTTCGGTAATGCAGCATCTCGTTCACATGCCTATGGCTGGCAAGCAGAAGAAAAAGTGGAATATGCACGTGAACAAGTTGCGAACTTGATCAAAGCTGACCCACGTGAAATTGTCTGGACTTCAGGCGCAACTGAATCTGACAACCTTGCCCTAAAAGGTGTGGCTCAATTCTATGCATCTAAAGGCAAGCACATCATTACCTCTAAAATTGAACACAAAGCAATTTTAGATACCTGCCGCGAGCTTGAGTCTGAAGGCTTCGAAATTACCTATCTTGAGCCACAACCACAAACCGGTTTAATTACCCCGGAAATGGTTCAAGACGCAATTCGTCCAGATACTATTCTTGTTTCCCTGATGATGGTGAACAACGAAATTGGTACCGTGACTGACGTTGCTGCAATTGGTGAAATTACCCGTGCCAACAAAATCTTCTTCCACGTTGATGCTGCACAGGCTGCGGGTAAAGTCGAGATTGATCTTTCAACCTTAAAAGTTGATTTAATGAGCTTCTCTGCACACAAAATCTATGGCCCTAAAGGCATTGGTGCCTTATTTGTACGCCGTAGCCCGCGTGTGCGTCTGAAAGCGCAAATGCACGGTGGCGGTCATGAGCGCGGTATGCGTTCTGGTACGCTGGCGACCCATCAAATCGTAGGTATGGGCGAAGCATTTGAGCTGGCAGGTAAAAACCTGGAAGCTGAACAAACCCGTTTACGCGTGTTACGTGACAAACTCTGGAATGGCCTGCAAGACCTTGAACAGGTGTTCCTGAACGGTCACCCGACTCAAAACGTAGCCAACTATTTAAACGTCAGCTTCAACTTTGTTGAAGGTGAATCGTTAATGATGGCGCTTAAAGATGCAGCAGTGTCTTCAGGTTCTGCATGTACGTCTGCAACCCTTGAGCCATCTTATGTACTGCGTGCGCTAGGTCTGTCTGACGAGCTTGCGCACAGTTCAATTCGCTTCAGCTTTGGTAAATACACCACTGAAGAAGATATTGATCATGTGTTATCAATTACCAAAGCTGCTGTTGAGAAATTACGTGAACTTTCTCCGCTTTGGGATATGTATAAGGAAGGTATCGACCTTTCTACAGTTGAGTGGGCGGAACACTAATTCGACACTGAGATGAAGCTTTATTCAGCTTCATCTCATTGATAAAACGAATATTGACCCCATATTAATATTAACGCTGACCCCGAGGTTTGGAGAAGCAAAATGGCATATAGCGAAAAAGTAATTGATCATTACGAAAACCCACGCAACGTTGGTGTTTTAGACAAAAATGCAGACAACGTAGGTACAGGCATGGTCGGTGCACCAGCATGTGGCGACGTGATGCGTTTACAGATTCAAGTGAATAACGACGGTGTAATTGAAGAAGCACGCTTTAAAACCTATGGCTGTGGTTCGGCAATTGCATCAAGCTCACTAGTAACTGAGTGGTTAAAAGGTAAAACTTTGGACGAAGCTCAAGCCATCAAAAACATTGATATTGCAAACGAACTGGCTTTACCACCAGTTAAAGTACACTGCTCTGTACTTGCAGAAGACGCGATTAAAGCGGCTGTTGAAGACTATCGTACCAAACAGCAAAAAGCTTAATTGTTTCTCGTTTTAAAGACAGATTAACGGAGTTTTCATGATCCATTTAACTGAAAATGCTGCAACTCATATCAGCAATTACTTAAAGAATCGCGGTAAGGGTGAAGGTATTCGCGTTGGTGTGAAAACTTCCGGCTGTTCGGGTCTGGCCTATGTGCTTGAGTTTGTTGATGACGTCAATGCATACGATCAGGTATTTGAACAGCACGGTGTAAAAGTATTCGTTGACCCGAAAAGTTTGGTCTATCTTGAAGGTTTAGAGATGGACTATGTCAAAAACGGCTTGAATGAAGGCTTCGAATTCAATAACCCGAATAAAAAAGGTGAATGTGGTTGTGGTGAATCCTTCACGGTTTAACTCCCGACCTTCCCTTCTTTTGCAGATTAAAACAGTGTCTTGTACACTGTTTTAATCGCATTTATGCAGTCCTTTTTTGCAATCAATCGCGGATTATCTCTCCCATGAATCATTTTGAGCTGTTTAACCTGCCTGTAGCACTCGATATTGATTTGGCTACTTTAAAAGCAGAATTTTTAAAGTTACAGCAACAATATCACCCCGATAAAGCCGAAGATAAAGACCAGGCCCTGATTCAGTCCAGCGAAATCAACCAGGCGTATAAAGTTTTATCTCAGGTTGACAGCCGCGCAGGTTATTTACTGAGCTTAAAAAAACAGGATTATCATCTGGATCAGTCGATCAGTGATTTCGAGTTTTTACAGTCTGCCCTGGAAATTCGTGAGCAGCTGGATGATGCCCGCTCTGCCGATGAACTGGCTTCCCTGAAAACCGAAGTCCAGCAATGGATTGATGGTCTGGTTCGCGAATTTAAAATTGATTATGCAGATGAAGACTGGGGCGAAGCACGCGATACAGTACGTAAATTGCGTTTCTTCCAGAAAGTCATGACCGATATTGACAAGGCTGAAGATCGTTTCCTCGACGACGACAGCTTTGACCTAGATGACGATTTTTAATTTTATTTTTTCAAATTAACGTGCAAAGGATGTAACACAATGGCGCTCTTGCAAATTGCAGAACCAGGACAATCAAGCGCACCGCATGAACATCGCATTGCGATTGGAATTGATTTAGGCACCACACATTCACTGGTGGCCACTGTTCTTTCGGCGCAAGCCAAAGTCCTTCATGATGAACAAGGTCGTGTGTTACTTCCCTCAATTGTTCATTATGCCGAAAATACCACGCAATATGGCAATGATGCCAAACCGTTTATCACCAGCGATCCGAAAAATACCATTGTTTCAGTGAAACGATTTATGGGTCGCTCCAAGGCAGACATCAAGTTTCAGCACCCTTACGATTTAGTGGGTGAAGCCAATGAAATGCCGGCTTTTGAAACTGCACAAGGTCGTAAAACACCGGTAGAAATCTCGGCTGAAATTTTAAAACAGCTGAAAGACCGTGCTGAAGACAGCCTGAAAAATCCGGTCAATGGCGCAGTAATTACTGTTCCGGCCTATTTTGATGAAGCTCAGCGTCAAGCCACACGTGATGCAGCTCAACTGGCTGGCCTGAATGTGCTGCGCTTACTTAATGAACCGACTGCTGCTGCAGTGGCCTATGGTCTGGATCAGGACAGCAATTTAAGCACCGATCGCAACTATGTGATTTATGACTTAGGCGGCGGTACCTTTGACGTATCAATTTTACGTTTCTCGCAAGGCGTATTTGAAGTACTGGCGACCGGTGGTCACACTGCATTAGGTGGTGATGATCTGGATCGTTTAATTGTCAAATGGGCGAAAAAACAGCTGAATATTGCCAGCTTAAATGATACTGAATATGCCCACTTTGTGGTCGCAGCGCGTCAGGCCAAAGAAGCGCTATCGGATGCGGAATCGGTAGAACTGCAACTGTTAGACCAAACACTGACACTGGATCGTGCGACTTTTGAAAGCATTATTCAGGTGGCGTTAGACAAGACTATTAGTGTCTGCAAACGCGTACTGCGCGATGCCAAACTGGAACTGACCGATATTCAAAACGTAGTACTGGTTGGCGGCTCTACCCGCTCCTATGCCGTGCAAAAAGCTGTCCGTGAGGTATTTAACCAAGAACCGCTGTGTACTATTAACCCGGATGAAGTGGTTGCAATTGGCGCCTCTATTACGGCCAATCAGCTGATTGGTAATACCAAAGATGGTTCATTACTTTTAGATGTTACCCCACTGTCTTTAGGTCTGGAAACCATGGGCGGTCTGGTCGAGCGTTTAATTTCACGTAATACTGCAATTCCAGTCGCGCGTCGTCAGGAATTCACCACTTATCAGGATGGACAAACCGCCATGCTGATTCATGTGGTGCAAGGTGAACGTGATCTGGTTGAGCATTGCCGTAGTTTAGGCCGTTTTGTCCTGCATGGTATTCCACCAATGACTGCCGGTCAGGCGCGTATTGAAGTGACCTTTCAGGTCGATGCCGATGGCCTGCTTAGTGTTTCTGCCAAAGAAACGACTTCTGGCGTCTCTGCGCACATCGACATTAAACCGTCTTATGGTTTATCGAGCGAAGATACCGAACGTTTACTGCTTGACGGTTTCAAATACGCAGAAGAAGACAAACACCTGCGTCATTTACAGGAAACCAAGGTCGAAGCACAGCGTGAACTGGAAGCTCTGGAGCAGGCGTTAAAAGTTGATGCACAGCTATTGAGCACAGAACAACTGGACGCATTGAATGGTGCGAAAACCCATTTGTACAGCCAGCTTGAAACAACCGATATTCAGGCTATTGAACAGGCTATTGAACAGCTTAAAATACACAGTGATGCTTTTGCTGCGCTTCGCATGAACCAGCATATTGATGCTGCTCTTAAAGGCACCAAGCTCGATGACTGGTCAAACTCAAACTAATTTAAGGTAAAGACTATGCCACGTATTAAAGTACTTCCACATGCGCAATTCTGCCCAGAAGGTGCTGAGTTTGAAGTTGAACAAAATGCCAACCTGTGCGAAAGCCTGTTAAAAAACGGCATTAAAATTGAACATGCCTGCGATATGTCATGTGCCTGCACCACCTGTCACGTGGTGGTACGCCGCGGTTTTGACAGCCTGGAAGAAATGAATGATGTCGAAGCTGATCTGTTAGATCGTGCTTGGGGTCTAGAACCTGACTCACGTTTATCATGTCAGGTACAGGTGGTTGATGAAGATCTGGAAGTTGAAATTCCAAAATACACCATTAACCATGCTTCTGAAAATCACTAAGACTTAAAACAGAAAAACCACGCTCCGGCGTGGTTTTTTTGACTTGATAGAACACTCAACAATCTTCGATCAAGCAGATCATCTATCTTTATAAGTTAATGAAATTCCCGATCTGGTCGATTAACCTCGACTTCTTCAATCACTTCATCTTCCAGTTTTAATTTCACAATACCCTGCGAGTTGGTCAGTTTTTGCTGGGTCTGAATCCGTTTAATCATTTTTTCCAGCACACCAATCATTTCCGGATATTCAAAGTTTTGCACTTCATCCAGATTCAGCAACAGATGAAAACCTTTGTATTCATAGTCAAACCAGCGCTGATAATCGGATTTTCTGGCCGCATATTTTTCCATGACCTGCCAGGTTTTCACCGGACCCTGAATACCTTTCAGGAAAATTGGCGCTTTCGGCGCACACAGATAATCATTTTTCACCAGTTGATAGGTATCATCTGACAGCAGGATTTCATCAACTTCGGCTGCGCTTTGCAAACGCGCTGCCAGATTGGCATCGCGGCCGACAATGGTATAGGCCATCCGATGCGCCGCACCATAGTTACCCACGTGGCAATAACCGGTACTGATGCCCATGCGGATATGTAACGGCGGATAGCCCATTTTAATCCAGCGTTCACGCAGCAGTTTCATTTGCTGGCGCATGGCAATGGCCATTTCAACGCAGGTCTTGGCATCATTTTCTACACCCTGACTGCTTGGATCACCAAAGAAAATCAGGATGGCATCCCCCATAAACTTATCGACGGTGGCTTCATACTGCTTGGCAATTTCAGTCATATGACTCAAATAATCATTCAGCAGGTAGGCTAAATCGTCTGGAATCAGGGTTTCAGACAGCTCGGTAAAGCCCTGAATATCGGAAAAGAAAATGGTGAGTTTTTTACGTTTATATTCAATTTTGGCTTCTGACTCGCCTTTCATGATCGAATGCCAGAGCTGAAGCGGCGCATAACGGCTCAACTGGTTGGCAAACTCCATATAGCGGTTCATTTGCTGATAATAATGCTCACGCTTATGGTTAGAGGCACGAATCCGGCGGGTCTGATAAACACTGCCCATCCCGAAATACACGATCATGCACAGGAAGGCCAGAATAGTCAGCTCATTGGTGGTGTATTCAAAATATTCACCAAAGCCAAATACGAAAATATTGCACAGATAGAATACCGACGCTGCAAATAAAGCCGCCAGCGACACCAAAAAGAACGACACTTTGACGTTAATGGCGGTATACAGCAAGGCAAAAATAGCCGCAAAGGTCAGGACCAGATTTAAATGCACGGCCGACAGACAGATGGCCACAATCATAATATCTATAATAAATAAGATATTTCTTTTAATCTGATAGTTATATTTAGATTGTAGCCAGCGCGACAGTTTCGGGGTAATAAACAGCAAAAATGCCAATAAAACCGGAATATAAATTTGGTACTGGGTGTCTGGATAGGTGTAATGATAGACAATCAGGATCAGCGATAAACTGGCATAGCCCATAACCCGATGCAGGTAATCAAATTGTGTAGGATCTCGATCCATCCAATAACCTAGTGACACCGTACTCTACTCTCCTTAGCGGATCTGGTCACACCATACATCCCTGCATGATGCAAACACGAATATCAGTCCATTCGCCAGTCAAATGGCATATCGCCCTGACCGCGTAGTGCCAACATTAGCGTTTGGCGCATATGGTTCAGCACTTCATTGTTATACGGTACTGCTGGTGTTCCCCAGACCGGTTTTGGCCATGCCACATCATTTTGATAACGCACCACATGATGGAAATGCAATTGTGGCACCATGTTGCCCAGTGCAGCGACATTCATTTTATCGGCACGGAATACACGTGACAGTTGGCTAGATAACCAGCTCGATTCACGCAGGAACTGTTCCTGGTCGGCCTGGCTTAATTCATAGAGTTCGGTAATGCCCGGCACACGTGGAATAAGAATGAGCCAAGGAAATTGCATATCATTCATTAAACGACATGTTGACAGGGGAAAGTCGCCTACAAAAAAAGTATCTTGAGCAAGTTGTGGATGCAAACTAAACATATCTTTATAAATGACGCAAATTAGAATGATGGCTAATACTATCACATCCCAAAGGACGTGAATATTCTATAACGGCCGTTTCACCACAAATAACACACTATTTGCAGCCAGCCAGAGCAATCCCCTATCTTCAATAAATTTCCTTAAATAATCAAGACTTCTTTGCGCAGTCAGCGATTAAATAAACAGCAGGAATTGCATCAGGACTGAGCGCTAACTCAGGCTGGCAGCTCACGCAGCAGTTGCTCCAGCAAATCGGAAATAAACTGAATCCGTTTTTGATGTTCATCCAACAGCACCATGACTTTTAAACGCTGTCCGCCATCCATCCGGAAATAGGTCGGATGTTTTTGCATCATCTGGATAATACTAATGGCCTGCACCGGGGTATCTGGTGAAAACTCGATATTGCCGCCATTAGCACCCACATCAATTTTGGTAATACCAAGCTGCTCGGCTTTCAGACGCAGCTGATGCACGGCAAATAGCTGTTTTACCGGTTGTGGTGGAATACCAAAACGGTCAATCAGTTCCATACGGATGTTGTCGAGTTTTTCCTGTGTATCGGTATTGCTGATACGTTTATAGAATAATAAACGCTGATGCACATCGCCCAGATACTCATCCGGAATCAAGGCTGGCATGTGCAGGTTGATTTCCGCTGTTAACGACAACGGCGCATCGAAATTTGGGGTTTTGCCTTTTTGAATGGCTTTAGTGGCTTTTTCCAGCATTTCCATATACAGGCTATAACCAATGGCCTGCATCGAACCGCTTTGCTGTTCCCCGAGAAGTTCACCGGCACCACGAATTTCCAGATCTTCGGTGGCCAGCATAAAACCGGCACCCAAGGTCGATGCACGCTGAATCGCATCCAGACGTTTTTCAGCATCACCTTTTAAGCCTTTAATCGACGGCACCAGCAAATAGGCATAGGCCTGATGGTGCGAACGTCCAACCCGGCCACGTAACTGGTGCAATTGCGCCAGGCCGAGCTTGTCGGCGCGTTCAATTAAAATGGTATTGGCATTCGGGACATCAATCCCGGTTTCAATAATGGTGGAACAGACCAGCACATTATATTCTTTATGATAGAACTGCTGCATCACCTGCTCCAGTTCACGCTCACGCATCTGGCCATGTGCGACTGCTACCCGTGCTTCCGGCACCAGCTGGCGGATATTTTCTGCTGCACGTTCAATGGTATCGACTTCATTATGCAGGAAATACACCTGACCGCCACGCAGCAATTCACGCAAAATCGCTTCTTTGACTGAATCACCAGTCTGTTCCTGCACAAAGGTTTTTACGGCTAAACGACGCGCAGGTGGTGTGGCAATGATGGATAAATCGCGCATACCACTAAAGGCCATATTCAGGGTACGTGGAATAGGGGTTGCCGTTAAGGTCAGCATATCGACATCGGCGCGCAAGGCTTTAATCCGCTCTTTATCGCGCACACCGAAACGGTGTTCTTCATCGACAATCATCAGTCCCAGCTGTTTGAACTGGACATTTTCCTGCAAAATTTTATGGGTACCAATCACAATATCGACTTTGCCTTCGGCCAAATCTTCAATGATTTTAGTATGGGTTTTGGATGAACCAAAACGCGACAGGACTTCAATACGCACCGGCCAGTCGGCAAAACGGTCTTTAAAGGATTCATAATGCTGCTGTGCCAGCAAGGTGGTCGGTACCAAGACCGCTACCTGTTTATTATTTTGCACGGCGACAAAGGCGGCACGCATGGCCACTTCGGTTTTACCAAAGCCAACATCCCCACAGACCAGACGGTCCATTGGTTTGGCCTGCTGCATATCATATAAGGTCGCTTCAATGGCATTGGCCTGATCCAGCGTTTCTTCATAGGCAAACCCGGATGCAAACTGCATATACAGTTTTTCATCCAGCTCAAAGGCATAGCCCGGCTTGGACTGACGGCGTGCCTGTATATGCAGCAATTCGGCTGCGACATCGTGAATCTGCTCCAAGGCTTTACGCTTAGCCTTGTGCCAGGCATCAGTGCCAAGTTTATGTAGCGGTGCCAAATCCGGATCGCCACCACTATAGCGGCTAATTAAATGCAAATTGGTCACTGGCACATAGACTTTGGCGCCATCGGCATAATCGAGCTGCAAGAATTCATGATCCTGCTGATCAATTTCCAGCGTCACCAGTCCGGCATAACGCCCCACACCGTGATCAATATGTACCACCGGTGCACCAATACTCAGCTCGGTCAGACTGCGAATTAAAAACTCTTCCGAGACTTCCTGCTGACGTTTACGCCGACGCTGAACCACACGATGTTCATAAAGCTGATTTTCCGAAATGACCGAAAGCTGGCCCTGAATTACCAGACCACGATCTAAAGGAGCGTTGGTAATGGCAACGGCATATAAAGATTTCTGGAATTCAGCAAAGCTCTCAACCGTTGGGATTTCTCCCAGACTGGAACGCAGCGCATCTTTCAAGGTTTCACGGCGACCGGCACTTTCTGCGACCAGCAACACCGGATGATTGGCCGCGTTAATATACTCTTTGACTAGACTAAATGGTTTTTCCCGTTTCGGATCGACCGGCAATTTAGGCGGTGCTTCAGTGGCCAGATTTACCACACCGGCTTTTTCAGCAAAATGATCTGCCGAGGCGATGATGCGGCCAAACTGGTTCAGCTGTCCCAGCACCTGCTGCGATGATAAAAACAATTGCTCTGGCGGTAAAATAGGCTGGTCAATATTATGCCGGCGATCTTCATAACGGCGGTTTACTTCCTGCCAGAAGCTGTTTAAACTTTCTTCCAGCCCTTTATCTGTAATGACAATGCCATTCTCAGGTAAGTACGCCATTAAGGTACTTTCGGCAGCCATTGCCTGAGCGCTAAAGAATAACGGAAAATAGAACTCTATCCCTGGCGAGGCAATGCCATCGAGCACATCCTGATACACCGGGCTTTTCTTTGGATTTGCACTTGGGAATAATTCTGCATAACGATCGCGGAACAGCGAACGGCCTTCTTTTAAAGGAAACTCTTTGGCGGGTAGTACTGAAAATTGCTGAATGGTTTGGGTGGTCCGCTGGGTTTCCGGATCAAAAAACTTCAGGCTTTCAATTTCATCATCAAACAGGTCAATCCGGATTGGTGCTTCTTGCCCTGAAGCAAAAATATCCATAATACTGCCGCGCACCGCAAATTCACCATGATCATAGACTGTATCGACCAGATGATAACCAGCCTGAATCAGGCGTTTCTTTTGCTGTTCCAGTTCAAATTTCTGGCCAACCTGAATATCAAAATGCTCACCTAAGACCCAAGAGGTTGGCGCCACACGCTGCGCCAGGGTTGCAGCCGACACCAGCAGCACGCCCTGCTGTGGCATATTCGATAAAATCGCCAGACGCTCAGAGACAATATCCTGATGCGGCGATAAACGGTCATAAGGTAAGATTTCCCAATCGGGAAAAATAGTCGGTTGAATACCATAAAACTCGAACTCGCTTTCCAACTGCCCCAAATGCTGGCTGTTACGCGCCACCACAATCAATAACTGTTTATGCTGGGTACTCAGCTGCTTGATCAGCAAGGCCGCGGATGAGCCCTGCAAATTGCCCACCCAGCGTTTTTCGCCCGTTTTTAATTGTTTCAGATTGAGTTGGGAGCTTTCGTGTTGGAACATGTATATAGCTTTTAGGTCTAATCAACATGCGGCTTATACTAACACGAGCATTTCCATCCATTACGTTAATTTTTCTTAATCTTTATCTGAAAAATGAGACTACATCTAGCTGAAAAGATGGATTGAAGCTTACTTTTTCTCCCGCAAAAACTGACGATAATAATCATTCAGGCGTTTCACGATACTTTTAAACTGCAACAGGTTTTCTTCTGTGTTGCCCAAACGCGTCACAAAGCTTTGCGTGGCAATTTCCAGATCAATTTTTTCATTGATCAGCATGGCGGTAAAATACAGTTCTTTCAGGTCATCAAAACGGTTCATACGCCGATTAGACAAATACTCCAGCCGCTCCGATAAAGTCTCATTCAGCACAATACCATCGACAATATAGCCGTGTTGCGGATCAAACTGAATCTGATGTTCAGCCAGAAATTCTGCTTCTGGAGAGGGCTTGCTTTTAAACAGTTGCGCCACTTTATTGAACATATACTGATATCCTGAAATTCGCTGTGCCTAGTGTATCGGCTTTAGCGTGGAGATCCAGCATTTGAACGCGGCAATATCCTTATAAAAACAAAAAAGCATCCGAAGATGCTTTTAACTTGAGAGTTTTAACCATACTGGCGCTGTAAATAATGCACAATATCATCCGATTCAAACATATGAGCGCCGGTATTCGGATCAACCAGATAAGGCACCTGAATATTCTCTCCCATCAGTGCCAAGACTTTCTCACGTTTACCGCCCTTTAAAGGTACATATTTACCTGGCTTTAAACGTAATTTGGCCAGCCCCTGATCCTGCCAGCGCTCTTTGGCCACATTATGGAAAATAAAAGGCAATTCCAGCTCGGTTAAGGTACTGCGCACAATGCGCGTATACGGACTGGCTTCAAAACCCCACAGCTCCAGCAGTTGCTCTGGTGCCGCACGGTTTTTAATCTTTTTCTTGACCCAGACCCCGCGTGCACCATTAAGCAGCGTACCAGCAAAGGCCACAAAGGGAATTTTTGGATAATGTGCATAGCGCCGCGGGGTTTTCCCGCTTTTGCCATAGTGTTTAAACAGATGATGAATAATCTGCTGCGATTCGTAGAGATGATCTCCGGTATTTTCATCTACCAGAAATGGAAATTGCAGTTTACCGCCCAATTCCTTGACCTGCGGACGGTATTTTTTACCACCTTTAGGACAGGGATAGACTTCATAATCCAGATTCAGCAAGGTCATGACTTCGCGTACACGTCGACAAAATGGTGAACCTTCAAACTCATACAACTTGAGCGGCTGCTCAGGTTGCTTGGGAAATGCTGTGCCATTGCTTCCGCGCCCGCCTTCGGTCAAAGCAGAAGCCAATGCCTGTACCACTTTAATTTGATGATGCAACATCATGACCTTCCTGTTCTTGTTATGTTCTAGAAGATGAATGCCGAATCGGGTTGATTACAGCTCCACCAATGCTTCTTTGGCCACCACAATACCATTATTATCGGCATAAATATAATCACCCGACTGAATATTCACACCACCAAAGCTGAGCGGAATATCGACCTCACCCACGCCTTTACGGTTACTTTTTTGTGGAATTGCTGCCAGCGCATGTACGCCTAAATCCAGTTCAGCAATGGCATCGACATCACGTACACAACCGTAAATAATCACACCATTCCAGTTGTTTTTTACTGCAGATTCGGCAATCAGGTCGCCCATAAGTGCACAGCGCATTGACGCACCACCATCCACCACCAGCACTTTGCCCCGGCCTTCAGTCGCCAGTAATTCTTTTACACGCGAATTATCTTCAAAGCATTTTACCGTCACCACCTGACCGCCAAAACTTTTACGCGCGCCATAGCTTTTGAAAAATTTGCCATCCATTGATGGGGTGACCACTTGCAGCTGTTTATCCGGGTTATCATCCAGCAAATCACAAGTAACGAAAGCGACTGTAGACACGTGTGTTTCCCTCATTTTGTATGTTGTATGCGTAAATTATCATAAATTTCAAACTTTTCAGTTTGAGTTAAGGCAGCCTCGACCATAGTATGAGCCACCTGCCCGGCTGTCACTGGCCGATGTTTAAAATTTTTAGGCAAAAAAGATGAACAGCGCTGAAACAGCTGCTGTGACAGATCTTCCAGAAAACGTGCATCCTGACGCTCGCCTAGCAATAAAGATGGGCGCAGCAGTGAAACTTTGCTTAAAGATAAGTTCTGAATGTACTGTTCCAGTTCACCTTTGACCCGATTATAAAAAAATGGCGATCTGGCATTGGCCCCCAAGGCACTGACCAGCAGATAATAGGCAGAGGTTTGCTGCAACAGCTCGGCAAAATGGGCATTGATAGTAAAGTCAGTCGCATAAAAGTTATCTTTTGAGCCGGCTTTTTTCAGGGTGGTACCCAAACAGCTAAAGCCATGACTATGCTCGCTGACATCCTGATCATTCAGCATCAGTAAATCTTCCAGCACCAATGGCTGTACTTTGGCCATCTGTTCAAAGGCTGTATCCGGGCGACGCACCACCGCCGTAACCTGCTGACAGGCAGGATGATCATTTAAGGCAGAAACCAGCGCCCGGCCGACCAAACCGGTCGATCCAATGACAATGGCTTTTTTTATGATTTGAGTCATTTTTTATCCAATATTCAGGCACTCACACTAATCTAACGTTTTCTTTCATTTTTTTCTGCATCTTAAATGTTGTCAAAGCTTGTCAAGACTTGACTTCGACGCATTGTTTAATCAAAATATGGCACTTGTTTACGGGCTGGTGAAATTCTGCTGATGTGGTTTTCAGTTGAATTGCGGCCCGCCCAGACCAATCTATTTCAAGGAGTGCACGAGTGGCAAACTCTGCTCAAGCTAAAAAACGTGCTCGTCAAAACGTTAAAGCACGTAAACATAACGCAAGCTTGCGTTCTATGGTTCGTACCTATCTTAAACGTACAGTAGCTGCTATCGCTGCTGGTGACTATGCTGTTGCTTCAGAAGCTTACAAAAAAGCTGTACCTGTAATCGACCGCATGGCTGATAAAGGCATCATCCATAAAAATAAAGCTGCTCGTCATAAGAGCCGCTTGAACGCGCAAGTTAAAGCATTAGCTTCTAACTAATCGCAAAGCAGAAAGAGCCCTGATTCAGGGCTTTTTTTGTATCTGTAGATTTTATTTTGGTCCGATCTTATCCTCAATACGTTTACGTCCCGATCGATTCCATCTCAATTCCACACTAAACCGTCTAAAAAACATCTAACCATCACACGACCTACCATCACTAGAAAATAAATCTGTCCCCCTATATTTTTGATTGCCACAACATCCCCCATAAAAAAACACCTCCTAAACTACTTAGAAGGTGTTTATATAATTCAGACTAGAATGTTGAATATGAATTGTTATTTCAGCATCAGTCTTAAGTTTTCTGGGGTTAAATAAGCCAGTTGCAGACTATTATTAGCGCTTAACTGGGTCCATTGCTGGTTTGCCCCACCGGTACAGCCATAGCGGATTAAACGGGCACGATTGTCTTTTAAATAGCCATGTTCCAGATCAAAACATTGAGCACCCTGGCGGATGGTTCCGGTTTCTGTATGCATTGTCCACACCTGACTGTCCTGTGTGGTGCTACAGCTGGCCAGTGTTACCATATTGCCGTTATTGCTTAAACACAGATCCATCTCGGCTTTACTATGAATCCGGCCCAAACCATCATAAATCCATTGCTCGGTGTCATCTCCGGTACAGGCGCTTGCACCACTGATATAGACATTTTTCTGACCTGTCGCCAGAGTTTCCACTTTCAAACAGTTATTTCTGTTTTTAAGTAGCGTTGCTTCAGCCAGAAGATCTTCATTGGCCAGTCCCAACTGCGTCACGAAGCCTTCCAGCGCTGTTTGCGCTTCAGGTTTTGCATGCTCCAGATCGGCACGGTAGACATTCATCCAGCGATTCAAACGGTAGATGTTCTGTTGCTGCTGTTCATAACGCTGCAACTGCTGCTGAGCTAGTGCACTCAATTCATGACGATTTTCTGCATAAGAATCATATAGTAATTGTGCAGCTGGCTTTAAAGCGATCACCGCCTGATTGGCCTGTGCTTCCAATTGCTGCTGGAATTCCGGCAATTCCACTTTTCTAAGCGCCGTATAACCATCCTCACGTCCAATTTTTACAGCAGCTGAAATGGCAGTGCTGTATTGAGGAATCGTAAGTGTCGATAATAATTTCTCGGCTTCATTGGCTTTTTTGCAGTACAAATTAACCTGTTGCGGCTGATCTGCAATGGCCAGGTTCACATGCAGCTTATTGGCATTACCACGCATACGATGAGGTGCCAAAGCCACGTTCTGGCTGCGATTGGTATATTGAACATCTAACCAGCAAGCCGCCTGCTCTGCGCCACGCTGTGCAGCCGGCAAATCATAGACATTGCCCCAGTTGCTGCGTGCTGCCGGATACAACACCCCTTGCTGGGTTTCCGGATCATAGCCGCCAATAATGGTAATCACCGGCACCCCAAATAAACGCGGTTTTAAATAATAGCCATCGGCGCTGTTATACCAGACCTCGCTTGAATTCGGCACTTTCGGATAGACCACTTCCATCTGGCGGCTGTCCGGATTCCAGCGTTTATAGCCGGATGGCGAACTTTCATCCCACACATGACGATTGGTAAAATGCGGCTGGATACGCAAAAAGGTACTATAACCGGTGTAATGGGTATAACGTGAAATACTGCTATTGGTGGCACCGCCTGACATGGCATCCCAACCATACGCATACAGTTTCAGGAAATTTGGCACCCCGTTTTTGCCATCGCCCAGATTGGAGGACTGCCAAGCCAAATTACCGCGCATTTTGTTGCGATAGCCTATATAGCCCCAGCCACTATCGGCATGATGTGCCGACCAGAAATAATTGGTGGTGGTATCATCTACTTTAAAAGAGCCCGGATAATGGCCTAAACCATAATGATGGCCAATTTCATGGCTAAATTCGTTACCCACCGAGTTATACAGGGTCAACATGCCGTTACCGCCACTCAAGCCATGGGTCTGTTCACCATTGCTATATTTACCCCGCGCATGGTGAGTTACCACAGTTTGAGTCAGTTGAGGCTGTTGCTGACTGAGCATCGAAGCACTGGTCACCCCCCAGTTGGCCAAGTTAATTCCCACACTAAAGGTCGATTTCGCCGTGTTTTCACGCATATCCCCCGAATAAACACCGCCTTCGCCTGCACTTTGACTGTCGTAGATGGTGCCGTTGGCCACCATCACCCGATCCAGCTGAATATCATCATATTTAGCCACCGTCATGTGCGCTGCCGGAATGGTCTGGAAATAGTCTGTGCCTGAATTTTCCGGTTCAAGCAGCATGGCATGTCCTGTTGAATGTGGCGGCGCAGTGAGCAGTCCAATCCGGATATTATTTAGTACCAGTTCACCAGGCGCAGCAAAATCAATCTGCTCTGCCAGTAAATCACCACTGCGGTTTTTGCTGTCAATGATCCGTAATTTTAAGCCCGGACGTACTTCATCCCAGTTTAAGCGCGCTGACCAGGCCCGTTTACTGTAGCGCACTTCTGCACGGCCATCACGATTGCTCTGGTCCGAGGCCGGAATTTGAGTCGGATCAGCCAGGTTGATACGGCGTAACAGCCGTTCATTCTGATACACCTCAACCTGCAGTGCATTAATCTGATCCATCTCCTGCATCGGTGTGATTAATAACAATGCCTCCCGTTCTGCGGTTAAACGTGGCATTTTTTTCTCTTCGTTACCATTCGGGTCAACCACATGGCCTTGGGCAAACTGCACCATCGCCTGCAAAGAACCTGTTAAATCATTACGCACTTCACGTGATTCAGACTGGGCATTAAAATCATAAAAACCCAAAACAGATGGACTTACCACATCTTGCGTTGGCTCAGGATAATGACTTCCATGCAGCGGAGCATCTGGTGCTGTCCCATTGTTCGGCTGTTGACTTTCTCCATCACTACCACCACCGCCACATGCCGTCAGCATAAACGACAATATACTTACACTTAACAAACTAAGCGGAAACTTGATCACACTTTTCACTATTTATTTTACCCCAATGTCAATTTATGACTAAAAATAAAAAAATAAACACATATTTTTCAATGACTTAAGAAATTATATTAGAGTAATTTAAAATCTAAAGCAATGTGTTGTACTTTATTGGACAGAGAAAGAGACAGCTTATTTTTATTTTTTTTAAATGATGGACAAAAATGCAGCAGAAAAGAAAATTTTGATTTAGGCGGTTTTTAGACAAACAAGACTCTTGCACCCCAATAGAAATAGGCGTAACACATAGTCATTTTAGGTGGATTTTTTTTGAGTGTGAGCAAGATATATTAAAGCCAGCCATAGCTCACCTTCACAAACCATCCCCAGCGCAAATTTATATTAAACTTTTTGATGAAACTGCGAGATATCCAAGGTATGTACTTTGCCGCGCCAGATCCATTTCAACTGTGATTCCAGAAAATTTTCACCTTCAAACCAGACAAACAGCCCTTCCATCATTTGTGGCCAGTCTTCCTGTGACACCTCATTACGCCCTGAAATTACCGCAATAATCGCAGCCAGAATGGTGTCATGACTGACCGCCAGACTTAGGCCGCCCGGACTGTTAGGATGAGTGTTATAAATCAGTTCCAGCACATCCACCACGCCATGAATCGGATGTTTCATGCCCGGCAAGGCATTATTGACAAAGCTGTTAATAAAGCCCAACGCACCCTGCTGGCGAAAATACGGACCAGCCTGCTTGATGTCCAGCACAAAACTGCCTGGCTCGACCAGCAAGCCCTGCTCGACAATTTCAATATGATGGGTATTTGGCGCAATATGTACCGAATCTGCGCCTTCAATCATTAAGGCGGCAGTATCGACACAGCGCTGGATCGGACTAGAGATACAATGCTGAATGGCGCGTCCGCTATGGTCAATGAGATAAGCCCCCCATTTTTGCGCCAGTTCACGTCCCGGACCGGTTAACTGCAAATCATAGCCCGCCAGTCCCTGTCCAGCCACATTTTCACGAATGGAATGCCGGGTAAACAAGGTCACGGGAGTATGCACATCGGGCAACAAATCAATTGCCTTTAACATACTCGGTGGAAGCAGCTCTAACGCCATGGATCAAGCCAAATACAAAGGTGTTAAGCCCACTATAGCATGTTGGCAAATTAGCTCAATGTTCATTCGCCATAAGTGCTAGAGCACGCAAGGCAATCTCTTTCATTTCGGCATTTTTATAGGCAATAAAATTGCCATTTAACAGCGTATCACGATGGTTATATAAAAATGGCCGTCCCTGAAAATCAATCAGGCCACCGCCAATCCGTTCAATCAGGCATTGGCCAGCACTGGTGTCCCATTCACTGGTTGGGTGAAAACGCGGATATAAATCCACTTTATCTTCCAGCATCATGCAGAACTTATAAGCACTGCCAGCACGAAAAACCGTATAGTCCTGTTCAATCGTAGCGAGCGCCTGTAGATACTGCTCATAGACCGGTTTATTTTGGCTACTTTGACTTAAACCGACTTGAATCTGCGGACCACTGTCTACATATAGATAGGCGTACCATTGCTGTTGCTGGATATTAAACCGTAGCGGCAGGCCCTGTTTGGGGCAGATATACACCGTTTGCTCGCCCGGAATCGCCAGAATGGCAAAGGTGGTATGAATGCCTTCGACCAGACTCAGGTTAATGGTAAATTCCGGACGTTGATGTAAAAACTCTTTGGTGCCATCGAGTGGATCAAGCAGCCAGAACGTGTCCCACCGCGCCCGATCATAAACTGCGCCTTCTTCTGACAGTAGCGGCACATCTGGAAACTGCTGGGCCAGCTGTTCTGTAATGAAGGCATTCACCCGAAAATCGGCCTGGGTTACGGGCGATTCATCGCTTTTGTGTTCAATATCAAAATTGGCACCGGAACAATAACGCTGATATTCTTCTCGCAAGATTTCACATGCCTGTGTCACAATGGGCATCAGCTGCAAAATCAGTGGATCTTGTGGTGCTGTGGTTTTTTTAAACATAGATAGCCTTATATGTCGAATTATTCTGATCAACCCACCATCATCTTTGACATGGATGGTACGCTGCTTGACCTTGCCTATGATGATTTCATCTGGAATGAGCTGTTACCGGTCCGCTATGCCGAGTTGCATCAATGCAGTCTGGCCGAAAGCCGGGATACCCTGTTCCAGTTTTATCAGGAACACAACCATACCCTCAACTGGTATTCATCGCGCTTCTGGACCAGTAAAGTCGGGGTCGATGTACTGGCCATGCAGATTGAGCACAAACATAAGGTGGCTTTAAGACCGGGCTGTATCGAGCTGCTCGATTACCTAAAAGCCAATGGCTATCCAATCTGGCTGGCCACCAATGCCGACTGCGCCGGACTGGCCTTTAAACTTGAGCAAACCGGTCTGACCAACTATTTTGATGTCATGATCAGCAGTGAAAGCGTTGGATATGCCAAAGAATTTGTCGAATTCTGGCAACACCTGGCACAGCAGCATCCTTTTGATCCTGCCCGCTGTTACTTTATTGATGATACCGAAAAAGTACTCAATGGTGCAGCAAAATTCGGTATTCAACAGCTGCTGACCATTCAGCAGCCTTCATCAGGCAAAGCAGCCCGTGCAGATAGTCATTATCCGATGCTGCATGCACTAACCGATCTGATTCCCCTATTGCAACACGCTGAGGAAAACAAAATATATGCCTAAATCTGCTCAACACGAAGCTGTAGAAAGCATGCGTATTGACAAGTGGCTCTGGGCGGCCCGCTTTTTTAAAACCCGTTCAATTGCCAAAGCGGCCATTGAAGGCGGCAAGGTGCATCATAATGGTGAGCGCGTCAAAGTTTCCAAGGAAATCCGGGTTGGTATGGAGCTGACCGTACAACAGGGCTTTGACCGCAAAACGGTCAAAGTACTGTCTTTATCGGCAGTCCGTGGTCCGGCACCGGTGGCCCAGCAACTTTATGAAGAAACTGAGGTCAGTATTGCTCGTCGGGAATTGATTGCATCACAAAGAAAGTTGCATAATCTAGCACGGCCTGATCATCGTCCAAGTAAAAAAGACCGACGACAAATCAGTAAATTTAAACAAGAAAATGATCAGTCCTATGACCACTCCTGGTCATATCATGATGATTAATTTTGAGCGTCAGAATGTGTCGCAAGGCCACTGATTTTCATAGAAGAGAAACATAAATTCTGTCACTATACTCGGGTGGAAAGAGTTTGAAGTACATACATCCACTTGAGTATATAGTTTGGTGACATCGTATTGAGGTTGTAAGATGGATGAGAATAAAAGCAAGGCGCTAAATGCTGCCCTAAGCCAGATTGAAAAACAGTTTGGTAAAAACACAGTAATGCGTCTTGGTGACAATACCGTACAGGCTGTAGAAGCAGTATCTACCGGCTCATTAACGCTGGACATCGCGCTCGGTATTGGCGGTTTACCAAAAGGCCGTATTATTGAAATTTATGGCCCTGAATCTTCAGGTAAAACCACAATGACCCTGCAAGCCATTGCGGAATGTCAAAAAGCCGGCGGCACCTGTGCCTTTATTGATGCCGAACATGCTCTTGATCCTCAATATGCACGCAAACTGGGTGTAGATATTGATAACCTGCTGGTTTCACAACCGGACAACGGTGAACAGGCGCTAGAAATTGCAGACATGCTGGTACGTTCAGGCGCAATTGACCTGATCGTTGTCGACTCTGTTGCAGCCCTGACCCCTCGTGCCGAAATTGAAGGCGAAATGGGTGATTCACATATGGGCCTGCAGGCTCGTCTGATGAGCCAGGCGCTACGTAAAATTACCGGTAATGCCAAACGTTCTAACTGTATGGTGATCTTCATTAACCAGATCCGTATGAAGATTGGTGTGATGTTTGGTAGCCCGGAAACCACCACTGGTGGTAACGCACTGAAATTCTATGCCTCAGTACGTTTAGATATTCGCCGTGTTGGTCAGGTCAAAGAAGGTGATGAAATTGTCGGTTCTGAAACCAAAGTAAAAGTGGTGAAGAACAAGATGGCACCTCCGTTCCGTGAAGCGCTGTTCCAGATTCTGTACGGCAAAGGTGTGAACCATTTAGGTGAACTGGTCGACCTGGCTGTGCAGCAAGAGATTGTGCAAAAAGCTGGTGCTTGGTATTCATATCAAGGTGAAAAGATTGGCCAAGGTAAAAACAATACCATTCGCCATCTGGAAGAACATCCTGAACTGGCACAGACCATTGAAAAACTGATTCGTGAACAGCTATTAACCACAGGCAACGTGGTTGAAGAAAAAGACGAAGAGGAACCTGACTTTTCATTAGATCTGTAAGACTCAACTGTTGAGACTTTAGACATTACACAATACGCCCTACGGGGCGTTTTGTTATTATGCTGATGGCCCTTTTCTGCGAGATGCTTATGTCAGATGCGAAATTCACTAAACTGTTGGACTATGAAACCTTAAAGCAGCAATTTGGCGATGCAGAAGATCAGCCAGCACCATCTGTATCTGCAACTGCCCCGCCTGAATTTGATCCTGAAGAACGTTTATTCGATCATAATAACAGTCAGGAACACAAACCCGGTTTAAGCGGTTCACGTTTGCGCTCTTATGCCTTTGCAGTCCTGACCCGTAAAGAATATTCCAAAGCTGAACTGATTGAGAAACTGGCGCTGTATGCAGAAAACCGTGAAGAAGTGGTCGTTTTGGTCGATGAACTGTCACGCGAGAATTACCAGAGTGACCAGCGTGTGGCCGAAACCCTGCTGTCCAGCCAAAAGCGCAAAGGCAAAGGCCCCAATCAGATTAAAATGAAGCTGAAAAGCAAAAAAATTGATACCGCTTTAATTTCAGAAGAACTGAAAGAAACCGACTGGGTGCAGCAAGCCTACGAATTAAAAGTTAAAAAGTTTGGTCCTGATGTCACGAAAGACCCGAAACTGAAAGCCAGACAGATCCGCTTTTTAATGTATCGTGGTTTTGAAATGGATGCGATTATGAAGGCGATTAACCGTAAAGCAGAAGATTAAAGAGTGAATTGATAGATATAGATAAGCATCTAACTAGGATGAAACATCGACAAATATAAGAAAATAATATAGGGATTAAATCGAAAGGAAATTAAAAAGAAAAAAGCGATATTCTAAGAATTATAAAAATGGTGGCAACCCTACCAGCAAAGCTTCGGCACATCCCACGTCTGCTACCGTTGCTACCTTCCGGTCCTGGCGGGGTTCACAGGGTGAAATTGCGAAGTAACCGGCAGAGCTACCATTGCAGAAACAGAGTATAGACAATTTTATTGAACTTGCAAGTCCTGATTGCGCTTTTATATAAATCAGCCATCTATTTGATTATTAAAAAAACAGTTTGTATTTAATTGGTTATTTTGCAACAGAATTCCGAGAATTTTGACAGACGCCTAATTCATGACAACTTTGTAAAAGCTTATTGCAATTCGGGTTCGGGCCGTTTTTAATGTGCACATGATGATGATTTGGAATGAGCCCTTTCCTGCCCGCTCATTCCCAGTAAAGATAAAAGATGGATATGAAAATGATGCTAAAAAAGCATACACTCTGTGCACTCACCCTGCTCTGCTCTGCGCCAGCACTGGCCAATATTCCCATTGAATCACGCGGCTTAAGTCAGAACAGCGGCAGCGCCAGCACCCCGGCGGCCATTGGCGCCTCCAATAGCGGCGCTCCGGTCACCACCAACCTGAACTGGCAATTGATGCAAAAAAACCAGCAGCTTGAAAATGATATTCGCACCCTGCGTGGCAAAATGGAAGAACAGGAAAACGAGATTGCCCAGCTCAAGCATGAACTGACCAACCGTTATACCGATTTAGACCAGCGTCTTGAACTGCTCAATCAGAAAATTGATCCGGAAGCAGCACCTGCTGTAGAGGAGGATAATCAACAGGATAGTTCTCCCAGTACAGCCAGCAGCAGCCAACCCACCAGTAACCCCATAAATAATACCGCTGCCCCAGCACCAGCAGCGACCACCGTGGTTAGCACACAAAGCTCGACGGAAGAACTGGAAAAAGCGGCCTATACCATCGCTTTGGATGCCTATAAACAAGGCGGTGCAAAAAAAGCCATTGCCCCGATGCAGAACTTTATTAAAAACCATCCGAATAGCGTGTATATTAGCAATGCCTATTTCTGGCTGGCCGAGTTTAATCTGGCAATTGAACCAACCAACTACAACGAAGCCAAAAAGAATTTTGAAATTGTTGCCAGCAAATATCCAAATTCGTCTAAAGCCTCTAATGCGGTGTATCGTCTGTATAGCATTGCCAAAAATGTCGACAAGAATGATGCACTAGCCGCGCAGTATCGTAGCACCCTGCTGACCAAATACCCGTCTTCCCAGGAAGCAGGCTTTGTGAAAAGCTCATAACCCAAAAGCCTCAGATGAGGCTTTTTTTTATAACAGCAGGATCGTGTTTAACGATGGGTATGTACTGACATAACAATGCCCATCCCGGCCAGCAGACTGACCACAGCCGTACCGCCATAACTCATTAACGGTAATGGATCGCCGGTTACCGGTAAAATCCCGCTGACCATACCGGAGTTTAAAAACACAAAGAAGAAGAAGGTCAAGCCAACTGCACCGGCATATAGGCGACCGAAATTATGAAAACAGCTCAGGCTGATAATCAGGCAGCGGATAATAATTGCAGCAAACAGCGCGAACAGTAAAAATACGCCAAAGAAGCCAAATTCTTCAGCATAGGTCGACATAATAAAGTCAGTATGATGCTCCGGCAAATAACCCAAATGCGACTGAGTGCCTTCCAGATAGCCCTTACCGGTCAGACCACCCGAACCAATGGCAATTTTAGATTGAATAATATTCCAGCCAGCGCCGAGTGCATCAGATTCCGGATCAAACAGGGTTAAAATCCGTTTCTTTTGATATTCCTGTAATAAAAACATCCAGGCCAGCGGTGCAACAATGGCCATCGCCGCAAATGCCCCGCCAATTAAACGCCAGGACATGCCGCTCAGAAACAATACAAAAATGCCCGGAATAATCAGGCCAATGTTCAAGTCCGGCTGTAGCGCCACCAGCACAAAAGGAATGCCGAGCAGCACCAGCGCACCGACGATTTGCAGGAATTTGGGTGGAAACGGTTTACGAGCAAAATACCAGGCCATCATCAGTGGCATGGTAAATTTCATGAATTCACTGGGCTGCATACTGCCAATACCGGGCAGACTGATCCAGCGTTTGGCCCCCATGCGGGTTTCACCAATCAGCAGCACCAGTACCAGCATGAGCACGGCCAGGGCATAAAAATAGGGACTGGCGGCCTGATAGACCTTGGGCGGAATCTGCGCACAGATAAACATGGCAATAAAGCCGATACCAAAGCTGATGCCCTGACGCATCACCATTCCCATATCCTGTGCGGTGGCACTATACACCACCATCAGCCCTAAAATTGCATTCAGGATCAGGAAGCATAATAGCCAAGGATCGAGGTGTAGTTTGGTCCAGCGAGAGGTATCGCTTTTAATGCTTCTTCCATCACGTAAAGAGTGACGTAAAAAACGATACTGCTGAGAAGGTATCATTGCGCCCCATTCAATCCAGATAACAAATCATCGGCAATTATAGGATGAACTATGCGCAGAGTGAATCGGAAATACACACCCGACTCATGATTTCAGCAAAGATTTTTTATGCAGTACTTCCGGCGTGCTGGGCTTGCAGAATTAAACGCGCCAGCTCCAGATCATCGGGATAGGTAATTTTAATATTGTCAGAGCGTCCCTGTACCACCTGTACCGGATAGCCACCATGCTCCAACGCACTGGCTTCATCGGTAATATTCACCTCTTGCGCCAATGCCTGTTCAATCGCGCGTTTTAGCTCACCTAAACGCGCCATTTGCGGGGTTTGCGCCTGCCACAGCTGGGCACGGTCTACTGTGGTCTGAATCTGCTGCTGCGTCTCTACGCGCTTGAGGGTGTCACGGACCGGAATGGCCAGAATGGCACTCTGGTTGCTGTGTACCGCCTGATTCACCAGCGCATATAAGTTTTCAACCGCCACACAGGGACGCGCGGCATCATGCACCAGCACCCAGTCTTCATCCGATGCAATAGCAGATAAATACTGCAAGGCATTCAGTACCGAGTTGACCCGCTCTGCGCCACCCAGACAAAGATGAGCTTTATCCTGATGTGCAAACGGCAAACGCTGGGCCACATCATCCTGCGCACCAATGGCCAGCACATAACCTGCCAGCGGCAACTGATTTAAACGCGCTACCGTATGCTCCAGCACCGTGTGGTCCTGGATCATCTGATATTGCTTGAGTTCGGATTTGGAAAAGCGACTGCCCGAGCCTGCTGCCGGAATAACGGCCCAAAGTTTATGGTGTAGGGGTTGTTGCAGCTGGCTGTGGTGCTTCATTGGTACGTAAATCTACCTGGGCATTCGGATTGATATAAATCGGCTTATATTGGGTACTGATGGTACTCATCTGTACAAAAGTTTCATGTGGTTTAATTAAGCCCAGATCAAGACGGGCATGTTCTTCGATGGCTTCTACACCATTTTTTAAATCATAAACTTCCGCGGCCAAAACCCGGTTACGTTCTTTTAATTCATTATTGAGTTCGGTTTGTTGTTGTATTTTCTGGGTCAGTTCCTGATGTTCACGATAACCACCTTCACCAAACCAGTATAAATATTGAAACCCTGCGATCAGAACGATCGCAAGGCCCAACAGTACTTTACTCGATTTCGAGTCGAATACACTTAACATTGACATCTGTCGCTTAGTTTAAACCTTTAAACTCAGCTTTACCGCGATATGCAGCATTCGTCAATTCTTCAATACGAAGTAATTGGTTATATTTCGCTACACGGTCAGAACGGCATAGAGAACCTGTCTTGATTTGTCCTGCTGCTGTACCTACTGCAAGATCAGCAATGGTCGAATCTTCAGTTTCACCTGAACGGTGAGAAATAACCGTTGAGTAACCATTGGCTTTTGCAAGGTAGATGGCATCTAAAGTTTCAGTCAAGGTACCGATCTGGTTGTATTTAATCAGAATCGAGTTACCCACTTTTTCGTTGATACCGCGTTGCAGGATTTTAGGGTTAGTCACGAACAGGTCATCACCGACCAACTGGATCTTGTCGCCAAGAATTGACGTCAGGTAAGACCAGCCTTCCCAGTCAGATTCATCTAAACCATCTTCAATTGAGATAATTGGATATTGGTTTACCAGGCCAGCTAAATAGTCAGCAAACTGGTTGCTGGTGAATGCTTTGTTGCCTTCGCCTTCCAGTACGTATTGACCATTCTTGTAGAATTCAGAAGATGCACAGTCAAGCGCAAGCATCATGTCAGAACCTGCCTTGTAGCCAGTCTGTTCAATTGCTTCAAGAATTACGGTAATTGCTTCTTCGTTTGAACGTAAGTTCGGCGCGAAACCACCTTCATCACCTACAGCTGTGTTCAAACCTTTTTTCTTTAATACTGATTTTAACGCATGGAATACTTCAGCGCCTGAACGTAATGCTTCAGCGAATGAAGTGAAGCCTACTGGCTCAATCATGAACTCTTGGATGTCAACAGTGTTGTCTGCGTGCGCACCACCGTTCAGGATGTTCATCATTGGCACAGGCATAGTCAAAATGGTTTGACCACGTAAATCTGCGATGTATTGGAAAAGAGGAATTTTCTTTTCATCAGCAGCAGCGCGTGCAGCAGCCAAAGATACGGCTAGCGTTGCGTTTGCACCTAATTTTTCTTTGTTTTCAGTACCATCTAAAGCAATCATCGTATTGTCGATGTCTTTTTGCTCAAATACTGATTTACCCACCAGCGCATCACGGATTAGCGTGTTAACGTTGTTTACGGCAGTTTTCACACCTTTACCTAAGTAACGTGCTTTATCGCCATCACGAAGTTCTAAAGCTTCACGAGAACCAGTTGAAGCACCAGATGGTGCACATGCACGGCCAACTACGCCAGATGCTAAGATTACGTCTGCTTCGATGGTTGGGTTACCACGAGAGTCCAAAATTTCACGTGCACGAATGTCAACGATTTGGCTCATGAACAATTCCTCAGTTGATTGAATAATAGATGCTGTTGCGGGCATCAATGAGTATCTAACTTTTTGAATCCTTTAACTAAAGTATCCAATTCTTTTAATTGCGCCAAGAATGGCTCTAATTGTGACAGGCGCAGCGCACACGGGCCATCACATTTGGCCACATCCGGATCTGGATGCGCTTCCAGGAATAAACCTGCAAGCCCGGTCGCCATACCGGCACGCGCCAGTGTGGTGATTTGCGCACGGCGACCGCCGGCTGAATCGGCACGGCCACCCGGCGTTTGCAGCGCATGGGTCACATCGAAAAATACCGGCACATTCATCTCTTTCATGATGTCAAAGCCCAGCATGTCAACAACCAGATTGTTGTAACCAAAGGCTGAGCCCCGCTCACAAAGAATCAGCTTGTCATTACCAGCTTCCAGACATTTATGCAGGATATGACGCATTTCATGCGGCGCAAGGAATTGGGCTTTTTTAATGTTGATGATGGCCTGTGTTTTGGCCATAGCTTCAACTAAATCGGTCTGACGGCTTAAAAAGGCAGGAAGCTGAATAATGTCAGCAACTTCAGCCACCGGCGCAGCCTGATACGGCTCATGCACGTCGGTGATAATCGGAACATTGAAGTGTTTTTTGATGTCTGCCAGCCACTCAATCCCTTTTTCCAGGCCTGGGCCCCGGAATGAGTTCAGGCTTGAACGGTTGGCTTTATCAAAGCTGGCCTTAAAAACGTAAGGAATATTCAAACGTGTGCAGATATCAATATAGGTTTCTGCAATTTCAAAGGCCAAATCTTTGGACTCAAGTACGTTCATGCCGCCGAATAGTACAAATGGCAAGTGGTTTGCCATTTGTATATCGCCTAAACGTACAACTTCTTGTGCTTTTAATTGTGACATTTAAACTTCCTGGTTTATTCCTTTTACCGCTTAGTGCTTGTTTTGGTACTGCTTTTTGGCAGCATCAATAAAGCTTGCAAACAGCGGATGTCCATCACGTGGCGAGCTGGTAAATTCTGGGTGGAATTGTACCGCAATAAACCAAGGATGTTGAGGGATTTCAACTGTTTCCACCAAGTGCTGTACTGGTGAATAACCTGAGATTTTCATGCCTTTTTCTTCAAGAACAGGAATATAACGGTTATTCATTTCATAGCGGTGGCGGTGACGTTCAATAATTTCTGCTGAACCGTACACTTCACAGGTTTTGGTGCCTTCAACCAGTTCTGATTTTTGTGCACCTAAACGCATGGTACCGCCGAGGTCAGAATCAACTGAACGCTGCTGTACTTCACCACGCTCATCTAACCATTCGGTAATCAGACCAATTAATGGAGATTTGGTTGAGCGGTTAAATTCAGTTGAAGTCGCATCTGCAATACCGGCAACGTTACGTGCGTATTCGATTACGGCAAGCTGCATACCTAAACAGATGCCCAGGAATGGTACACCGTTTTCACGTGCATAACGGATGGCCGCCATTTTACCTTCAGTACCGCGCTCACCAAAGCCGCCAGGGACCAGAATTGCGTCAGCATCTTTCAGTACGGCTGCAACGTCCTGGCTTTCCAGGTCTTCTGCATTGACATAGTCAATCTGTACTTTGACACGGTTTTGAATACCAGCATGCAATAACGCTTCGTTCACCGATTTATAGGCATCTGGCAGTTCAACGTATTTACCAACCATCGCTACACGTACGGTGTATTCCGGATTCAGTAAGGCTTCAACCACGTTATCCCAGTCAGACAGGTCTGCTTCTGGCACATCAAAACCAAAACGTTCACAGATCAGATCATCCACATCCTGCTCATAGAAGGTACGTGGAATTTGATAAATGGTTTTGGCATCTTTACATACCACCACTGCACGCGCTTCAACGTTGGTGAACAGTGCAATTTTGCGGGTAGTATCTGCGTCTACATCGTGCTCAGTACGGCAGATCAGGATATCTGGCTGAATACCGATTGACAGTAATTCTTTAACCGAGTGCTGGGTTGGCTTGGTTTTTAACTCTGCTGCAGACTTGATGTATGGCAACAGGGTTAAATGCATCAGCATGGTACGTTTATGACCGAGCTCAACCATGAGCTGACGGACCGATTCCATGAATGGGAGAGATTCAATGTCACCGACCGTGCCGCCAATCTCAACAATGGCAACGTCATAACCTTCACCTGCGCGAAGGACACGCTCTTTAATATTATCTGTGATGTGTGGAATCACCTGAACGGTACCGCCCAGATAATCACCACGACGCTCTTTATTTAAGACGTCTTGGTACACGCGACCTGATGTGAAGTTGTTTAACTTCGTCATCTTCGCACGACGCAAGAAACGTTCGTAATAACCCAAGTCTAAGTCAGTTTCAGCACCATCCTCTGTGACAAAAACTTCACCATGTTGGAAAGGACTCATCGTCCCTGGATCGACATTGATGTATGGATCCATTTTGACCATGGTTACTTTCAAACCACGGGCTTCTAAAAGTGCAGCAACTGAAGCAGCTGAAATACCTTTACCTAGTGATGAAACAACACCACCAGTCACGAAAATAAAATGGGTCATTGGGTTTCTCGTACAATCGAGCCTAAACTGGCCTGCAATGTTGCGCAATTTTACTTTACTCTGCACCTATAAAGCAAAGTCATTCCGCATCAATTCATAGAACAATAAACAATTGGCTATTCTATCAGCATTTCCGATAAAAAATTAGATTTTATTCATAGGATTTTCATCTGATTTTTTGCTGTTATAATACGCGCATCTCGTTGAACCCTCCTTTTTTAGATTATGAACAAAAAATTTTTGATTTGTGGTGCAATTGCAACCAGTTTATTCCTGAGTGCCTGTGTTAAAAAAGAAGCACCTCAGGAAGAAGAACAGGTTGAAGTTGAGGTTCAGCAAACTGAGCAGATCACTGAGCCAGCCCAGTTCGAGCCACTTGAAGCAGAAACGCCAGAAGTGTCTGAAACTGAAGCGCCAGTGGAATACGAAGTTGAACGTACTGAAACTGAAAACACCACAACTGAAATTCGTCGTGAAGTGACGCCACGTGAACCTGCGCCAGCCCCTCAGCCAGCTCAGGCCGCTCCTGCTGAAGACAAGCCGGTAGAAGCCCGTCCAGCCAACCCGGACCCGGACAGCCAGTCACAAGATGACGCTGTTGCCGCAGCCATTGCCGCAGCAACCCCAGCGCTTGAAAACTGATTTCAGCCTTCAAGCACTGTTGCATAAAAAAACCCAGTCCATGTACTGGGTTTTTTATTGGCCTTTTTATGAAGCTGTTCCATTCAGGAATAAGAACGTTCACCCTGTTGATGCTGGTTCTTTAAATAATCAGCCATTAAACGTGTGGCCCAGGACTGTGGCGCACCTAAACCTTCATAAAAACCGCAATGACTGCCCTTTTTGGTGGTCACCACCATAATATTCGGCATTTTCTGAATACTTTCTTTATACGGTTCCAGATTTTTAATATGACAAACCGGATCATCTTCGGCGTTTAAAATCATCAGGGGAATTTTGACATTCTGGAACACATAAATCGGGTTAATGGCTTTGCTATAACTTTCATAATCATGATAGCCGGCCATCTCAAAATAGGCCTGTTCAAATTCGGCCAGGTTTTGCGCGGTAATGACTTTGGCCAGCGATTTGGTTTTCTGCCAGCTACTCCGATAAGGATCAATAAAGGCCTGAATCACCTTTTTGGTCATGACCTTACTATAAAACGGATGAACATGGTTAAAGCCGATTTCGGTGTCATACCCCGGGCACAGTGCAAAAGCAGCTTTTAGCGGCGTTTTGTCGCCTTCTTCACCTAAATAACGCACCAGCAAACCGGTACCGGCCGATGAACCTACCCCATATAGGGCAGAAACCGGGAATTTTTTCTGAATAAACTGGATCTGTTCCCGTAAATCTTCGGTGGAACCAAACAGGCAGATTTTCGGAACCGGCATAGGCAAGTTGGCATGACCACGGCGTAAACATAAGGCAATACGCCAGCCGGTCTGCTGATGTAAATCCCGCACCAGCTCGCTCATGCTCTCGGCAGTTCCGACAATGGTGTGCATTACAATAATGGTTGGGGTGCGTGGTGGCAGATGCAGACCGTACCAGGCAATAGCCGTTACGCCACCATCGGACATGTTCAGCTGCTCAATGGCATCGTAATGCAGGCGGATGGTTTTTTTCTTGATTAAGTCAAAATAAAGCAGATGCGCATGGGTATTGGACAGCCACGGGGTTGGCCGGTATTTCTGTTTCAGTTGCGGTAAAACATCTATACAGCGCCGGATTTGACCTTCGGGATTAAAATATAAGGTCGGTTCTGCGGCGCCGGTCCATTCATCAATCAAGCGCTGGGTGAGCTGGGCCATTTTCTGGATCACAAATTTCATGTTTTGTTCCCCCCTTTTATGGTTTGGCTTATATCATGCTAGTTCTCTCATGTTATGAAGTCAGTTGAGTTCAGGGCTTAGATCAGGTGGGCATAAATTGTGCCATCCGTTGTCCCATCTCGGCAGCCAAAGCTTCGAGGCCGCTTTTAGGACGAATCATCACTTCAAAATCAATAATCTGACCTTGATCATTGAAGCGGATCATATCAATACCCTTGAGTTTTTTATCTCCCACCTGGGCAGAAAACTCAAGCACAACATTGTTACCGTCTGCAGCATAAAATTCACGGTGATAGCTAAAGTTCTCAAAGACCTGAATTACATTGGTCAGAATAAAAAACACCACCTGCTTGCCGGCATAAGGCTGATAGGCCACCGGAGAACGAAACACCACCTCATCGGCCAGCAGTTCATTCAGGATGGCCATATCACGCTGTTCAAGCATCTGGTGCCAACGGGCAATCGCGGTTTTGGTGATGTGTAAGGTCATTTTGGGGTCCTTTTTTATTTTGATATTTCATTGCTATATAAACTCCCCCTGAGCAAGTTTTAAAGCATTGCTTTAAAACGAAGTGCAAGAAAGGGGGATTTAGAAGGGTTTTTCTACAAGAATCCCTCCCAACCCACTGCTGTCCCATAGTTTGCTTTAAATAAAAAAACCTGAGTCCTAACAGTTAAAATATGAGTGCAAACAAACACTTTAACGACCAGGATTCAGGTTTTGTCACATCAGAATACCGTATTTCATGA